>JBGTGK010000191.1:0-4401 GCA_041746795.1 Phormidesmis sp.
AGGCGTTAACTCGGCTTCATGAGGCTACCTTGGCGGCAAGAGTAGCGATCGCTTAACTTGATAATCGGCATCCTCAGCTCGGTTTTCATAATAGCCATCAGGCATCTGAAGCTGAGGCAGGTAGCGGCGCTGCAAAGCTAAGAACTTAGCAGCCGTGTAAATGTATGGCTGTAAGTTCAAAGCTTTTGAGGCAAAGTCGAGTATTGCTTGCGTTTGTTCGTCTGGCGCATAGTTAAAAGCCGAAAATAAGTTAAAAGCCGAAAATAACAGGTGAGCTAGAATCAACAGAGTCGTTGAGAACTAAGAAACTAAAGTGTTCGCCGTCTGTTCCCGTTCGAGCAAAAGACAGCGTGTTTGTAGGTGTAGAGTGATAGCCACCATTTTCTAAGCAATCCAAGCTTGTAAATATTGCTTGTAAATATTGTGCCAAGTGCTTCTAACCCGCCCCCAAAATCTCTCGAAAAGCATGCCCTGATAGCTGCGTCTAGCGTCAACATAGACTCGAACAGTGGAAGGTCAATTTTCATTTGACGTGCTACGGGTGCTAATAGTACCAACGCGCTTAGTATTCAGTATAAGAAGTCCGAATTTTTGGCAGCTATTGAGCTTTCTGTCCTAAGATCTTTAGCGATCGCACTAGCAAAGCCCTGCGCTTATCGCCCGCCACCTACTACGATAAAGGGGTTGAATGGCGAAGTGCGCAGCGATGGATATTAAATCAGGATTTGTAGGGACGATCGGCAACACGCCTCTGATTCGGCTCAATAGCTTTAGTGAAGAAACCGGCTGTGAAATTTTAGGCAAGGCAGAGTTTCTAAATCCGGGCGGGTCGGTCAAAGACCGAGCGGCCTTGTTTATTATTGAGCAGGCTGAAAGGGACGGCAGGCTAAAGCCCGGCGGAACCGTCGTAGAAGGCACTGCTGGCAATACGGGTATTGGCCTTGCTCACATTTGCAACGCCAAAGGCTACAAGTGCGTCATCATCATCCCTGAAACCCAATCGCAGGAAAAAATGGACTTGCTGCGCACCCTCGGCGCAGACGTACGCCCCGTACCTGCCGTGCCCTACAAAAACGAAAATAACTATGTAAGGCTCTCTGGCCGCATTGCTCAAGAAATGGACAATGCAATATGGGCAAACCAGTTTGACGACCTCGCCAACCGCAAGGCCCACTACGAAACCACCGCTGCTGAAATTTGGGCGCAAACAGACGGCAAGGTAGACGGCTGGACGGCGGCTACTGGCACAGGCGGCACCTACGCTGGGGTGTCGATGTTTTTCAAAGAAAAAAATCCCAGTATTCGCTGCGTCGTAGCCGATCCGATGGGCAGCGGGCTGTACAGCTATGTGAAAACAGGTGAAATTAAGCCCGAAGGCAATTCGGTGACTGAAGGCATCGGCAACAGCCGCATTACCGGCAATATGGAAGGTGCGCCTATTGATGACGCCATTCAAGTAGACGATCACGAAGCCCTGCGAGTGATTTACCAGCTCCTATATAAGGAGGGGCTGTTTATGGGTGGCTCTGTCGGCATCAACGTGGGTGCAGCGATCGCGCTCGCTAAAGAAATGGGGCCAGGGCACACCATTGTGACTATTTTGTGTGACGGCGGCGATCGCTACCAGTCAAAAATCTTCAATCGGCAGTGGCTAGAGTCCAAGGGCTTATGGTCTGACGACTTTTTACCGGGGTAAGTGCGGCCCTATTAAAAGAGGCAGACTATGCCTTTAGATAGATTCGAGCCAGCTTTTTCCCTCCCAGCTTGCAAAACGTACTCATAACGAGTATGCTTTAGAGAGCAAATATCGCAAGTATTTTGGCAGTCACTGCCCCAGCTTTTTCCTTAATTATTCAAGCAGGAGATTCCATTTCATGGCATTAGAAAATCGTGAGGGCAAAAAAGTCCCCGACACCACGTTCCGCACTCGCCAGAATGACGAGTGGGTAAACGTGACAGCAGACGATTTATTCAAAGGTAAGACCGTTGTTGTGTTCTCACTGCCGGGTGCGTTCACGCCCACTTGCTCTTCTACGCACCTACCCGGATACAACGAATATGCTTCCTTGCTTAAGCAAAACGGCGTTGACGACGTTATTTGTATGTCGGTGAACGACACCTTTGTAATGAACGCTTGGGCAAAGGATCAAGAAGCTGAAAATATCATCGTGATCCCAGACGGTAACGGTGAGTTTACCGAAGGCATGGGAATGCTAGTCGATAAAGAAGACCTGGGCTTTGGTAAGCGTTCCTGGCGCTATTCTATGCTAGTAAAAGATAGCACCGTCGAGAAAATGTTCATTGAGCCAGAAGTGCACGGCGACCCGTTTGAGGTTTCGGATGCTGACACAATGCTCAATTACATTAACGAAAAAGCAGGTAAGCCCCACCGCGTGTTCATAATCAGCAAGCCTGGTTGCCCATTCTGCGCTAAGGCAAGAGACTTGCTAGAAGCTCACGGCCTGGCCTATGAGCAAGTTGAGCTAGGCAGCGGCGTGACGACCAAATCGCTGTACGCAGTTTCAGGTGAAGGCACAACGCCTCAGGTCTTTATGGATGGGCGCTTAATTGGCGGTTCGGATGACCTAGAAGCGTACTTTAAGAAAATAGACGCAGCCGTAGCATAAGCACAGTAGCTATTAGCTAGCTAGCTTTCATTGCGGATCGGCACCCATTCCTGCCTTTGCGGGGATGGGTGGGCGATTGGCAGGGCGGGTTATGAATTTCCCTCTCTATATAATTTCCTTTATGATCGTTATTGCCAAGGCATTTATACTTCTGAACTATTTTTAATTTATTCATTCTGACAATACTGGCTGACGAGGGAGCGATTTATGGCTTACGATTTTGATCTTTTTGTGATTGGTGGCGGCTCAGGCGGGATCGCAACGGCGCGGCGGGCCGCTTCGTATGGGGCTAGGGTCGCAGTCGCTGAGAGCGATCGCCTAGGCGGCACCTGCGTGAATCGGGGCTGCGTTCCTAAAAAGCTGATGGTATACGCCTCGCGATTTCCTAAGTACATGGAAGAGTCAGCGGGCTACGGCTGGGATATGCAGGCCAATAGCTTTAACTGGAACAAGATGATCACCGACGTCAACAACGAGGTGAAGCGGCTCAACACTATTTATCAGCGCATGGTAGACAACGCTGAGGTAAAACTATTCCCGGTTCATGCCAAGCTGTTGGATCCCCATACACTAGAAGTTGGCGATCAAAAAGTCACTGCCGAGCGAATTTTAATTGCGGTGGGTGGAAAACCTGTAAAGCCCGATATTCCAGGTATTGAGCACGCGATTACGTCCGACGGCATGTTTGAAATGACCGAGCAGCCCAAGCGCATGGTGATATTGGGCGGCGGCTACATCGGCTGTGAGTTTGCCTGCGTAATGAACGGGCTGGGCACTGAAGTGACTCAGGTCATTCGTAAAGAGCAAATATTGAACGGGTTTGATAAAGACATTCGCAACGAGCTGCACGAGGCGCTGGTAAAGCAGGGGATCAAGCTAATTACCAATGCTGAAATTACGGGGATCGAGAAAACCAGCGATGGCGTGACGGTCACAATCAACGACGGTGAAGAGCGCGTGATTGTCGCAGATGCGGTGAGCCTTGCAGCGACGGGACGAAGCCCTAAGTTAGAGAATCTAGGACTGGAAAATACGGCGGTAGAAACCCATAAGGGCGCGGTCGCCGCCGACAAATACAGCCAGACCGCCGAGCCCAGTATCTATGCAATCGGTGATTGTACCGATCGCATTAATCTCACGCCTGTGGCTATCAACGAAGGCCGCGTTCTAGCAGATACGCTTTACGGCGGTAAGTCACGCATTATGAGCTACGAAGCTGTACCTTCGGCGGTATTTACAACGCCTGAGGCAGCCAGCGTGGGGATCACGGAAGATGAGGCCATAGAGCAGTATGGAGAAGACAACGTGCATGTGTTTCGCTCCCGCTTTCGCTCGATGTATTACACCTTGCCTAACAAAGATGAAAAGACTTTGATGAAGCTGATTGTGTATACCGAAAGCGATAAAGTCTTAGGTGCGCATATGGTAGGCGACAGCGCAGCAGAGATTATTCAGGGGGTTGCGATCGCTCTCAAAATGGGCGCAACCAAAGCCGACTTCGACGCCACTGTCGGCATCCACCCTAGTTCCGCCGAAGAGTTTGTCACCATGCGTTAGATACACGTTAGCAACTGACACAAGCTTCTTTAAGCCCGTCATCAGGGGGTACGACGAGCGATCCCCAAGATCCCCCACAAAGAATACCCTCTAGGCAAATTCCGCTCTAGAGGGTATTTTTATCTCCTCGACCTTCTATTCTTCGTTTTCCACTACAGGATATATGATCACAAATTCTATTTAGCCAAAGAAAACGCTGAAAGCCCTCGTCGAAAGG
>JBGTGK010000192.1:0-17302 GCA_041746795.1 Phormidesmis sp.
CCCTACTGGCAACCCTTTCTCACTTTCAATGAGCAATTCACTAATCCAAGCTTGCTGTTCCAGCATGAAATCATCAAGACGCTCATAAATAAGGCGCTCGGCTTCTGTGTAGACAGCCTCAAAACACAGACCTAGCTGCCACCCTTCCAACCACTGCTGCAGTTCTGGCAATAAAATCGATAGCACTTTTACACACTGTCGCTGCCGCTTCAAAGCCTCAGGGGATGCGGCCTCAATTTGCGCCACATAGCTTCTCAGCCCTAACCCGGCTTCTACCGCACCACCGCACTCTGTTTCGATCGCAGCAGCTTCTCGCACAAAGGCTTCGTCATTAAACAAATCCATCAGATTGCCAGTCTTCTTCAGTTGCTCAGTCAGGATTTTTTCATTCATCACGATCAACTACCTCTGCTCTGTCACTATATCCAGAATGTGTGCTGCATCTACAAAGTACCGTACTCAAAGTATACTAGCCCGTCCTTAGCCGGATCGGGGCCATAATCTGGCATATTGTATCGGCGATAAAAAGCTTCGGCATGAGGTAGTGAATGCAACCCCACCCGACCACCGTATCCCAGATTTATACTTCGCTGGCGAGCAAAAGAGAGCAGTACTCCACCAATCCCTGTGAAAAAAGGCGGATCTTCCAGGCTACGACGATTCCACGGTGCTGAAGCCAGATACTCTACGTACACTAGAGGGCTGCGATTTTCTAAAGCAGTGGCTCCGCCATAGCTCAACTGCGAACGATGCCACTGCGTTTCAACCAGTACAACACCATGCACGACATCTTCTTGTTCAACGACATAAGCCTCAAACGGTCATCGGTCGTCGCCAAACGTAGTTTGTAATCCCAATCCCAACCCATGTCAGCTTGTGCAGCTTCTATCAGCATGTTTTTCCAAAGCGTTTCAATTTGCATCAGATGTCGCTGAGTCATCGTGCAGATGCTCCCAGGAACTATCTCTCCACCACCTGTGGCTAACTGAATACGCTGCTGCATTAATTTTGGACGTTATTGCCTATACAAAGCTGAACCTAGCAGTTTTTCCAAGCTATCCACGTCCTTATAGGCCAATAGCCTGACGCTGAGAATAGATTTCCGCTAGTAATAAATCGCGCAGTTCATCTGCAATGTCATTAGGTGGATCACCTGCTAGCGCCCGACCAATTAATCTTTCTGCATCACGCAATCTACCACACTCAACAGCAAGAGTAGCCGCACTACGATGTAGTACAGAGCGAGTGGGCTCAAGCTCAAACTTATCAGCAACTAAATCAGCTGCCGCCCGCTCCTTATCAAACGCAGCCAGTGTAAGCTCAGCAACTCTTGTCACATCATCACCCTGACGAGCCAGCACTGCTTGATCCACTAGCTCCATAGCTGCTCTGTGAAGGGTGTCTATGTTCTGCATTTTTCAACGATACGTATTTTAGGCGCGCCAAACTCCAATTGGAGCATGACCTGCTTTTAATGTCCCTGGTCTTCAAGGCAAACAGCAGCAGCTTCCGCGCAAGATGTCCCAAACGTTAAGTGACCACCTGGGACGTTCTGACTTCTCTTGACTGAGATCAGCTAAATGCAGGCGTGCTGCTGAGCTTCGATCGGTCATTGTGGGTGATGAGTGGTTTGCCTAGCATTTTACACCCGATTCAATGGGCTGCGCTTGCCTATGTGAAAAGGGTCTCGGTTGGGTCGTCGCTTACAGTGGTTAAGTTTTGTTTTGGGGTACAGTTTGGGGTACAGACTAAAATTGCAAAAACTAAAACCTTCAAAACCGCTGATATAAGAGGCTTTCAGAGGCCCAGAATAACTGATTTGTAATCAGCCGGTCGCAAGTTCGAGTCTTGTCACCAGCTTCCTAAGTAAATCAATGATTTCACAGTCCCTGCAAGGTTTACAGCCTTTGCAGGGACTGCTTTTTGAGCAATTTTACTGGGAAAAGCCGTTGGGCGTTATTGGATGCTTCTAGACATGTTTGAAAGAACGTATAGAGCACAGATAGACTTGAAAATTTGAGTGGGCCGGATACAATCTCCTTAACTAGGACATTTTTTCTATGTAGGAGTTGATACTCCATGTACTCTCAAAAAGCTAATCAAAGCTCGAAACGCGGTTCATTCCAAGTAAAAAATTATAGAAGCTGGCTACAGCTAGTTTTTACCCATGGCAGCAAGCGCCACTACCATTTTCCTGGGTATCCGCAATAATTCCCTGAACTCGAAACTAGCTCAAGACGAAGCGTTTGAGATTGAGCACAATATTGCATACAGGGAGTTTAACCATCATGAAAGCTTTATCTCAGATGAGAGTAAGTGTTAGGAAGACTGACTTTTAGAGCATTCAGCTGGTTGGGTGCAATTAATCCATCGTATTGAAGCCTTCCAACAACGATATCAGTAAGCCCGCAGCATTGAGTTTCGTTAAATCACCCTTTGATGTTCCAGCAATAAAAATTGTACAGGTTTAGCACAACCACAATACGGCATCTGAGCGTCACCAATGACTTCAAAAGCTGACAAGTAATGTTGTGAACAATCAACATTCAGGACATAAAGCCAATCAAAATTGGAAACCTACCCTACAGTGAGACCCAAACCTACAGTGAGACCCAAAGGGGATAAATAACCTCTCACTTTCGACACTTTTGACCGACAAGCTAACCGCTATTCGTTCAGGTGTTATGTTACTTTTCTCATTCAAGCAGCTTTTGATTCGGCATCATCTCGGGGAATTCAGACACCTGAGCAAACTGTTGTTTTATTAGGGTAGTAGCTAAGCGTTCAGACACAACACCTACTCTTACAACCTATTACTGGGTAACTGCGACAATCTCTTTGTTCATCTCTAAGTTCAGAATTTTTCTCATAAAAATTTTGCTCTGTAGGCGAGAACTTCTCGATTTGTAACGCTTACCCTTACCGCTCTGTATTTTGTGCTTTCCTGGAGTGAATAATTTTCCATTGAGGATGTGAGGAACCTTGCGCACGAATTTTTTTCAGGCGGCTGGTAAGCTGTTGGCGCTCGCCCTTAGAAAGTCCTCGCAAAATGTGACGGCTTTCGGCATACAGCAGCGCTAGCGTTAGCCCGTAACACAGTCCTATTCCTACGGCTGCCGCTCGATTGTTCGCCAGCATGGAGCGCACGGCTGCCCAGGTAAAGTACTCTCTGAGTTCCTGTAAGTCTGCGCGAACCCACCACAGGCTCAGCAGCCCTACCGTTAGCCAAAGGCCTAAGCAAACCCACCACCAGCTTCGCATCATGTGCTGTCGTAGAGACTCAATTTCTGACGCGATCGCCCCATCTTCTTCAGCACTATTCCGCTCTACCACAAACTCATTCGACCCTTTTATGAACACAACTTTTCTAGCAAAACCCGTCTTACTAAAGATGCCCTATACCGCAGGCGCAGAGTCTATTGGTTCATTTAGCTGATCGTCAGTGAAGCCATCGTCACCGCCAAAGCCATCGCCGTTAGAACGATTGCGCCACCAGGCCAATAGCGTACTGGCAATGAAAATGCTGGAATAGGCACCCGCAATAAAGCCGGTAATCAGGGCCAGGGCGAAAAATTTCAGCGAGCCGCCGCCAAACAGCACAATGCTCAACAAAGTTAGCACTGTGGTCAGCGTTGTGTTGATCGAGCGGCCCAGCGTATCGTTCACCGAGTCTTCCACAACTTGATTGATAGAATGCTCAGGATGAAGCGTGAGGGTTTCACGAATGCGATCATAAATCACAACGGTGTCGTTTACAGAGAAGCCTACAATAGTCAGTAACGCCACAATGAATAGGCTGTCGGCTTCATAGCCAATAACCAGGCTGAGGATTGAGAAAATGCCCAGTGTTATCAGCACATCATGCAGCAATGCGACGACAGCAAGGATGGCGTAGTCGAGCTTAAAGCGCAGGCTTAAGTAGGCCGCGATTAGCGCAAATGATATGAGTAAAGATAATAGCCCTGTCGTGAGCAGCTGCTTACCTAGTACCGGCCCCACCGTGTCATTTTTAGTGGAAGTAGGATCAATTTTGCCAATGGCTTCTGCCAAGCCAGATTGCAGGCGATCGCGCTGGTCAACATCCAGGTCGCTGGTGCTAATCACCACCGCCTGCCCATCACTGCCAGCGAGTTGAACGCTGCCAGCCAGTCCTTGCTCGGTAAGCACCTTCTGCACGGCAGAGGTCTGAATCGGGCTAGTGCAGTTGCTCGCTACGCTACAGTCGCGAACAAGCTGAAGCCGAGTCCCCCCCACAAAGTCGAGGCTAGGCTTAATCGGCGCACCGTACTGTATCCATGAAAAAACCATGGCCGCAATACCCGCCAGGATGATCGCTCCAGAAATAGACCACCAGAGTTTTCGTTGCTGTATGACTTTGAGTTTCATTTGAATTTCATCGGCCTGAGGCACTGGAGAGGCGAGCAAAGAGGCGGGCAGAAAAGCGAGCAAAGAGGCAGTCTAGAAAGCAGTAGATAGCGGTGCAAACGGCTAGGCAGCTGAAGGATTCTTGGCGCTTTTGGACGCTCCATCAACCCCAGGGCAGTAAAGCTTGGGCTGGCGGAACTGAGGCAGGGCAATTGTGAACAGCAGCAGCGTGCGAGTACAGGTAATGGCAGTAAACATGCTAACCAGTACGCCAATTGCCAGCGTTAGAGCAAAGCCGCGCACCAGGCCGGTTCCTAAGAAAAACAGTGCGCCACAGGCGATTAACGTCGTGACGTTGCTATCTAAAATGCTGGAAAAGGCGCGAAAAAAGCCAGACTCTACAGAGCGATAGAGCGTTTTACCGGCGCGCAGCTCTTCACGGGTGCGCTCGAAAATCAGCACGTTAGCATCTACGGCCATGCCGATACTGAGGATAAAGCCCGCAATTCCTGGCAGCGTCAGAGTCACGCCCAAAAGGTCATAGGCAGCCCAGCACAGCACAGCGTAAACGACTAGCGCCACGTCTGCCAGCACGCCGGGCACTCGGTAGTAAACCGCCATAAACACCAGCACCAGCGCCAGTCCAAACAAGGCAGCATACAGGCTGCGCTGCACGCTGTCGCGGCCTAGCGTGGCACCCACGGTACGGTTTTCAATAATCTTCACAGGCAGAGGGAGTGATCCGCCGCGTAGCTGAACTTCTAGGTCACGGGCCGACTGCGCATCAAAACGACCCGAAATAACAGCACCGCCGCCCGTAATCCCAGTTTTCGCATACTTCACCTCTACACTCGGTGCGCTGATTAGCTGGTTATCTAAGAAGATACCGATGCCGCGTCCGGTGCCTGCAATGTCACGAGTGAGCTGGGCAAACTGGTCTGAGCCTTCCTTAGTAAATTCGATCCCGACCTCCCACGCACCGCCGGGGCCACCCATTGGGCGGGCTAGGGCGTCTTTGAGCTGGCTACCCGTGAGTTTGCTGTCAGAGAATAGAGCGAGAATGTCTTTTTGAGTGGCAGCGCTCGCAGCTTGATTAGCCGCGATCGCCTTTGCGTCCCCACTTTTTACCAGCGCCTTCTGCTGAATTTGCTGCTGCTGCGCAATCGTTTGCAGGGCCGAAAACTCGCCTTCGGTATTGGGCTTTTGATTGCGAAACTCAAGCTGAGCCGTACCGCCGAGCACACGCTCTGCCTGCTCAGGATCGCTGATGCCCGGCAGCTGAATTGAGAGCTGATCCTGACCGACGCTCTGCACCACGGCCTCTGAAACGCCCAGGCCATTCACGCGGTTTTCAATCACGCGCCGCACAGCCGTCAGCTGCCTTTCGTCAATTTTAGGAATTTGCTCAGTAGTTTGCACCTGCATGGTGAGCTGAGTGCCGCCGCGCAGGTCAAGCCCTAGCTGAGTCGGAATTTGCACAATGATGACCACTGCCGCGATGATGAGCGCCAGCAAAGCGGCCAGTATTAAGCGTTGCTTACCCAAAGTGCTTACCCAATAAAATCAATAGAAATAAATTATACGTAGGTCAAGTCAAAATCTGCCACAGCCTAACCCTCGCGCAGGTTAAGGTCTACTGCAATCTAACGGTTCCTGTGCAGTTACATATCCTAATACCAAACAGCCTCGATCGTGATAATCAAGACCGAAAGTTTGATGAATTGTGATGAGATTTACAGACGGTTCTGCATAATTTTCTCTACCGCTTCCTCAATCTGCGCAGGTTGCACAATGGTTAGGTCTTCTAAGCCTTTGTTATAAGGCGTCGGAATATCCTGTGAGGACATCCGAATCACCGGCCCGTCTAGCTCATCAAAAAAGCGATCGTTAATAGAGGCAATAATTTCAGCAGCAATGCCACCCGTTCTCATACATTCTTCAACAATAATCACCCGGTGCGTTTTGCAAATCGACTCGCCGATAGTTTCGTAGTCAATCGGTTTGAGCGAAATCAGGTCAATCACCTCAGGATCGTAGCCCTTTTTCTCCAGCGACTCCACCGCCTGCATCACGTGGTAGCGCATTCGTGAGTAGGTCAAAATGGTCACGTCCTTACCCGAACGCACCGTCTCAGCTTTATCTAACGGCAGAATATACTCATCGTTCGGCAGATCTTCTTTGTTGAAGTACAGCAGCACATGCTCAAAGAACAGGACAGGATTGTCATCCCGAATCGCAGCCTTTAGCAATCCTTTCGCATTGCGGGGCGTAGAGCAGGCCACAATTTTAAGACCAGGCACCGCCTGAAAGTAGGCCTCTAAGCGCTGGGAATGCTCTGCGCCGAGCTGAGAGCCCACACCGCCAGGGCCACGAATCACCACTGGAATTTTGAAATTGCCGCCAGAGGTGTAGCGCAGCATACCAGCATTATTAGAGATTTGGTTGAAAGCCAGCAGTAAGAAGCCCATGTTCATGCCTTCGATAATGGGCCGCAGACCCGTCATCGCCGCCCCGATGCCCATACCCGTAAAGCTGTTCTCAGCAATCGGCGTATCGAGCACACGCAGCGCACCATACTTGTCATACAAATCTTTAGTGACCTTATAAGAGCCGCCATACTGGCCGACATCTTCACCCATCACCATCACGGTTTGATCGCGGGACATTTCTTCGTCGATAGCTTCACGAAGGGCGTCGAATAGGAAAGTTTGTGCCATTTGAGAAAGATAGGAGGGGAGATAGGGAAAAGGTCAAAAAAACGTTAGTCTTCAGCAAAAATATATTTATAAAGATCGGCTGGATTGGGCTCTGGGCTCTCTTCAGCAAAGGTTAGCGAGTCTTCAACGACCTCCATAATTTTGTCACGTACTGCCTTCAGGTCAGCTTCGCTAGCGAGATCCTGCTCTAGCAAATAAGCCTCTAACCGCTTGATGGGATCGCGATCGCGCCAAAACTTCTTCTCATCAGCTGGCCGCAGCTCATCCGGATCTGCCACCGAATGCCCCCGATAGCGGTAGGTCAAACACTCCAAAAGCGTCGGCCCTTCCCCTGCCCGAGCCCGTTCTATTGCAGTCGTCGCCGCAGCTCGCACGGCCAGCACATCCATGCCATCGACTTCATAGCCAGGCATCCCAAAAACGCCAGCCTTCTTATAGATCTCCGGCTGAGAAGTCGCCCGCTCATGGGCCATGCCAATTGCCCACTTGTTGTTTTCCACCACAAAAAGAATGGGTAGCTTCCACAGCGCCGCCATGTTCAAGCATTCAAAAAACTGACCGTTATTCGTCGTACCGTCGCCAAAAAACGCCGCCGTCACCTGATCAGCCGTCTCATCGCCCATCGCCTCACGCCGGTAGCGGCTTTGAAAAGCAGCCCCTAGCGCCACCGGAATGCCCTCGCCAATAAAGGCAAAGCCCCCCAGCATGTTGTGCTCCTTAGAAAACATATGCATAGAGCCGCCTCGGCCCTTACTACAGCCCGTTTCCTTGCCAAAAAGCTCGGCCATCACCGCCCGAGCGCTCACGCCAGCACTGAGGGCATGAACGTGGTCGCGGTACGTGCTGCACACGTAGTCATCAGAGCGCATCGCCTTGACAACGCCCGAACAAACCGCTTCCTGGCCGTTGTACAAATGTACGAACCCTTTGACTTTTCCCCGCTGGTAAAGCTCAGCGCATTTATCTTCAAAGTAGCGACCTAGTACCATATCTTCATAGATACGAAGCCCGTCGTCTCGGGTCACCTGGGACTCAGACGCTTGAAATATTGGCAGCGGTCTTTCCTGAACCATAGGTCTTTTATCCGTGTGTCCTTAAGTAGCAGCAGGTAGCAGCGCTTGAGAACTAAAGTGAGAGCTAAAGAATATATTCAGTTACTGATTATTCGCTCAAATTGTCAAACAAGCAAACGAGTTGCACCTTGTGTTGCACGTTCGTAGAACCTTAGACTATCGGAAACGGGCCCAGAAAAATTCAGTTTAAACTCGCCGCTAATATGAATTCTTGACATCTGGTGCCCAATCAAAGATCAGCATAACAAGCCAAATGAAAGGCCACTTGACAAATAGCTCATAGCGCTTAAAGCTATGCCAAAGCTATATTTAATGATCAATCAACGGTGATTGATCGATAATCGTAAGCGAATCTATTGTTTAATCAAGGTTTGAATCGGTTTTGAGTCAGTGAAGCCCTTCTCTCATAAGATGGGCCTCAAAAACGGGCAAGAGGCAGGTGGCTTCAACAGTTTAGAGTAAAAGATTGGCTTAATGGCTGGGGATGCAAAGAGTGCGAATTCCGCTGGACTACTATCGAATTCTGGGACTGCCAACTCAGGCAACCGCTGAGCAGCTGAAGCAGTCGCATCGCGATCGCACGCTGCAAGTACCCCGACGCGAATATTCAGAGCTAGCCATTGACGCCCGCCGTCAGCTGATTGACAAGGCCTATGAGGTGCTAGGCGACAGCATCCGCCGGGTTGAATACGACCAGGAATTTTTAGCCGCCTCCAGAGGCAATCCGGGTAATACAGCTGCTGACGCGCTGCCTGCTGATCTAGAGACTAGCGTCCCCACCATCGAAATTGAGCATCATCAGCTGGTGGGCGCACTGCTGATTTTGCTAGAGCTAGGCGAGTATGAGCTGGTACTCAGGCTAGGGCATCCGTATCTAAAGCGCGATGCACATACGCCTGAAGGCCAGCAGCTCAAAGAGCAGGCCGCCCTGCCCGACATCGTTTTAACCCTGGCTGTAGCCTGCCTAGAACTGGGCCGCGAAGAATGGCAGCAGAACCACTACGAGCACGCCGCCGAGTCGCTAGAAACAGGCCGAGAGTTGCTGCTTAAGGAAGATTTATTTCCCGTGCTGCGCGCTGAGATTCAAGCCGACTTATACAAGCTGCGGCCCTATCGCTGCCTGGAGCTGATCGCCCGCCCGTTGGAGCAAAATCGGCTTCGACAAGCGGGCGTAACGCTGCTAAAAGGCATGTTGCAAGACCGGGGCGGTATTGATGGGGCAGAAGACGATCTTTCGGGCCTTGGGGTCGATGATTTTCTCAGGTTTGTCCAGCAGCTGCGCGGGTATCTCACTGCCGCCGAACAGCAGGAAGTATTTGAAGCTGAGGCCCAAAGACCTTCAGCGGTAGGCACTTACCTGGCGGTGTACGCGCTACTCGCTCGGGGATTTGCTCAACACCAGCCCAGCCTCATTCGCCGAGCTAAGCAGATGCTGCTACGACTGAGCGGTCGTCAGGACGTGCATTTGGAGCAGGCCGTGTGCGCCGTGCTGCTGGGCCAAACCGAAGAGGCCAGCCGCGCCCTGGAACTCTCTCAGGAACATGAGCCACTGGTCTTTATTCGTGAGCATTCCCAGGGCTCTCCCGACTTACTACCGGGGCTTTGCCTATACGCAGAGAACTGGCTTCAGCAGGAGGTTTTCCCCTTCTTTCGCGACCTTGATCAAGAACAGGCGACGCTTAAGGACTACTTTGCAGACAGCACCGTGCAGAGCTATTTAGAGAACTTGCCGCTAGCAAACGAGCGCAGCAACCAGCAGGCCAGCTGGGCTTCCCTAGACGCAGCGGGTCAGGCAGCGGGTCAGGTAGTGGGACAGGGCGCTAGGACAACTCCTCAAGATTCAGAACTTGCGACAGCCAGCAATCCTTTTGGGGCCGGAGCCTCACAGAGCGCCGACTATGGTGGACAGTCTGTTCCTACAAGTAGGCTGGGCGATCGCCTAAGTACAGCCGGAATAGCCGGTAGTATAGGCGCAGCTGGAATGGCAGGCGTATCCAGCATTGCCGAAAGAATTTCTCAGTTTTCGCCTCGCGGGCAGCTGGCAAGCCCCTCTGATGGGTCGATTGCCGAGGGCGAGTCAGAGCCAATTCCGCCTAGCCACAGCGGACGAGTAGGCAGGGCTTTAAGAGAACGCCGGAGCCGTCGCCCCGCCCCTAAGTGGGGCAGGTTGGCCCTCGTCATTTTAGTCGGGCTGGCTTTTTTACTGCTGGGCCTACTGCTGGCAAGAAGCGTATTTAGCCTGATTGGAAGCGATCGCAACTTAAAGCTAGAAGGCGACCAGCTTGATTTGACCCTTAATAAACCGCTGATTGACATTGAGAAATCCAAATCAACGGCTACCTCTGTGCCAGCGGATGACGCCCAGGGAATTGCTGAGGCCACGCTTAACCAGTGGCTAGCAATCAAAAAAACAGCCTACGCAAAGGAACACGACGCCAGCGGCCTGAGCGATGTTTTAACCGGTGGGCCGCTGAGCGCAACGCAAAGCGACGTGGAGTCGGCAAAGCAGGAAGGCTGGTACATTGACTATACGCACGAGCCGGTGAAAATTGTCTCTGTAGATCCAGAAAATGCCACCGACGCTAAGAGCCTGAGCGTTCAGGCCCAAATTACTGAGTCAGCAGCCGTGTACGAAGATGGCGATCGCAGCGATCGGTTCTCCTACACAGACGATACGGTTACCTTCAAATATGAAATTGTTCGAGAAGGCGATCGGTGGCTGATTTCAGATATTAAGGAATAATTTAGTGATTAAAGTTTTAACTCGACACTAGCCCTCGAAACCCGTTACATTGCTGAGATTTCACGGTCATCAATGCGTCACATCTATAATATTGCCGAATTAAGCATCGCACGGCTTGCTTTTCAAGTCATTTTTCGGTATCTATTAATATCCACAGGTGTATCTATTTGAATATTTGTTAAGCTGTTCGGTATTTGCAGAAAAGTTAGGTAAGGGTAGTTGATCCGTTTGCAGTAAGCGAGGCGAGCAGCCGCGATCCTAAGATAGATGCGTTTAGACGATCTTCTGTGTCCTTATTCGGTGAATTGAGTTCCACCGGCTCCTTAAACTATGTGGCACTAAAATAGAGACAGGCTTTGAAAAGGATGTCCTGCTCGCTCTATTTTTGGCCCTGCGCTTTTTCTGCTGAAATCAAGAGTTGTTGTCATATCGCATCCCGGTTTCGGGCAACTTCAAAAGGACGAGATATCAACTCTAGTAAATCATTTCTAGTAATTATTGATGCCTCAACTGTCCATAAATATGTTTTGATAAATCTCTGAGTGAATAGTCGCCAAACGCATGCAATTACAGAGTATCCCCCCTACCCAAGCCAATATTCAGCTGATCGATCAGCTGCCTACGCCGGACGGTATTCCCAGCGAGTGCCCTAGAAGGGCCAAAACACAAATCGACCTGCTGCTACTGGCCATTGAGGCGCTGGACTTAGGGGGTGCTGAAGCGATGCTAGCCTCAGCCAAAGAGCTAGGACTAGAAGAAGTCATTCGGGGCCGGGTGAACCTATGGCTGTTACGCAGCAGCAATCCGCTACGTCGCTTTAGCCAGCGGCAGCCGATGTCTCAATCAGAGGGCAAGGCGTTGGTGCTCATTACCTGTTTTTTGGCGCGTCGGCTAACCGTGCTAATCCGTCAGCTTTTGCTGGGCTATCAGCAGCTTAGCGATCAGGGCATGTCTTACGATCATCACTTCAGGCTCTCAGACTATCTGTCGCGCTTTCGTTCCCATTTTCGCGCCCGGATGAACGCCAAGCGCGCTGGAGTGATTGCTTACAGCACCGACGAAAAGCTAGATGAGCTGGCGCTTGAACTGCTCACTAAGCTGTTATTTTGCACGGGTACCAACGGCGCGGATCGCCTTTGGATCAGCCTTTTTGACGGAGAAGTGTCATGACGATTCGTAGACAGTATCAGCTGCCCAACTGTAGCCTGATTTTAGACGGGCTGAGCATTGATCCAGAGCCGGGTCGTGAAGAGGTGATGTCGCTGCTGGTGAACGCGGAATGCCGGATTAGTGGCCTAGAGAAGTCGCTCAACGGCAGCTACGTCTTTTTTGCGGCGCTAGTTCGTGCAGTCAGCCAGTACAGCCAGGAAATTCTCAGCGGCTTTACTCACCCGCAAGTGGCTGAAGGAGAACCGCTGCTGGTTCATATCAATCCGGGCGATGGCCCTTATCATCACCTCGTTGTGCAGCCCGAGATTGCTGACTTAGGTGACTCTAATGACGGTCGCGCGATCGATATCAAACTTTCAGACGTGCAGCTTTACGATCTCACCGAAGCGGTTGATCAGTTTTTTGACGATAGCCTAGCGCTGCCAGAGCTAGAGGCCGCTCTAGCGCCTTTGCCCCGCCGATTTGTGCGGACTGAAGAACCCTTGAGCGATCGCGCCCTGCCCGCCCTGCTAGGCTTTGGTAGCCTGGTCGCGGCCACTATGGCGATCAGCCTGCTGCCACTGCCCGCCATGAGAACCCCACCAGCGCCAAAAAGCAGCACAGGCGAGGCCAGCAACGTTCAAACCGCAGCAGCCAATGACCCACAAGCGCCTACTGGCGATGGCTCTACGCCGCCAGCCGATGGAATTGCGGCGGCTAATGCTGATAGTGCCCTCTGGGAAAAAGCGCCTAGAATCACCGATCAGGACAAACTTGCTGCGCTTCAATCGGATCTACAGCTAACAATAGATAAGGCCACTGGCTCGGACGCTGAGTTCGCTGACAAGCTGGCCTATCAGGTCGCTGTGAATGAAGCCGGAGAGGTGGTGGGCTATCAGTTTGACAATGATGCGGCCCTGCGAGATGTGGACAAAACGCCGCTGTCTCGTTTGGCTAAAGCTAATGCCGCTGCGGGAGGACTAGAGGAGAATGCGATCGCTCAATACGCCGTTACCTTCAGTCCTGAGGGTGCAGTAGTAGGCCCCAGCGAAGCCAGCACCACCGTTGCCACACTGCCCGCTGAAAAGACCAGTACAGAAGCTGCTAGTGAAGCGCCTGCAAAGGCAGCAACCGATCAGACCGCTGGCGAAACTAGCCCGCCAAAAGCAAACGCAGACACGCCGCCTGCTAATAGCGCCAGTGCCGCCTTCTCGGCTCAGCCAGCAGCAACCATAGATACGCTGGCGGACGTTGAAACCCTTAACAATCAGCTTAAGAGCACTATTATTCAAAAGCGTGAGCAGCCCAGAGTGGGTGAAGCTGCGGCTACCTACCGCGTCAGGGTTAAAGCAGACGGCACGGTCATCGGCTACGAGCCCGCTAGTCAAAATGCTGCCAAGACGGTCGATGAAACACCGCTACCAAATCTGTTAAAATCTGCGCCAGAGGACATGCCAGCCGTAGATTACCGAGTGGTGTTTACCGAACGCGGTGTCGTAGAAGTCAGCCCCTGGTTGGGGTGGAACTTTTACGAATAGAGCCCAACGCGCAGGCAGCGCGTTAGCTGGAATGATTAACGGGACGTTTATTTTGTGGCAAACGAGCCTGAACCAAAAAGCGCTGACGATCGTGAAGTCTCCAGCTCAACGGCGGATGCTCATCGTGATCAAAGGCTTGAGCTTGAGCCAGATTCAAGACCGGCTCAAGCGTCAGCATCGACGGTAAATGATGACTTTTTTTCAGCTCGAACTACCGCCATCAGCCGAGAATTGAGCGCCTATGACGCCATCAGCCGGGCTGAAGATGAGGCCTACTCAGCTCAATATCCGCCGTCCCCGACTTCTCATTCGATAGCTTCGCCAGACTCGTCCGCGCTCGCTCCCCAGAATTTTCCACAGGCACGGAATTTTCTTAAGCAAAAGCCTGCTGGCCCAAAAAGACAAGGTTGGCTTTGGCGATCGCGAAGACAACAGCCAGAAAAAACGTCTTCAGCTCCAGAAATATCGTCAGAGCCCTCCGCAGATGAACAGCCAGCGGGCGGACAGTACGTCATTAACTCGACTGATGGGAGCACAGTATTTGTACCTGTTCCCGCTTCGCCAGTTGCGCCCCGGTTGAAACCCTGGTGGGAGAAACAGCCTTATAGTGCGATCGCCTACACGTTAGCCGTCAGCGGCACCCTTACAGGCGCATGGCTATGCGGTATTTTAATCGCCCAGATACTGCCCGGCAGCTTTGCCCAGCCTCCCTTTCAAGAAACCGTGCTGCGTAAATCCAGCCGCTTTGCCAGTCGGCTGTGGCATCTTCCGCAGCTGTGGCAAACCCCTACCACTGAAATTCGGATCGAAGCAATGCCTATACCTGAGACAGGATCGGTGTTAGCACCGGTTAGCCTACCGCCGATTGAACGGCAGCCGCTGATTGACGAACTCAACTCAATTGAGACAGAAGTTTTGACCCTTGACAGGCGAACGCAAACGCTGGAAAAAAGGCTGGGCAAGCCACCCTATAAGGGCGAAGATGTTGAGAGCCGGATAAATTTGCTCAGAGCCGCTATCGATCCGCCGGTGCGCTCTACAGAACCGCCCAAAGCAGAAAAATACGAGCCTACGCCCTCGAATCCAAACGACCAGCTGCTAGAAGTCACCAAGCTCAAAATTACCTTGCCCAGCGATGCCTTGTTTAGCCCCGGACAGAGCAAGATCAAAGATACCACTCTACTCAATCGGGTGCTCGATCAGCTGGTGAATTATCCCCAGGCAACCGTTTTAATTCGTAGCTACAGCGACGATCACGTAGAAGCGGCCAGCAGCCGAGAATATACCCTCGCCCAGGCCAACGCCCTCAGCGACTATTTACGTGCATCTCTCCCTAGCACTTACCGTTGGGTTACCGTAGGCAGCGGGCAATCCCAGCCCGCTGATAGCAACGACAGTGACACCGGACGCCAGCGCAATCGCCGCATCGAAATTTTAGTAGACACTCGTCAGTAAATACTCAGAAATGAAAATTGTTTTCTTCGGTACGCCCCCGTTTGCCGTACCCAGCCTGAAACAACTGCTTGCCCAGCCAGACTTTGAAGTACTTGCCGTGGTCACGCAGCCCGACAAGCGCCGGGGCCGAGGCGGGAAGGTAACGCCTTCTGCCGTTAAAGCGGCGGCGCAAATCGATGCCCCAAACTGCCCCATTTGGCAGCCTGCGCGCATCAAAAAAGACACCGACACCTTAGCTAAGCTCAAGGCCCTAGAAGCAGATGCTTTTGTCGTGATTGCCTACGGCCAAATCCTCTCGCAGGAGATTCTCGATATGCCCAAGCTAGGCTGTGTCAATGCTCACGGCTCGATTTTGCCAGAATATCGTGGGGCTGCGCCTATTCAGTGGTGCCTGTACAGGGGTGCGTACGAAACTGGGGTAACCACCATGCTGATGGATGCGGGCATGGATACTGGCCCCATGCTGGTAGAAGAAATCATTCCTATCGGCCAGCTAGACAACGCCTGGGAAGTCGCCGAAAAGCTTGCTCAGCTCAGCGCGGTGCTGATACCGACTACCTTGCAAAAGCTCCAACATCAAATGATCCGTCCGAGAGAGCAAGAAGACGCTCGCGCCACTTACGCGCCCCTCATTCGCAAGGAAGACTACCTGCTAGACTGGCGCAGAAGCGCTAAGGCACTGCACGATCAGGTGAGAGGATTTTATCCTAACTGCACTACCCAGTTTCGAGATCAAGAGAAGCCCCTTAAAGTCGCTGCTACGGTGCCCCTGGGCCAAGCCTACTGGAACAAGCTACCGCCCGATATTGCGGCTATTCGGCCACTTTACGAGGCGGCTGGAATTGAGGCGATCGCTCAAACCGCCCCCGGCACCGTCGTAGCCCTGCTAAAAAACTATGGCCCTGTCATTCAAACAGGCAGCGGTCATTTGCTGTTACATGAGGTGAAACCTGCGGGCAAAAAAGCGCTCTCCGGCTGGGATTTTGCTAATGGGATCCGGGTTGAGGTGGGTGAAATAATGCGATTTCCTTAAAACCATCGCTACTACGGCTACTTGAGACTCACCTGGGCAAACTAGCACCGTTGAACCCTATTAAGCCGTGGACATTTACAGTTGGCATCACCGATAGCGGGCATATCAAACCCAAACAATGAAACCTGCGAAACAGAGCAGGGTCAGCGCATTGCTTACGAAGAGCTGCTGGCAAGCTGCTGTCACTACGAGGGCATCCTTTCAATCCTGATGCAGCATCGTCCGTACTTTGAGGCGCTGCCCAGCGTCCGCCGACCGGAAGAAAGCATGGTAGCCATTCCACTACCCAACATTCGCAGCCGAGAAGTTTCTGGAACGGGCGGCATTATCGACACGAGCTATAAAATCCGTCAGCTGCCTTGTGATGTGGCGTTAATGATGTGCGACCCAGAATGGAAGATCAAAACCGGCATCGAAATTGTGCTATTTATTCAGCGGCCCAACGAGGACTTTTCTGATTTGCTCAGCCGCTGGCGGCGAACGCAGGTGGAGTTAGGGCAGGGCGTTGAATGGCTGATGCCCAGAAAACATAAGCACTTATTAGCAGAAGGAACAGAAACGCCGCATCCGCTTTTTGTGGTTTTTACGGCTAAGGAGGGTGAGCCCTCGGCTAGGGAAGCCAGAATTATTCGCGGGCTGACAGGGGCAGGTTTGCCAGTAGCGAGGTGGACAGAGAAAGCTTTACACCTCTCAGATTCAGATCGATATCAGACACGATACTAAACGATTAAGGCTGAGCTAAAGGCTGATTCCTTTCGTGTTTTCTATGGCAACCCTGGCCGTCACCGAAGCCGTTAAATCAATTAGTCAGGCTGAAGCTTTTTTGGACTTAAGTCGCAGCACTCAGCCAGGCTTTTTTACAGAGTAGCGGGATGTTTGCCTGCGCTGACGGCTGGCGAAGAGGCGGCGTGCGATCGCATAAAAGTTACATTGTTGCCTGTAGACTATGAGTCAAACAAAAAGCCTCCAACGCGATGCGTCGGAGGCTTTCATTAGTTACTCAACCGAAGTTAAGCGGCTATACCAAGGAACAATCAAATGACTATGCGTTGATAGAAGGAGCACTCAAAGCGACAGGATCAGGCGAGTATCCGACATTCCGCACTTCCAATTGGCACATTGGGTATTTAAACGAAGCAATAAGAATCACAGCCATTTTTTCTAGCATGGTTCTCAATAGTTAACCTTAATTGAGAATTTTTATGACTTAGTTCATTTGAACTGCTAAG
>JBGTGK010000193.1:0-5433 GCA_041746795.1 Phormidesmis sp.
AGCTTGGACATCGATATCGTTGGTGGCCATTGCTAGTTTTGCTGTGTTTGTGTGCTTTGGGATGCTCGCAAAAAGGACATTCCATCTCGACACCTTGCTATCGACGAAGCCATTTTAGCAAAACCACTTTACTCTGACGCACGACCTAAAATACTTATGAACAACGCTTCTCACTACGACATTATTATTATTGGTACAGGTGCAGGCGGTGGCACTCTGGCGCATCAGCTAGCGCCTACCGGCAAGCGCATTCTGATTTTGGAGCGCGGCGACTTTCTCCCCCGCGAAAAAGACAACTGGAATCCCGCAGAAGTTTATCAAAAAGCGCGATACTACACCCACGCTGAAAAATGGGTAAACAAAGATGAGCAGGAATTTAGCCCCCAAACCTGTTATTGGGTAGGCGGCAATACTAAAGTGTACGGCGCGGCTTTGCTCCGGCTGCGAGAAAGAGACTTTGAGACCGTTCAGCACAAAAACGGTATTTCTCCCGAGTGGCCGCTAAAGTACAGCGACTTTGAACCTTACTACGCTGAGGCCGAAAAGCTGTTCGATGTCCATGGTCAGCGTGGCGAAGACCCCACCGAACCACCTGCTAGCGGCGAGTATCCCTTTCCGCCCGCCCGCCATGAGCCCGCCATGCAAAAAACAGTCGACAGCATCAGTGCAGCAGGCTATTATCCCTTTCACCTGCCGGTGGGTCTCAAGCTCAACAAAGTCGATAAAACGCTTTCGCAGTGCATCCGCTGTGACACCTGCGACGGCTATCCCTGCCTGGTTCATGCCAAGGCCGATAGCGAAGTAAACTGCATTCGGCCCTCGCGACAGCTAGACAAGGTGACTTTGCTCACTGGGGCAATAGTCAACCAGCTTTATACCGATGAGTCAGGCCGAGAGATTACCGCCGTCAGCGTGGAAATGAACGAAGAGCAGCACCTCTTTTCGGCGGACGTGGTGGTGGTTTCTTTCGGTACCATCAACTCTGCGGCGCTACTGCTGCGCTCGGCCAATGACCAGCATCCTCACGGACTGGCCAATCGCTCCGATCAGGTCGGTCGCAACTTCATGAAGCATATGTCCACGGCAATGGTGTCTTTGAGCGTTGAGCCCAACCCGTCAGTGCATCAGAAAACGATTGCCGTTAATGACTTTTACTGGGGCGAGCCTGATTTTCCCTACCCGATGGGCATGGTGCAAAATACTGGCAACGTTAAAGGCGGCATGATACCTGCTGACGCGCCGCCGCTGCTTGCCCCCTATGTAAAGCTTGCGCCGGAAGCCTTGCTGGATACCATTGCGGGATATGCAACCGGCTGGTGGCTGCAAACTGAGGACTTACCCAGCGCTGAAAATCGGGTGCGGATAGTGAATGGCAAACTCCATTTAGACTATACGATGCATGATGTGGAGGCACGCGATCGCCTCATCCACCGCTGGACATCCGTAATCAAAAGCCTAGACGAAGGGGTAGTCCTATTTAGGTAAGGATGGACATAACTCCTTTCATGCAAAGCTTTCAGAGCTTAGGGTCAACCTTGCAAACCTGAAGTATCCTGGCTTTTTTCATGTATTTGCAGCTACAAAGCCATGACATTAACGAAATAATCGGTACTCTGGGCTATCTCATGGGCAGATACTTGTCTCTTTCCACGTGACAGTAAATTAATGAAATTGATGCTGACATGGAGTTTCAACCATCCTTACCTTTAGGGCACTACCCATAAATTTAAGGCTAGCAACCGCCCGCTGGCCCGCTTCTTCATCACCTGCGCCACAGGCATCTGTGACCATAACAGGAATGTATCCTAAATCAGCCGCGTGACGGATTGTTGGCTCAATGCCAATTTCAGTAGCCACCCCCACAATAATCACGGTTTGAATTCCACAGTCGCGCAGAGCAATATCGAGCGGCGTACTCTCAAAGGCAGACATGGTGATTTTATCGAAGACTGCTTCAGAGGGCAGCGGCGCTACTTCAGGAATTAGCTGAAAGCCAGGTGTTTCTCGTAAAAACCAAGGGTTAACATCGTCGCTAGAACTCACTCTCTGCCATGCCTTGGCCGTCTTGAGTTGAAAGACACCAGATAACTCCTTGGGCAGCGACATATGGCGCATAAAAAATACGCGCAAACCTACTTCTCGTGCCGCTTCAAGAACCTCTATAACCTTTGTTTTAATGGCATTTCCGTTGCTTAACTGGCTAAAAATGCCGACTTGCATATCGTAAACTATCAGGGCTGTGCGATTAAGCTCGCAGGCATCTTCTAAACTCTCAGGAATTTCTAGCCCAAACGCCTTTTCAATGTTTTCTCCTGAATCTATCTTTATAGCAGTTTGAGTGTTTAGATGATGTTGCAAAATTATCAATGCACTCTCTAATCCAGCGTGGATATCGGTAAGTTTTTTTCTGATTCATTAAGTTGTGAGAACGTCCTCAAAGCTTCTACGATGGTGGCAATTCGTTTACTGCCTATCTGCATTGAACTAAGGGAGTCGCTTAGAAATAAAGTACCAAATATGCAAAGCTGAAACCGAGGCTGAGCGTAGCCGAAGGCCGGATGGACTGGTACTTTATTTAAACGCACGTCCCTAAGCAGTCGAATAAAATCTTGGGATAGAAAGGCTAAGTCTATCTTTTCTGTGAATGTTTGAATCGTTTTCGATGGCGTTGCGTACTCCGCCTGGTAGAGATTTATCAGCTCCAATAGGTCGGTGGCATATCGTTTCACAGGCGCAATATTTCCGGCAATAAACCCAACTGGATTATTAATTTCGTGAGCGATTCCGGCGACTAGCTGACCTAATCCAGCCATCTTTTCCTGTTGTACTAGCTGGCTTTGGGTGAGGCGTAGCTCCTGAAATGCCTGCTCTAGCTGCTTATTTTTTGATAGATAGTTTGAGTATGCTCTTTCAGGGCGACGTTGACTTGCCGTAGTTTAGCTTCGGTTTTTCTTTGCTTTGTGATTTCTGCATGAACACGCTGTACGGTTAGCCGCGAT
This sequence comes from Phormidesmis sp., assembly GCA_041746795.1. Taxonomy (GTDB): domain Bacteria; phylum Cyanobacteriota; class Cyanobacteriia; order Phormidesmidales; family Phormidesmidaceae; genus Phormidesmis. The sequence goes on from JBGTGK010000193.1 coordinate 3,000, forward strand.
TCTAAGGGGCTAACGACCTGTCTTGCTAGTGCTTCTAGTGCCTGAATCTGTTTTGATGAGAGCTGCTTAGGAACATAGTCCACCACGCAGAGGGTGCCTACTGCGCAGCCCTCGGCGGTAATCAACGGCGCTCCAGCATAAAAACGGATATACGGTGCGCCGGTTACGAGAGGGTTATTAGCGAAGCGCTCATCTGCGCGGGCATCTGGAACTACCAGCACCTCTGGCCTCAAAATAGCATGAGCACAAAAGGCCATATCGCGAGGCGTCTCCATAGCATCTAGCCCCACTGTAGACTTAAACCACTGTCTAGAAACATCAACAAGGCTCACCAAAGAGGTTGCCGTGCCGCAGATGTAGGCGGCAACTTCAGTAATGTCGTCGTAAATCGTCTCTGACGCGGTATCTAAAATGCTGTAGCTTAAGAGCTTCTGAATTCTCTCTGATTCATTCGCTGGAAAGGCTGCGGGTACTGCGCTTAGCAAAGAAGCCGGTGAGGTCGTCATGAAATTTTCGTATGAGAAAGTTTTTGAAAGTTGTAATTCTTGAAATGCCTTTTGATGTTCATATTTATGGTCTACCATACCCAGATTAATCTAGTCAGTCAGCATGGCAGACTGCCCATTTTATAGGCGAAAGAGATGCGATGCTCACAATCGCTATCGGCCATCAGGTTCTACGCGAAGCCTAAGCGATAACACGGTGTTGTTTGGCGATCACGTCCTGGAGCAAACGTAAAACCAGTAGCGCTCTCATAGATCAGGCTATGGCATAAAATGAGATTGCAAACGCTAAAAATCGAACTCAACTTTGAGCGCCTAGACTATGCTTGCTGCGTCACAGCCTATACACATGACCGCTGAAGAATATTTGGAGTGGGAGCCGCGTCAACAGCTGCGCTATGAGTATTGCAACGGTCAAGCGTTTGCCATGTCCGGCGGGACTAAAGGCCATAATCGATCGGCCCTTAATTTATATGGCGCGCTTGTCAATAAAGTCGATGCCGACGGCTGTGAGATCAATGTCTCAGACGTAAAGGTCGAGCTAGGTAATGGACTGTCGTATTGGCATCAGTCAAGATCTGCAAGCACTTTCCCTTAACGACACTTACAAGAGAACACTTACAAAAGAACACTTACAAAAGAACAGTCTAATGACCGCTATACCTACTAATTTGATCGCGGCTCGCACTATCCCGGCGCTGCCCTACGATTATCCCCTGCCCGACTCACTCGATCATTTAGCGCTGGTGATCATTGACATGCAGCGTGATTTCCTTGAGCCCGGTGGCTTTGGCGACGCCTTGGGCAATGATGTTACTCAGCTTCAGGCAATTGTACCGCCGCTAAAAACGCTTCTCCAGACCTTTCGCGATCTCAATTTATTAGTAATCCACACGCAAGAATGCCACGAGCCCGATCTTTCTGACTGCCCAAAATCGAAGCTAACTCGGGGGAATTCGGCGCTGCGGATTGGCGATCGCAGCGCTATGGGTCGCATTTTAGTGCGCAACGAACCCGGCAATGCGATCATTTCCGAGCTAGCACCACTCCCCAATGAAGTCATCATTCTCAAGCCCGGTAAAGGCGCTTTTTACAGCACACCCCTGACCTCAATTCTGCAAAAGTACAAGATTACGCACTTGCTCATAACTGGCGTTACTACCGAGGTTTGCGTTCAAACCACAATGCGCGAAGCCAACGATCGCGGCTACGAATGTCTGCTGATAGAAGACTGCACTGCCAGCTATTTTCCCAAGTTCAAGCAGGCTACCCTCGAAATGCTGCGGGCTCAAGGCGGCATCATTGGCTGGACATCGACGCTCGATCCAGTTTGTCATAAGCTGTTGGAACACGGCGGTGCAACAACCTAACCCTAACGTCATGATTTTACACAATCTCCTTTCTCCTAGCAGAGCACCCCGAACGGCAGCTTGGGAGCCTTTTCGCGAAATCTGCTTCTTTCTTATCTTCCTTTGGGCCTCTAGGCGAAGACTCAGAGCGTTTAAAGTCAATCCTAGCGACTCACACTTTCAGAGCCTCAACAAACGGTTCAATTCCCATCTGCTCAAAAGGTGCCCTACGCTCAAAAGGTGCCCTAGATTGCCTCGGCGACATAGAAGACCGAATAGTATTTTTCATAGGTCTTTCTCACGATTGTTTCACTAAGGGAGTCGCTTAGAAATAAAGTACCAAATATGCAAAGCTGAAACCGGGGCTGAGCGTAGTCGAAGGCCGGATGGACTAGTACTTTATTTAAACGCACGCCCCTAATCTCTATCTCTGTGTCAAATGTATCTCTACTTCTTGAGCCTACAGACTTTTACAAATATAGTGGGTGTAGCTGAAAGAGCCTTTATTGCCACCTCTATGCACAGCACAAGATATATCTGTTAAATCAGGTGACATACCTAGCAGCCACAGATCGAACGGTT
>JBGTGK010000194.1:0-13399 GCA_041746795.1 Phormidesmis sp.
TGCAGTCCTAATGCCACTACAACTAATAGCAGCGCGGCAAATCGCTTTAACGGCTTCAACATGACGGGTGCGGTTCCTTCTATCCTCTGGCATCTTCAATTGTGCCATGAGGCGGCAAATCATAAAAATAGATGTATCTGACCTGTCTTTTCTAGTTACCTTTATAGACCTGACTACTTAGTCTCTATTCCTCGGAGTGACCTGGCTCCATTTTTTACGTTCGCTCCCTAGCATTATTCAGCTCTTTACAGAATCAATCATATTCAGAACATGATTGATTCTGAATTATAAAGATGTGCGTGGACATACGTAAACCGTTCAGATTTCTTTGATATATCAAAGAGTAAATAAAAAGATTTGGATAGAGTGTATTTGTGAGTACGAAGCTTCCCGTACGCAAGATTTTGGTGCTAGCGGCAAATCCTCGCGATACGACGGGGCTGCGGCTAGATGAAGAGGTGCGGGCGATTCAACAGAGTTTGCAGTTGGCGCAGGAGCGCGATCGCTTCTCGTTAGTGTCGCAGTGGGCGGTGCGCACTGAAGATTTGGTGCAGGCACTGGTGACGCACAATCCACACATTGTTCATTTTTTGGGGCATGGCACTGGGGCGCAGGGCTTGGTGCTAGAAAATGAACGGGGCAAGGCGCAGCTGGTGCCGACTCGGGCATTGGCGCGGTTGTTTCAGCAGGTGGCAAGCGTAGAGTGCGTGCTGCTGAATGCCTGCTATTCGGACACGCAGGCGCAGGCGATTAGTCAGTTTGTCTCTTGCGTGATCGGCATGAACCAGCCGATTGGCGATCCGGCGGCGGTGTGTTTTGCACGGGGCTTTTATACGTCGCTAGGCAGTGGCGGATCGTATGAGGCGGCCTATGAGATGGGGCGCACGGCGATTGATTTGGAAAATATTGCTGAGGTGGCGACGCCAGTGCTGCGAACGCGCTCGGGCAAGGTGATCGATGAGCCCTTCGACTCCGCTCAGGGTAAGGGCGGTGGTGGGAGGGGTGGGGTAGAGCGGCGGCAGCGGGTGTTTATTAGCTATCGTGATCGCTCGCCAGATAAGGACTTAGCGCAGACGTTTTATGAGACGTTTTTGGCGGCGGGCTATGGCGCTTTTATGGCGGCAGAAAGTATTCAGCTTGGGGAGGCTTGGCGCGATCGCATTAACGCTGAGCTGCTGCAGTGTGATTACTTTTTGCTGCTGCTCTCGCCGCTGTCGGCGACGAGTGAAATGGTCACAGAAGAGGTGAAGCGGGCGCGGGCGCTGCGAGATCAGCGGGCGGATAGACGGCCATTGATTTTGCCGATCCGGGTGCAGTTTCCGCTGAATGATCCGCTGAACTATGAGCTACGCGGCTATTTGCAGCAAATTCAGCAGCGGGAGTGGGCATCCGAGGCGGACACGCCAACGCTAACTGATGAGCTGATGGCGCTGATGCAGGCGCAACCCGCACGGCGAGACATTGAACTTGTGGATGCGGCAGCGGCGCGTAAGGCGACGGTGGTTGAGCTGATAGATAGCATTGGGGCAGATGGCGGTACAGAGGATAGCGGTGCTAGCAGCGCTGGGCGAGCTGCGGTAGAGAGCGTTGATTGCCCGCCGCTGCCAGTGGCCGAGCCGGAGCTAAAGCGGGAGCCAGGTGGCGCGGTGCAGCTAAAGTCTGGACTGTATGTAGAGCGTTCACCGATTGAGGCTGACTGCTTTGCTGAAATTGAGCAGCCGGGGGCGTTGATTCGGATTAAAGCGCCAAGGCAGATGGGCAAAACCTCGCTGATGGCGCGGATATTGAACCATGCGCGGGAGGAGTTGGGCTATCAGACGGTGCCGATTAGCTTTCAGCGGGCCGATAGCCGATTGTTTAGTGATTTGGATTTGCTGCTGAAGTGGTTTTGTGCGCAGGTGGGCAGGCGGCTAAAGCAGCTCGCGTCGCTAGAAGAGTATTGGACGGGCGATGCGGGTATCGGCTTTGGCAGTAAGGACAAGTGCAATGCCTACTTTGAGGAGTGTTTGCTAGAGGGGCTAGCGGTGCCGCTGGTGCTGGCGCTCGATGAAGTGGATATGGTGTTTCCGCATCCGGCGGTGGCGGACGACTTTTTTGCGCTGGTGCGCTCTTGGTATGAGTCGGCGCGATATGGCGATATGGGCAGTGAGCTATGGGAGAATTTGCGGCTGGTGATGGTGCATTCTACCGAAGCTTATGTGCCGCTGAATATTAACCAGTCGCCCTTTAATGTGGGCAAGAATGTGGAGCTGGTGGAGTTTTCACCGGAGCAGGTGCAAGATTTGGCGGGGCGCTATGGGCTTTCGACCCATGCGAGCAGTACAGAAGCGCTGATGGCACTGGTGGGCGGGCATCCGTATCTGATTCGCAAGGCGCTGTATCATTTGCGGCGAGAGGATATGACGCTGACGGCGCTAGCGCAGATGGCGGCGACCGAATCGGGCATTTACAGCGATCATTTGCGGCGGCATTTGTATGTGCTGCGCGACTATCCGCTGCTGGCGGAGGCGTTTCGGCAGGTGGTGAGTAAGGGCAAGCCGGTGGAGATTGATGCGGAGGCGTCGTTTAAGTTGGAGAGTATGGGGCTGGTGCGGCTGAGTGGGAATGAGGCGTCGCCTCGCTGTGAGGTGTATCGGGATTATTTTCGAGATCATTTGGAAGGGTAAAAAATGAGTACAGCTCCGGCTTATCAATACATTACAGGTGGGGCGCTGCGGCAAGATGCGCTCAGTTATGTAACGCGGCAGGCGGATGAGGAGCTGTATGCCGCGCTGAAGGCGGGAGAGTATTGCTATGTGTTCAATTCGCGGCAGATGGGAAAGTCGAGCTTGCGGGTGCGGGTGTTTCAGCGCCTGAAGGCGGAGGGGGTGGCCTGCGGTGTGGTGGAAGTCTCTAGCATTGTGGGGGAGGGGATGACTTCTGAGCAGTGGTATTTGGGGATGATACGGCGGCTGAGTCGGAGCTTGGGGCTAAAGGTGAAGGTGTTGCCTTGGTGGCGGGAGCGGGATGGACTGTCGCCGATTCAGCGCTTTAGTGAGTTTGTTGAAGATGTGCTGTTGCAGGAGATTTCGCAGCCGATTGTTGTTTTTGTCGATGAAATTGACAGTCTGTTTAAGTTTGATTTTAATGATGACTTTTTTGCGTTGATTCGTTCGTTTTCTCAGGAGCGATCGGATCGTGATGATTATCGGCGGCTGAGCTTTGTGCTGCTGGGGGTGGCGACGCCGGGAGATTTGATTCGCGATAAGCGGCGCACGTCTTTTAATATTGGCGGGCGGTTGATTGACCTGAAGGGATTCGCGCCGAGGGAGGTGAGTTCGTTGGCAGCAGGGCTGGCGGCAAAGGCGGAGAATCCGGCGGCGGCGCTGGGGGAGATTTTGCACTGGACGAAGGGGCAGCAATAAGCTGACGCAGCGGCTGTGTCAGCTTATTGCTGCGTCGAGCTTTAATATTGTGGCGGGAAGTGAGCAGGAACTGGTGGCGCAGTTGGTGCGTTCTCGGGTAATTGACGACTGGGAGGCGCAGGATGAGTCGCTGCATTTGAAGACGATTCGAGATCGCATATTGGCAAATGAGGCGCGATCGGGGCGGCTGCTGGGGCTGTATCAGCGGATATTGCAGGATGGGGAGGTGACGGCGGATGGCAGTGAGGAACAGATTGAGCTGCGGCTGTCGGGATTGATACGAGAGGAACAGAACTGCTTGCGGGTGGCGAATCCGATTTATGCGGCGGTGTTTGACCGGGATTGGGTTGAGCGGGGATTGCTGAAGCTGCGGCCTTATGGGGCTGCTATTGCGGCTTGGCTGGCGTCTGGGCAGCAGGATCAGTCGCGACTGTTGCAGGGGCAGGCTTTGCAGGATGCGCTGCTCTGGGCGAATGAGAGCCGGAGTTTGGATGATGAGGATCGGCTGTTTTTGTCGGCGAGTCAGGCGATAGAGCAGGCGGATACGCAGACGCGGTTGGATGCGGAAGCAGAGGCAAATCATATATTAGCTGAGGCAAGGGGACTGGCAGAGGCAGAGCTGGCCGTAGCGAATCAGCAGCTAATAGAAACTGAAGCTGAAACGGCGCTGCTGATGGAGCAGGGGCGTAAAACGCGGCGAAGTACGACGGTGATTGCAGGCGTTGCCTTGACCGTGGCAGCACTGGCGACGCTGTGGGGCGGGCATCGGGGGTTACAGGCCAATAATGCTAGGGAAGAAGCTAAGGCGGCAAAAGAAGAGGCTCAGAAAGCTGGAAATGAAAAAGACGGGTTTGAATTAGCCGTGGAAGAGGCTAAGCAAAATTTGAGCCAGGCAGGAAAGAACTTACAGGCTGCCGAGCGAAAGTTTCAGGGTGCGAATAAACAAGCGCAGGAAGCGGCGCAGGTGGCGCAGGCCGCGCAAGCACAGGTGCAGGCAGCCCAAGGGCAGCTCTCCAATGTGAATGCTGAGAAGCAGCAAGCAGAGCAGCAGGCGCAGCAAGCGGTACAGGCGACTGAAGCAGCCATAATTGCTCAGCGAACAGCAGAAACAAGGGCACAGCAGGCTGCGGACAAGCTGACCAGTGCAAACGTGGCGCTAGCCAGTGCAGCAACAGAACAAGCCACAGTCGCTGCCAGCTTGGCTAGAGCCAGAGTCGGACTAGACCTAGAACGCAAAGGCGCTTTTGCACTTCAGCGCTTTAAAACTAACCAACTAGACAGTTTGGTGATTGCAATGGAGGCAGGACAGCGGCTGAAAGCAGAAGAAACATCCGATCCGGATAAAACCCAATACCCGGCCTACAGTCCATTGGTGGCACTCGATACCATTCTACGAAATATTCAAGAACTCAATCAGCTCGAAGGCCATCAAGCGGGTGTCAGCAACGCCAGCTTCAGCCCGGATGGCAGCCGCATCGTCACCGCCAGCGATGACAACACAGCGCGGGTGTGGGATAGCCAGAGCGGCGAGTTAATCCAAACGCTCGAAGGCCATCAAGCGAGTGTCTTCAACGCCAGCTTCAGCCCGGATGGCAGCCGCATCGTCACCGCCAGCGATGACAACACAGCGCGGGTGTGGGATAGCCAGAGCGGCGAGTTAATCCAAACGCTCGAAGGCCATCAAGCGGGTGTCAGAAACGCCAGCTTCAGCCCGGATGGCAGCCGCATCGTCACCGCCAGCTATGACAACACAGCGCGGGTGTGGAACAGCTATGATCTCGATGGGCTTTTGGCTCTTGGCTGCGACCATCTCACCCCATACTTTATGAACCATCCCGAGGACTTAGAAACGCTGACTATCTGCCAGACCCCGGCACGCAAGCTAGCCGCTGCCCCTGCCTACGTCCGCGAGGGCGATGCCTTAGCGGCGCAGGGCAAAATCGAGCAGGCGATAAAACTTTATGAGTTTGCGCTAGTCTGGAAGCCCAGCCTAGATGTTGATCCTTCCCGTCGGGCTCAAACCCAATCAGCGCCTTTCTTTATTCAGCAAGGCGCTAGCTTAGCTCAATCAGGCGACATTCCCAATGCGATTGAAAGCTTTCAATCGGCTCTCAGTCGCGACCCAAACTTGAAAGTTGACCCTAATTCTTGGAATGGTCTGTGTTGGGACGGCAGCCTTGCAGGTTATGCTCAAGACGTTCTTCTCGCTTGCGAAAAAGCCGTTGAACTCACTCCACAAGATGGCGGAATTCTGGATAGTCGAGGGCTTGCTAGAGCCTTAACTGGCGATTTCAGGGGTGCCATAGCAGACTTTGAAGCATTTATCGCCTGGACTGACGACAGCGAACGAAAAGCTCAAAGACAAGCTTGGATTCAGGCTTTGCAGGCCGGTCAAAATCCTTTCACTCCCGATGTATTAGAGTCGATCAAAGATCAGTAAGGTGACTCAAGATAATTAGGTTGCCGCCTTCCCCTATTTTCCTAGAAAGCAGTGCCTTAGCAACGCAGGGCGAAATCAAGCAAGAATATGGAGCGCTGTCAGACAGTGCCAGATTAGGGCCTGCAAATTGATTCAGGTGGCCGCGCTAGGGCTGATCCAATCATAGGATTTGTCAAAAGAAAGCCGAACAATTATCAGGTGACAATTGAGTAGGGCTATTCCGAGCTTCTAGTAAAGCCGAGAAAACGCCTGTCTCAGGGTCACTTAATACTCAAACTGGCTTTTCAAAGAACATAAGGTGCTGTTGCGGCAGTCGCCCGTCCGTTTTTACCCACTTCAATCCCACGGCAGTAAGTTCTTTCTTCACCTGCTTTTGCGTCATTTTATGGTGCTGCTTAATCAGCACCAGCGGATTCTCTGCCCGATATTCAGCTAGCACAACCTGCCCGCCCGGCTTCAGCGATTTGACAATGCCTGCCATCATTTCTTTAGGATAGGCAAACTCATGATACGCATCGAACATCACAGCCATGTCAATGCTGTCATCCGCCAGGTTAGGATCTGACTCTGTGCCCAGCACGGTTTCTATATTCTTTACGCCGTACTTATCGCGCTCAGCTTCCAGCAGCGCCAGCATTTCTGGCTGCACGTCTACAGCCACCACTTTGCCATTTTCTACCCAGTCAGCTAGCTGAAAGCTGATATATCCCATGCCTGCGCCAATATCAGCCACTACGTCATCGCGCTCCAGCATCAGCGCATCTACCGCCATATCCGATCTTTCTTCAGTAGTGCGGCTAGGGCGAGCCAGCCAGTTCGCACCCTGGTAGCCCATCACATTAGCAATTTCGCGGCCATAGTACACCTTGCCATTGCCGTCAGCACTAGGTGACTTGTAGCTATAGCTGCCGTCTGTGGGCAAGGTGGCACTGGCTGCGCAGCCGAACGTGAGCGTGAGCAGCAGGCAAAGGATGATCCATCGCGCCGCCGTAGAGAGCTTAGGACGAAGCAGGAAGCGAGCTTGAGAATAAGATTGAAGACGAACCATGAGAAAGTATACGAGACGATTGTTATCTACACACTACTATGCTGCACTCTTCTAATCCTCGTGAGTCTTTAGCGTGGGTCATTGCCGATATTCATCAAAAGGGCATGGCCCAAGGAACAGGCGGCAACTTTAGCACGGTCATACAGACGGCTCCGCTGCGCCTGCTGATGTCACCGAGTAGCGTAGATAAGGGCAGTCTCGCCCCTGCTGACCTGATTGAGATAGATGCACAGGGGCAGGTCGTAGTTGGACGGGGGGCAGCGTCAGCCGAAACGCTGCTGCATCTAGCGCTAGTTACAAAGGCTGGGGCGAAAGCGGTACTGCACACGCATTCTGTGTTTGGGACGCTGCTTTCAATGCGCCCTGCCAGACAGAACGGCTCACAGCCAGATCATCTAGCGTTTTCCGGCTATGAAATGCTCAAGGGAATAGAGGGCGTCAAAACTCACGAAGCTACCGTAGTTCTGCCCATTATTGAAAATTCTCAGGATATGCGATCGCTCACTCGTCAGATCCATCAGCTGCTAGCAGATCGACCGGGACTGTATGCTTTTTTAGTGGCGGGTCACGGCCTGTATGTGTGGGGTGATTCTATCTTTCAGGCGCGGCGTCACATGGAGATTTTTGAGTTTTTGTTAGAGCTGACTTACCGCGATTTGCTGCTGAATCGGTAGGACTGATCGCGATCGCCTCCCCATGCATATCTCTAATCCACCAATAAAATAGGAGAGAATATAACAAGATCGAGTCAGATACGTTCGATAACGGCTGCAATACAGTTTTGTTGCCAAAGATATTGAATGGGGCAGCCATTACTTATGATGAAGAAGAGTCGATAAAACTTGTTACTGGAGGCGCTATGGCTATCTTAAATATTCCTGACAAGCAGCGGAAACTGCATGATGCATCAGCAATTGCAGATTATTTGAACCGCATTGGGATTACCTATGAGCGATGGCAGCCCGCAGTAGCGCTGAGTGAGCAGGCAGACGAGTCAGAGATTTTGGCAGCCTATGCGCCTTATCTCGATGCGCTTAAGCAAAAAGGCGGCTACGTCACAGCCGATGTAATTGACGTAAATGCTCAAACGCCCAACCTCGAAGCGATGTTAGATAAGTTTCGCGATGAGCATTGGCATGATGAAGACGAAGTTCGCTTCATTTTATCGGGACGAGGCGTCTTTCACATTCATCCAGAGGCTGGAGACGTCATTGCTGTCACCGTAGAATCTGGGGACTTACTCCTGGTTCCAACTGGGATTCATCACTGGTTTGATCTGTGCGACGACCGCCAGGTTCGCGCAATTCGCCTGTTTCAAGACCCCGCTGGCTGGACGCCTATTTATACCCAAAGCGGCATAGAACAGAAGTACAAGCAAGCTCACAAACCCGAAAAGGACACATTATCGCCAGCTGTAACAGCGACAGCTCACTAGCTTATGTTTTTATCTCATACTGCCGCCGTCATCCTGCTCGACATTGAAGGCACAACAACGCCTGTGTCCTACGTTTTCGACGTGCTGTTTCCGTTTGCTCGCGATCGCGCCAAAGCCTTTCTAGCGGCAGCAGAAAACGATGCAGGCGTGCAGGCTGACCTGGCATTGCTGCAACAGGAATATTTACAGGAGTCAGCGGCTGCGCCACCGTGGGCGAGCGATCGGCCCGTTGCAGCTGTTCCCTATATCCATTATTTGATTGAGCGCGATCGCAAATCTACCGGCCTAAAATCTCTACAGGGAAAAATTTGGGATGCAGGCTACCAGGCCGGGCAGCTTCGCTCTCAGCTGTTTACCGACGTGCTGCCAGCACTTAAGCGATGGCAGAAAGCAGGCAAAGCCATCTATATTTTTTCCTCGGGCAGCGTCCAGGCCCAAAAGCTGATTTTTCAGTACAGCGAATCAGGCGATTTGACTGGCTACATCAGCGGCTATTTTGATACTAATACGGGGCCAAAGCGCGAGGTAGAAAGCTACCAAAAAATTGCGGAAAAAGTAAGCTGCGCTCCCGATAAAATTTTATTTATTTCAGATGTGGCTGCTGAGCTAAGAGCGGCTAAAGCCGCCGGACTGCAAACGCTATTTTCTAGCCGCCCAGGCAACCACACCGATGATGCAGAAGAATTTCCTAAAGTAGAAGACTTTACCAGCGTGTGATCACGATTCTAAGAAGTAGAACAGCAGCTTAGTCAGCGCCATGCAAATAAATCAGTGCTGGCTGTTGCTGATGCCTTCTTTACGAGCAGCCGTCTCTAAATTAAACAGTATCTGCAAAGTCTCCATCGCATTATCTCTAGCGTCCATATCCCGCTGCGCTCGCAGCTGCGTCATCGGGTCGTGAAGGATTTTGTTGACGATGCCTCGGGTGAGCGCTTCAACGACGCCCCGATGCTTTTCTGAAAACTCTGAGCCCAGGCGCGACATGGCCTTTTCTAATTCTTGGGTGCGAATGGTTTCAACTTTGCTGCGCAGGCTGCTGATGGTGGGAACGGTGTCGAGCGATCGCAGCCAGTCCATAAACGCCTCCACCTCCTCATCTAAAAGCACCTCAGCCTCACGCGCCATTTGCCGTCGGCTCTCCTGATTTTGGGCAACCACCGCCTTCAGATCATCCACGTTAAAAGCAAATACCGTACTAATTTCACTGACGTTGCTATGCACGTTACGCGGCACGGCAATGTCAAAAACCAAAAGCTGATTGCCCTGACAGACCGGCTCCAAATTTTCACGGTGCAAAATCGGCTCTACCGCAGAGGTGCAGGTAAACACCACATCAGCAGCCACCACCGCGTCTAACATGCCGTCCAGCGTGCCGGTTTTGATGTCTGTATCGCCAAACTGAGCGGCTAGCTCATTAGCGCGATCAATCGTCCGGTTGAGCAGCGTAATTTTGTTTGCCCGCTTAGAAATGAGGTGCTGTACTAGCAGCCGGGCCATTTTACCCGCGCCCAAAATCGCAATGTGGCACTCATCAAAGCTTTCGACCTTCATCAGGGCCAGCTCAGCCGCTGCCGAACTAATCGAAACGGCTCCCGTGCCTAAGTTGGTCTCTGTGCGTACCCGCTTACCTGCCTTAATAGCGTCTTTGAGGAGGCGGCTAAGAATGCGGCCCACGCCTTTGTGCTGCTGCCCTAGGCTAAGGGCGTGCTTGACCTGAGCTAGAATTTGGCCTTCGCCTAACACCAGGCTGTCGAGCCCGGCAGATACTCGCATCAGGTGCGTGACCGCATCCTGCTGAAGCAGCACGAACAGGTGAGGGCGCAAGTCCTCCAGGGTGAGGCCGCTGTGGCTGGAGAGGAAGCGCATAATATCGCGGACGCCCGATTCCGTCTCGGTGACCACGATATGAATTTCTAATCGGTTGCAGGTGCTGAGGATGGAAACTTCTTCGATAGTAGGCGAGGCGCTAAGGTAGGCGATCGCATCAGCTACCTGAGCGGAAGGAATGCTCAGCTTTTCTCGAACTTCAACCGGCGCAGTCTGATGACTGAGCCCAACGACAGCAATGTTCATTCGACTTCCTAATGAATCTTGTTACAAAGAATCTTCTGTAAATAGCAGAGGGGCAGTGAGCCCTCTTTCCAAAGTATTAAATAACCGGAGGCTATCTCAAGAAAACTCAACAAAACTCTATTTTAGAAGATGGGAGAGGGACATTACTTAATATTCCTCTCCCATCTTCCTTTACTAATTGAGGGTTAATTCAGGCTCACACGCTTAGGATTACCGCCCATATGAATCGTGTCTACAAAGCGAGCCGTCTTGCTCTGGCTAGAGATAACCAGGCTCTGAGTCCGATAGCCGCCGTTAAAGAAGCGCACGCCGTTCATCAAAGTGCCGGGCGTAATGCCGCAGCCTGCAAACAGCACGTTCTGGCCACAGGCAAGTTCTTCAGCCGTATAGATCTTGTCAGGATCGTTAATGCCCATAGAAGACAAACGCTCCAGGTTGGCTTCCTTGCTTTCGCCGATCAGGCCGGTTTTGACAACGGCAGGATCGTAGATCAGCTGGCCCTGGAAGTGACCGCCCAAGCAGCGCATAGCCGCCGCCGAAATTACGCCTTCAGGCGCTGCGCCAATCCCCATCAGGGCATGGACGTTGGTACCTTCAAAGCCGCAGGAAATTGCCGCCGAAACATCGCCATCGCTAATCAGGCGAACGCGAGCACCCGCATCGCGAATCTCTTGAATCAGCTCGTTGTGACGCTCACGCTTCATCACGATCACGACTAGCTCATCAACCGAGCGATCCAGGCACTCGCCTAAAATCTTCAGGTTCTCAGCAGGAGACTTGTTGATGTCTACTTTGCCCTTTGCGGCTGGAGGTGCTGCGAGCTTGCGCATGTAGAAGTCAGGCGCTGCAAACAGGCCACCTTTTTCAGAAATAGCTAGCACGGCCATCGCGCCGGGCTGACCGTAGGCGCAGAGGTTAGTGCCTTCGCAAGGATCAACCGCAATATCAATTTCAATTAGCTCATCTACGCTGCAAACCTCATCAGCATTGGGCTGAGTGCAAATTCCAACTTCCTCGCCGATGTAGAGCATGGGCGCGTCGTCGCGTTCGCCTTCACCGATGACAATTTTGCCGCGCATGTGAATTTTGTTCATGCGCTCGCGCATAGCTTCTACGGCTACTTCGTCGGCGATGTCTTTTTCGCCTTTACCCATCCACCGAGCAGAGGCGATCGCTGCCTGCTCGACGACTTCAATAATCTCTAAACCAAGAGTGGTTTCCACGGGATATTTATTCCTCCAAACTGCCAAATCTAGCTGATCTTAAAAGAGTCTTAAAATTCTTTATAAGGCCATCATTGAGTTTATCAGAGAATAGGGATTGCCCGTGATGTGTAGAACCGTTGCTAGTGCTAGTTAGCGAATAGACCAAGGTCAGGGCTTTCTCTTCTTAGAAACGGTGAAAAATGGCTACAGCGGCTCGGGTCTAGCCAATTTCGCGAGCTTTACGTACAGGTCGTAGTCCATCGTGCGAGTCTCTTGCGGAACGGCTTGGCCATCGCCGACGGTCGCTGTCATCCCAATGGCCTGAATCGCTGATGTCACGCCTTCTTTGGGCAGCTCGGGCAGGGGGAAAACGCCGCCCTCTAAAGCGTTGATCTTTGCTAAGTCCAGGTAGAAGTGGCCGTTGTTAGGCTCAGGAGCCTGACTGGTCAGCGTTTGGAACAGACGATTGGCAGCTAGGGGTTTGCTAGGGGCAGCTGCGATCGCCTCTGCTACGCCATTTCCCACCGCGAAAAAGGCCACGTTTCCCGGCAGCCAACCATGGCTAAACTGCACGCCCTGAAACGGCGAAATCCACTTCGTGAGTGAATCTCCGTTAGCTTCAGTCGTTTCTACTTTATAGCGGTAGCGGCTGGCCATCACATCGTCTAGCTGCGCCCAGGCCCGCTCTGCCATTTCACGATCGTTGGTTTGTACCATAATCATCAGCGGTGCGCTCTTGATAATCGGCTCGGTGGCTAGGCCATCGGCTTTTTCAGAGGTTTTAGGTTCAGCGCCTGCTTTTGCTTCGTTATCAGAAGAGCCAGAAGCGCCTGCCGTTTGCACAGGCGGCAGCACACCCAGGGCAAATTCGCCCGCCGCCCAAGGCATAATATCTTCATCTAAATCCAAGCCGGTTTGGGTCAGCAGTGCCGCCTTCAAATTTTGAGGGTTTGGGAAAAAAGGCGGCGAGCTGTTGCCTTCGCTAAAGCCCTGCCAGAACCGCTGAAGATTGCTGCCTGACATCATCACCAGCGTGTCATCCGGTAGCCGACGCGGCATTTCACCCGCCTCGTTTTTCAGCCGACTGTAAGCCAGGTCATTTTTAGGAGAAAGCCAGCTCGTCCCTTGAAAACGTACGCCCTCAGGCTCTATTAAAGCAGTCGCTACCAGCCCCTCAGATCCTTGTAAGGGGATAATGCTGCCTCGCGAAGGGTTGTCTGAAGACGGCGCTATCAGGTTAGTAGCCGTTGGAATGTTGAGATAAATTTGGGCAAAGTTTTTACCGGGCGGCTGCGCAGACTGCATGCGGGTCGCCGCCTTTCGATAGCCAGAGATATCTAGCAAGGAGCGCCCACCTTTTTGGGTGTCAATCGCCTGTTCGATGGCGGCTAGGCTGTTGCTCAGCAGTAGCCAGCTGGTGCCAATCACCGCTGACTCTACAGCCATACCGTCTTTCGCCTGAATGGTTTGGACTTCAATGCCTTTATGGCTGTGGCTAGTCACCTGTGAGTTTTTTGGCCCTGACTTTAGCCCTGACTTTAACAGTGCCATCGCCTTGAGCGGATCGTTAATGGGCACTACCAGCACTAAATTTTTAGTTGCGCTCTCTATTCCACCTGTTGCATCGCTGCTTGGGTCGCTTAAAACGGCTAAGGTGACGCGATCGCCTATCCAGGGCTTAATATCGCGCTTAAAGCTATAGCCATTGTCAGTGAACAAACGGTTTTTCCACTCGCTCAGCAGGCCATCAAACTGCTGCTGACTCTCAGCCGTGCCAAACTGCCGCAGCTTTGT
>JBGTGK010000195.1:0-8801 GCA_041746795.1 Phormidesmis sp.
CCATTAATCTCATGACTCTTGAACCTTCCCACATAGATTCTGGCGAAAACCTACGGCTAGCCTATCAGCGCTTACTTGCCCTCGAACGCTTTAAAAGCGGCTTTTTGGCGCGGACTTCTCACGAGCTGCGATCGCCCATCAACACCATCGTCAGCCTGCACCAGCTAATTCTAGAAGATTTGTGTGAAGGCCCTGAAGAAGAGAAAGAATTTATTGAACAGTCCAAAGGGGCTGCGCTTAAAATGCTGTCGCTGTTTGACCAAATCGCAGCAGTTTCTAAGCTGGACGTAGGCCGTGAGCCGCCTAAGCTAGAGGCAGTGGATCTGAGCTTTTTGCTGCCGGAAGTTGAAATGCTGACAGAGCTACAGGCGAAAAATCAGAACGTTCGCTATACGGTAGATTCACCGGCTGATGAGCTAGCAGTATACACCGATGCTAAGTGGCTAAAGAACATTCTCGCTAGCCTGATTCAAGATGCTGTTTATCACACTAAAGTTTTGCGGCTGGCCGTGGAGCAAACAGTGGAGCAAAGCGAGCAGTTTGTTGCGGTGGTAATTGAGTGCGATCGCCCCGCCACCTCCTTACAGGCCGAGCTGAACAGCGTTTCTAACGCGGCTGATTCTACCTTAAAAGAAAATCTCAACCCGGATCTCCGTCAATCTGTTGAAAATTTTTCTGTTGAAAACATCAGGCTTTCTAGCGGGCTAATACTGGCGACTGCTCACACGGCCCTGCCCCTGATTAAGGGCGAGTTTGCCCTCATGCCTCACCCCGATTCAGCCAATCGTAGCTGCTTACGGTGCATCTTTCCGCTCATGCAGTCCTCCTAGCTCAGGCAAGCGTATGACTTCTTCTAGGCCCGCTAGCCCTCCAACAGAGGCTGAACATTTCAAAGCTCGCTATAAGCTATGGATAGGTGCCCTCTCTTTGATCATTGGCAGCGTTACAGCCGGTGTGGGCCTATGGGCGATGCTGCTAGAAGGGGGATTTATTGGCGCTGTTGTACTCGGTGTGCTGTTGATGGCAGTGGGCTTTTTGTACTTGAGCCGACCTTACTTTGCGATCGCGCCCAATCGCCTCACGGTTTACAACCTGCTAGG
Organism: Phormidesmis sp.; assembly: GCA_041746795.1. Classification (GTDB taxonomy): domain Bacteria; phylum Cyanobacteriota; class Cyanobacteriia; order Phormidesmidales; family Phormidesmidaceae; genus Phormidesmis. The sequence goes on from JBGTGK010000195.1 coordinate 1,101, forward strand.
CAACCCCGTCAAACGCTATCCCTTCGAGTCCTTCAGCCATATCAGCATCGAAAGCGGTGCCTTTCATATAGAGAGCGGCTATGCAGACACTTCCCGAGAAAGAGTAAACATCAGTCGGTGGATGGTACGCTCATCTGACTGGAGACGGTTGCAGGCTCTGTTAAAGCAATGACTTCTGACCGAATACCTTAAGCGATTTTTTGCACGGCAGTTTTAATCCCGACAAAAAAAGTCGGGTATGATTGCTGTGCGATATTACTCGTGTTACTATCATTCCAATTCAATCAAAGACAGGTTATGTGCCTGGACATTGCCTCGCTACACATCTTTGCCAGGCAGCTTTTACATTAGTTTCTACGAAGTTTCAAGAGGGTTAAATTGAAAATGACTCAAGCTATTGACAGACTCGTTACCGCACCGAATTCACTACAGGGTTCACTACAGAAAAGCACGCTAGAACGGACGTTTACTGCACTTCAATGTAAAGAGTGCGGTGAGCAGTACGGGCTTGGGGCCAAGCATGTATGCGAAGACGTGTGCTTTGGCCCGCTAGAAGTGGCCTACGACTATGAAGCAATTAAGCGGCAGGTTTCGCGTGAAACGATTGCCGCTGGCCCTCACTCCATTTGGCGCTACAAGGCCTTTTTGCCCGTCGAAACCGATACGCCTATTGACGTTGGTACGGGGATGACGCCCCTGGTCAAAGCGAATCGTTTGGCTCGCCAGCTCGGTCTTAAAAATCTCTACATTAAGAACGACGCCGTGAATATGCCGACCTTAAGCTTTAAAGATCGGGTGGTTTCGGTAGCGCTAACTCGCGCTAAAGAGTTAGGGTTTACGACCGTTTCCTGTGCCAGTACAGGTAACCTGGCGAATTCTACGGCGGCGATCGCAGCCCATGCAGGCTTAGAGTGCTGCGTGTTCATCCCCGCAGACTTAGAAGCCGGTAAAATTCTCGGCACTTTGATTTATGACCCGACTCTAATGGCCGTAAAGGGCAACTACGATCAGGTCAACCGGCTGTGCTCCGAAGTCGCCAACACGCATGGCTGGGGCTTTGTAAATATTAACCTGCGCCCCTACTACTCGGAGGGATCTAAAACGCTTGGCTTTGAAGTCGCTGAGCAGCTAGGCTGGCAGCTACCTGACCATGTGGTCGCTCCTTGCGCCTCGGGATCTTTATTTACCAAAATCTACAAAGGCTTCAATGAGTTTGTGAAAACTGGCTTAGTAGAAGACAAAGCGGTTCGGTTTAGCGGTGCCCAAGCAGAAGGCTGCTCTCCTATTGCTCAGGCGTTCAAAGAAGGTCGCGACTTCATTACGCCTGTGAAGCCCAACACAATTGCCAAATCTCTCGCGATCGGGAACCCCGCAGACGGCATGTATGCGCTTGAATTAGCACGTAAAACCAACGGCAACATCGAAGATGTCACAGATGCCGAGATTATTGCTGGCATGAAGCTACTGGCTGAAACCGAAGGCATTTTTACTGAGACTGCTGGCGGTACGACAGTTGCCGTACTGAAGAAGCTAGTGGAAGCAGGCAAAATTGATCCTGAAGAAACCACGGTTGTTTTCATCACGGGCAATGGCCTGAAGACCACTGAAGCCGTACAGGGCTATATTGGTGAGCCGCTGACGATTGAGCCCAAGCTAGACAGCTTTGAGCGGGCCTGGGAGCGGGCTAACACGCTCAACCGTTTGGAGTGGCAGCAAACTCAGGTATAGGCTTTAGCGTCTGAGCGTGTGGTTAAGGTTAATTCGTTTTTTAGTTTGGATATCTTGAAGAAAAATGGCCGTTAAGGTTTTAATTCCAACTCCTCTGCAAAAGTTCACTAATGATGAGGCCACTGTTGAATGCGACGGCGGCAACATTGTTGAACTGATGAATACGCTAGATAGCAGATTCCCCGGCATCAAGAAGCGTCTTTGTGACGACAGCGGCGAGCTACGTCGGTTTGTAAACTTCTACGTTAACAGCGAAGACATTCGCTTTTTAGACAACAAAGAGACTGCTCTAAATGATGGCGATGAGGTGAGCATCGTTCCCGCAGTCGCTGGTGGCTAACTTGCCATTAACAGGCGCATAGCAAAATAGGCCACCATGGGAAGCTAGGGTGGCCTATTTTATTGTCTTTTGTTATTGACCTTCAGTACTTTCGGGCCTGTAGTATCTGCTGGACATCTAACGGGCAAACCTGCCTTGGTGGTTGAGCACGTCTAAGAACATTTTGACGGCGGGGGCGAGTGGTGTGCTGGCGAGGATGGCTGCGCCAATAACGCGATTAAGGCGGACGGGGAGCGATCGCACATAAACCTCATCAGGAATCGGCAACGCCGCTAGCCTGGGCAAAATAGCCGCTCCCAATCCTTGAGCCACCATACTAACAATCGTAGAATCTTCTTTAATTACATAGCCCACTTCAAAAGGCTGACCGCACTGCGCCCAGTGATCCTTCACGGCGTTTGTGCATTCTGCATAGTTGAAAAGAATAAAAGAGTAGCCCGAAAGATCTTCCCAAGTAAGATTTTTGGGCGGCGGGGGCTCCGTCTTTGGAAGCAGGACAACATACTCATCTTGAGCGATTTCTATTGTCTTAAATTCCTCGGAGCGGGGCAGCGGGATCAGTCCAATATCGGTTTGCCCTTCTCGCAAGGAGAGTTCGACCCCCGCAGGATCAAGTTCGGCCAGGGTGATTTCAACATGGGGAAACTGCTGGCGAAATCGGGCAATATTAGCGGGTAGTAAATGCGTCGCTGCGCTGCGAAAAGAAGAAATTCGCAGGCGGCTACGGTAAAGCCCCTTTTCTAGATTGGCCTCGTAATCTATATGTTCCTTAAGATCCAGCATCTTTTGAGTGTAGCCAAGCACCCGCTCGCCCACCGGCGTTAGCTTGGCCCCAAAGCGTCCTCTGGCGAGTAGGGGAATACCTAGCTCGGTTTCTAGAGAGGCGATCGCCCGACTCACCGCCGACTGCGAAACCTCTAAGCTAATCGCCGCATCCGAGAAAGTACCCTGTTCTACAACGGCAGAGAGCACCTCAAGCTGAAAAATGTTCATAGCCAACTTCTATTCGCTTTCTGCATAGATGTCCCTCAGTAGGCGGTTTGATCCTAACCAAAGCCAAGGCTAAGGTAGCAACAATTCAATCGTTTTTCTTTCGTTTTCGTTTATTTTCCTTTGAGGGGTTCCTGTGTTCGAGTTACTTCAGTTTCAAAAGTTCAGGGATACGCCCAGCGTTCAATTTTTTGACATTACAGTGCCAGACTCCAATGCACGCGACTTAGTTTGTCATACGGGGCCAGCGGTTAGCCCCAACAATGCTCAAGATAGCAGCTGGCAGTTTTATCTCCATCCCCGTCAGGAGGATAATTTGCTAGCGCTCTCAGGCGGACGCACCTTTCACCTGATTAATTTTGAGTGGGAATGCCCCTATCACATCGTTCGGCTAGACGCCAACCGTCACATTTTGCGGATTCCACCAGGTACTTTTCACCGCTCAGAGTCAGACTTTAAGGGTTCTTTGGTGATCAACCAGGCTGTTCGGACGCAGAATGCAAAAGTACATAACGAGTTTCGGGTGTATAGCAGCGGCGAAATTCCCAAGTTAAAACAGCTGCTCGCCTCGGGGTTTCAGCCTCAATATCACGGGTTTGAACCTGCCTACTTGCAGGCGGCCTGAAGACTGATTTCTGCCGCTCCAGAAGCTATCCTAAAAGCCGCCGTAAGCTCTACGGTGGCTTTTTAATGACATGTTGAATGACATATTGCCACGATAGGGGCGCTCACCCATAAAATAAAGATACGAATAGGTACCTTTTGCTATGACACAGCCAACCAGCAGCCCGGCCCAAATGAATACAGCCCCACCCAACACGGACAGAGTGCTGATTTTTGACACGACGCTGCGCGATGGCGAGCAGTCGCCGGGTGCAACGATGAACGCTAACGAAAAGCTAGCGGTTGCTCGGCAGTTGGCTCGGCTCAACGTAGATATTATTGAGGCGGGCTTTCCATTTGCCAGCCCAGGTGACTTTGAAGCCGTGCATACGATTGCAGCAGAAGTAGGAACGCCTAATGGCCCCACTATTTGCGGCTTAGCGCGGGCAACTAAGGGCGATATTGAGGCGGCAGCCAAGGCGATTGCACCAGCGGCAAAAGGGCGCATTCACACCTTCATTGCGACTTCAGATATTCATATGAAGTACAAGCTCAGAAAATCGCGCTCTGAGGTGCTGGCGATCGCGGAAGAAATGGTAGGTTTTGCCAAAAGCTTTACAGACGATATAGAGTTTTCGCCAGAAGATGCGGGCCGCAGTGAGCCTGAGTTTTTGTACGAGGTGCTGGAGAGAGCGATTAAGGCCGGGGCAACTACGCTAAATATTCCTGACACGGTGGGCTACCTGACGCCTACCGAATTTGGCGACTTGATTCGAGGCATTAAAAGCAATGTGCCAAGCATTGACAGTGTGGTTATTTCAGTGCATGGGCACAACGATTTGGGCCTAGCGGTGGCTAACTTTTTAGAGGCTGTGAAAGCGGGGGCGCGTCAGCTGGAATGCACGATTAACGGCATTGGCGAGCGAGCGGGTAACGCGGCGCTAGAAGAGCTGGTAATGGCTTTGCACGTACGCCGTCAGTATTTCAACCCATTCTTTGGCTTGCCACCTGAGTCGGAAGCCCCGCTGACTCATATTAAAACCCAAGAAATCTATAAGGCTTCGCGACTGGTTTCTAATATGACGGGGATGCTGGTGCAGCCTAACAAGGCGATTGTGGGGGCGAATGCGTTTGCGCATGAGTCGGGCATTCATCAAGATGGCGTGCTCAAGAACCGGCTGACCTACGAAATTATGGATGCGCAGCTGATTGGCCTAAATGACAATTTGATTGTATTGGGCAAGCATTCAGGGCGCAATGCGTTTCGAACTCGGCTGCGAGAGCTGGGCTATGAGCTGAATGACCAGGAGCTGAACAAGGCATTTTTGCGGTTTAAGGACGTGGCTGATAAAAAGAAGGAGATTAGCGATCGCGACCTAGAAGCCATCGTCAATGACGAGATTTTGCAGGTCGCTGAGCACTTCAAGCTTGACCTCATTCAGGTTTCCTGCGGCAGTAACGCCCAGCCGACCGCCACCATCACCGTACGAATGCCCAACGGCCAAGAGTTAACCGATGCCTCGGTCGGAACTGGGCCAGTCGATGCCATTTATCGAGCAATTAACCGGATTGTAGATATTGAGAACGACCTGATTGAATACTCGGTACAGTCAGTGACAGCAGGCATTGACGCAATGGGTGAGGTGACCATTCGCGTGCGCAATGGCGAGAGAATCTATTCGGGCCATGCCGCCAATACTGACATTATCGTGGCGTCGGCCTATGCCTACGTGAACGCGCTAAATCGGCTATATACGGCGATGCAGGCGGGCAGTTCAATTCATCCTCAGCACGAGCAAGTCGCTGTAGGAACTAGCGCGTAAAGGCTAAACGGTCACCCCTTTGTCAGAGGTGACCGAATCGGTTAGTAGCTAGATTGGCTTGGAAATTCAGTTGCTGTCAACTGTTGAAGCTCAACTAATTGATAGCGCTACCAACAGCGCCTTTAAGGGCTGCAACACCTTGCTCAAGGCTAGCAAGCAGGCCCATATCAGGCTCTTCGCCAGTCATCTCACGAGTGCCTACAAAGTACAAAATGCCTTTAAGCACTTCCTGATGCGCCCGATTCTCAAAGTTGACTTCGTTTAAGGGCTCCATCGCGTCTTGGAGGTCGTCGCTGAGAGTCTGCGCGGCTTTATGAAGCACGAGGCCCGTCATCGTTTGCTGGTGCTTCAACAGCTCAAACTGAAAGAACTTGTCGTATGGGGTCAGCTCTGAGCCCTGCATCATCTCTTTCACTTTGTCAGCGTGCATCTGAGTAATGTCACGAGGTTCGGCGCGGTTGCCGAGCTTAGCGATCGCCGTCTCAATATCACCTATATTCTCTTTATCCTGGCTCACAATTTTCTCAAGCCGCTCTTTGATCTTCTGATCGCTGGTCTCAGTCATCAGTTCCTGGCCAACTTCAATCAAAACATTTTGAAAGAGCTTCAGGTCAGCGAGCTTAGTTGCGATAGTTGTCGTATCAGACATGGTTTTGTCTCCAAAGGTTAGCGCGGTCTGTCATTTATAATGACTTACGGCTTTATATAATCTCGTGTGAGGCTATGAGATTCCTCCATCTTCTGAGAGATTAAGACCGCTCGCTTGAGTTTCTGAAGGGATAGGCTCATGATGAAAATACGATAGATATCACATTTAATAAATACGCCTAAATACGCCCTTAATACCATGAAGCTAGCTGCAATTGACATCGGCACCAACTCCATCCATATGGTGGTCGTAAAAGTGGTGAATGATAAAACCTTTGAAGTGATTGATCGTGAAAAGGAGATGGTGAAGCTGGGGGTGGGGGTGTTTGCGACCAATCGACTGAGCGATCGCGCCTTCAAAACCGGCCTAGACACCATAGAACGCTACGCCCAGCTCGCCGATCAGCTTGGAGTCGACGACATTATTACGGTGGCTACCAGCGCCACGCGCGAGGCCCAAAACGGGGAAGCTTTTTTAGAAGAGCTAGCGCGTCGCACCAAAATTGTGCCCCGAAAGATCTCTGGAAAAGAAGAGGCCAGGCTGATATTTTTGGCGGTGAGGAATGCCATTGCGCTAGAAAGCGAAAATGCGCTGGTGCTAGACATTGGCGGTGGCAGCACAGAGGCGGTCGTTGGCAACTGCAGCAATATTCTCTTTGGCAATAGCCTGAAGCTAGGCGTACTACGGCTGCTTGATATGATCGGCGATCAGGAGCCTTTAGAAAAAGAGGCTAGAGGCATTTTAGAAGCACATATTCAGGTTTTAGCTCAGCAGACCATAGCCGATGCTAAGCAGGCTGGCTTCACGCGAGTGATTGGAACCTCGGGCACCATTCGGACGATGGGAGAAGCGGCGTACTTAGAAAATAATCAGGGTTCCCTGAGTTCTGTTAATGCTGAGATTGTCTCATTGAAAGATTTACAGGCGCTGACCGATCGCCTGGTTGATTTGAAGCCTGACAAACGAGGAAAAATAGACGGCATTAGCGAAAAGCGCACGGATACTATTCATCTGGGTGGGGTATTGCTGACGCAGCTGCTGCACATGGCGGATGTCAAAGAAATCACGCTTTGCGACGCTTCTCTAAGAGAGGGGATGATTTTAGACTATTTAGAACGGTATCCACCCAAAGAGACAGTTGCTTTTAAAATTGAACCCAGGCAGAAACAAGATTTGCGTCACCGTAAGGCAGCCCAGCTAGTCTCCAAATATGATGCAGACTGGGACAGCAACAATCATGTGGCTAATTTAGCGCTGAAGTTGTTTGATCAGACCGAATCTTTGCACGGATATGGCGAGTTAGAATGAAGTGTTTTGGAGTATGCCGCTTTACTGCATGACATTGGTCAATATATCTCTTTTCGCGGCTATCATAAAAACTCTCGCTACATTCTCGAACGCACCGACCCGCGAGGCTTCACAGATGAGGAAATGCTGTTAATCGGCCACGTTATTCGCTATCATCGCAAGGCTAATCCCAGGACAAAACACAAAAAGTTCAAGCGTTTATCTGACTCAAATCGGCAGATTGTGTGGGTGCTAGCCGGACTGCTAAGAATCGCGATTGG
>JBGTGK010000196.1:0-2473 GCA_041746795.1 Phormidesmis sp.
TCTTCGGCCAAGACTTCAACCGGGGGAAGTTCTGTTCTGTTGGTTTCGCTTTGCTCTGTGTTGTTCTGCTCAGTGCGAAAGTCACTAATGCGCTTGCCGGTGAGTGAGGCGCGATCGCCATCCTGATTAAAGAAAAGCCGCTGTCCCCAAGTGCGCCCTGCCTCAAATCCGTCTCGCTGGTTATCAATCACAGTCGCGCTGGTGCCTTCGCGAGTGGCCAAAATAGTCAGAACAGCCGGGTCGCCAGGATAGGATTGATAGTTGAACAGAACCGGGTTGAAGGTCGCCTTGCCATTTTTAGGAATAGGCAAAAAGGCGGCTTGGGCACTGACCAAAACGTGAGAGTCGCGTTCGGCAAGCAGTGACTTTTTGCGGCCTGTCCAAGAGTCTGGCTTAGTGAGATAGCTACGAAGATTCTCCAACACTTCAGCAACTAAAACAGGTTTTACGGTTTCTCCTTTTTCATTACCAGTTAGCACAGAGAGGTTCTGCATAGGAACATCGGCGGTGAGGTCGGAGAAGTTAGGGTAGCGGATGACGGGCATCAGGTTGAGCTGAGCTTCACCCGTACGAGGGTCGCGGTGCTCTACTTGAATGGTCATATCGCTGATGTTGGGGCCGACGCTGGAATTGTTGTAGCGGCCAGTGTCCTCCCAGGTAAGGTCAAGGATTTGCAGATTGCGATCGCCCGCCAGTCGCTGTGCTTCTGGGTCGCGAATCATCGATTTGGTGCGTTCGATGACTTCGCCGTACTGCTTAAACTCTGTTATATCGGAGATCAAAGGAATTTTCTCTCGGTTGGAGGGTGTGACGTTAGGTTCGTCGGGAATTGGGGAATTGGCTGGCTCAGATGATTGACTCGATTCGCTTCCCTCTGACGTGATACCCCAAGATTGGGCCAGTGCCCTTGAGTTCAGGCCGATAGCGCTATCTAATGCAATAGGGCCGACTATCAGCATAGGCAACAGTGCTAGCGGGCTCCATACGTGCTGATTGATGTTCATATAGGCTACTCTCGCTGTTAAATGCCAATGAGCCTAATTTACGCGGCTTTTGAGCTAAAATCAGGCTGGTTTCAGTTTCCGAAACGAGCTAGGATTTTGAAACGAGCTACGAGATGCGATAGTATTCCGGTGTGCAATGCCAAGGCCAACATTCGATAAAGCAGTCAAAGTTATCTCTACGGCACTTATTTTTGGCGCGATCGCCCTCTGCCTACTGCATACAATAACTCTCTTCCCACCGTTTCTAGAGTCTACTTTCTCGGTGGTTCAGGTGGTGCTTTTAATTCATGCGGTGGAGGGGGCGATTGCAGCCGTCCTCATTTTCCTTTACCGACAGCGCCCCAAGAGCACGCTTGATAGTGACCCACCAGAACAGCCACAATCACTACTAACCGAGCATTTACCAAGCAGCACACCGCTAGCCATTATCAAAGGCGGTCTATATGTCTTCTTTGTCGGCACGGTCGGACTCTCAGAGATCATCAAAGCTTTCAATCAGCATCCGATAGATGCGTGAGAGCTGCGGTAACGAGAGTCTATCTTACGAACCTTAGCGCTTAAAGCTGCCTACCTTGGCATTTGGAAAGGTGGGCAGCACAACAGAGGCCATGGAGCCAATTTTCTTTGGCGATCGCACAGTCTTCACCGTAGTCTTCACCGTAGGCGAAGCTGTCGAAGCCGTCGGGCTACTCACAGCGGGAACACAGTCTTAACTAGCAACGGCTGTTTCAGCAGCAACCGCTTCTTCAAGAGACGGGATGGCCGCTTTTTCATTTAAAGGGTTACCCCAGGGAGAAGGCTCCGTGAAGAGAACTTCTGGCTCCGACTGAGGGCTAGCGGCAGGTACAAGCGGTTCTACTGGAGTGATCGCGTCTGCTTCGGCTGGAGCAGCCTCAGCCTCGGATTCGGCTGTGCCTTTAGACTGCCAGTTGAGCTTGGGGGGGAGAGGGGCAGAAGACGGAAGGGCAGGAGACTCGGGTTCAGAAAGCTTTACTGCCTCAGGACTCGTGACCTCAGGACTTATTGGAGTGTCACTAGCGCTAGCTGGCTTAGCTGCTTGAGTTTCTGCACCTTGAGCTTCTGTACCTTGAGTTTCTGTACTTAGCACGCGCTCCAAATCTTGCCCCAGTTCGGCTGTAGCCTCGGACGATGCTATAGCAGGCGGCTGAGGCATCGCGACCTCGGGCGGAATCGCAACCTTGGGCTCGCTGGGTTTGCTAGCGCCCCGAATAAGTACTTGTCGAGTATTAGATAGTCGTGCCGCCCTTCAAAAATGGCAAAGATTTGAAAAGTCATGCCGTTAATAGCTCAGCGTAAGCGAGCGATCGCCAAGTATCGGCTGACCAGGGTAAAGAAAGCTGAAAGTCAGGCAGACGCTGGAACACCGATAGTTCACCCATCAGCTCAGCTTTGCTTAAGCCTTGCAAAGGCACTCGCATCGGCGGCTCGGTTTCGCCTTCGAGCGTGCA
>JBGTGK010000197.1:0-14031 GCA_041746795.1 Phormidesmis sp.
TAACCAGTCGGTGAGGGCATCTTCTCTATCACCTTGGGCCAGCGGATCATTGTCGGGTTGGGCGATCGCTTCAAAACCGCGATCACGCAACTCCAACCATTTTGCCGTGTGCGCCGGATCTATCTGATGCTGCCCGTACACCAAATTCATTCGCTGAAGCTCCAGCACCGCAGGCTGAATATCTTTGAGGACTCGCACCAGCGCCGCCGCCGGATTGTTGAGTTCATGGGCTAGCCCTGCCGAAAGCGTCCCGAGCGCGGCCATTTTCTCACGGCTTTGAATGAACGACTCCAAGCCGCGCAAGCGCTGACCTACAGTTCGGAAAATGTCTCTTTCAAACTCACGGCAGCTATGAATTAAGTCGAGAAAGTCGCAGCAGTCGAGGCGATAGAGATCGGCGTTAGTGTCGGCGGTTAGCGTAATGGGCACAACGTCTTCGGTGAGCGCCTGAATTTCACCAAAAAACGAGGGGCTTTCGTGGCGACCTACCGGCATATTGATACCGTTGCTGCGTCGGCTGACGGTAATTTGGCCGCTCGTTTGAATGAAAAAACCTGGGGAGCGATCGCCTTCGCGAACGAGAATTTCGCCAGGGATGAGTTGAATATGTTGGGCGCGATCGCAAATCCACCCCAACCGCTCGGGCGGCAGCTTTTCAAATGGTTTTATCTGCAACAGCGATTCTGCACAGAGCATAATCTTTTCCTCACGCAGCTATCGGAGGTCAGTATATGGAGAAACTTTGCTTTAAGTCACAGGTTCTTCGGGCAATAATGGAAGAACTTTATCTAGCATTTCAGGAATGCTGAATTGAATTGCATCCCACAGCACATCAAAGTTGACTTCATCATATTGATGAACCAAGATACGCATTCCAGCCATCTTCTTCCAAGGAACCTCTGGATTATCAACCCTAAAATCAGGAGATAGCCTAGTTGCTGCTTCACCGATTACGATGATTTCGTAGAGAACCGCAGAAAGGCGCATGTCACCATCCTGAAGCTCCTTTAGGGTAATGCCTTCAGTGAAAGCAAGTATCTGCCGTCCAGCCTGATACATATCCAGTAGTAACGCACTATCTCGCAGCATAAAACTATCTCGCAGCATAAATAAGCCTTGCAGTCCCTAATGTTTCGTTATGTCGAATCCAATCTTTGCTCTTCTCAATCGAGCTTTTGCTCAGCAAATCTACCTTGCAAGCAAAGATATCTTCTAGCTCCTGCTTCATATCTACTGCTTGCGAGAGTCCCCAAGCGTCGTTAAGATAGAATTTCACCGTTACATCTACATCACTGCTTGCATGAACATCTTCTCTTAAAATGGAGCCAAACAGATAAAACTCTTGAACCTGCCAGCAAGCACAAAAATCAATAATTACCTTTTCAGGTGTTGCGATCGCCGTCCTACAGTCTTGAAATCCTGAAGCTTGTATTTCGGGCATCACGCTATCCATCAAATAAACTCCCAGCGTCCATCATAAGCTTTCATCAAGATTCGCCTTCTCCTGCAAAAGCCACATAGCCACCCAGTGCGATCAAGCCTATCCCTGTGAAAAAGCGCTGTCGGGCTCGTAGCTTCGGGTTCGTCTTAAGCTTTTGACCGATCGGGCCAGCTAGCGCCACCACTAAAAAATCTGCGCTTGTGTTGAGTAAAACAGAGACCGTGCCGAGGAAGAGAAACTGCACAAATACAACGCCCTCAAGGTTAACGAACTGCGGGATAAATGCTAGAAAGAACAGAGCCGTCTTAGGATTTAAAACTTCTACGGTAACGCCTTGTAAAAAAGCCTTCTTGTATCCTGTGGTTTGAATAGCATTCTCTGTTATCAAAAGCTCGTCGGGACTCAAAATAGTCTTAACACCCAAGTATACTAGGTAGGCTGCGCCAAGATACTTCACCAGATTGAAGGCGACTGCTGAAGCCGCCAAAATTACAGAGATGCCTAACGCTGCTGCAATAACATGAAACATGCCGCCAACCGAAGTACCTAATGCTGAAGCCAAACCTTCTATTTGCCCGCCTTTGAGAGTGCGCGTCATGACATAGAAAATGCCAGGGCCAGGGGTGATGGCTAAAACAAAGGCCGCGCTGAGAAAAATACTGAGAGTAGCTAAATCAATCATACGAGCTTCCTAATAAAAATTGTGAGGTTGCTAAACAGTTTAAGTTTATATCAGTCATAACGGCTTCTATAACGTCTCCGCATCGCTAAACATGGCCAAATGGCGGTGAACAAACTGTACGCAAATGGAGCCTTCGCCCACGCCCGAAGCGACCCGTTTGACTGAGCCATGACGGACATCGCCCACGGCAAAAACGCCGGGGACATTGGTTTCTAGCAGGAAGCGATCGCGATCCAAAGGCCAGGGCATCTCCTCCCCAATATCCGGCCCGGTACACACAAACCCTTTCTCATCTCGCTTAACCGCATCGCCCAGCCATTCAGTACTCGGCGTCGCTCCAATAAAAATGAATAGATAGCTCGTCGGCAGTGTCTTCACCTCACCCGTCTGAGAATCTTCAACCAAAAGGCTCTCTAGGCGATCGCCGCCCTGCGCTTCTTTCACACTGTGAAAGGGCATCACCTCAATGTTGGCTGTACCCTCGATTTGGTCAATTAAATATTGCGACATGCTTTGTACCAAAGACTCGCCGCGCACCAGTATGTTTACTTTTTTAGCGAACTTAGAGAAATACATCGCCGCCTGCCCCGCTGAGTTAGCGCCGCCCACGACATATATATCTTCTCCTTTACAAGAAGGCGCTTCTGTCTTCGCTGCGCCATAGTAAACACCCGCGCCAGTAAACTTCTCAACGCCCGGTACATTCAATCTGCGCCACGAAACGCCCAGCGCCAAAATCAGCGCATGACAGCTAATTTCTTTGCCATCCGAAAGCGTGACAATGCGATAGTCGTCCTCAATTCGCAGGTTGGTCGCTGCCTGCGGCGTCAGAATTTCAACGCCGAAGCGCTTGGCCTGAGTCACCGCGCGTCGGGCCAAGTCATCGCCGCTTAAGCCAACTGGAAAGCCTAAATAGTTTTCAATCCGAGAGCTGGTGCCCGCCTGTCCGCCGGGCGCTTCTCGCTCAACCATCACCGTATGCAGCCCTTCAGACGCGCCATACACTGCCGCCGCCAAACCAGCGGGGCCACCGCCCACAATGACGAGATCGTAAAAGGGCTTAGCGGCTTTGGTTTGTAAGCCCACCTGCTGAGCAAGCTCGGTTACGCTGGGTTTAACGAGCTTAGTGCCGTCGCCCGTGATCACCAGGGGCAGGCACTCACTGTCTCTAGCAGAATCAGCGTACTCAACTAGCTTTTGGGCTTCCTTATTGCTTTCTATATCGAGCCAGCGGTAGGGAATTTGGTTGCGAGAGAGGAAGTCGCGCAGGTCATGTGACTGCGGGCTCCAGCGATCGCTAATCACCCTCACGCCCTTAAACTCGGGCTTAAACCCAGCCTGCCAGTCTTGAATTAAGTCGTCTAAAACCGGGTAAAGCTTCTCCTCTGGCGGATCCCAGGGCTTGAGCAAGTAGTAGTCCAAGCGAGCGTCGTTAATAGCAGAAATGGCTGCGTCTGTGTCGGCGTAGGCGGTTAGCAGCGATCGCTTCGCCTTCGGGAAAATCCCGCCGCCAAGCTCTAAAAATTCTACCCCGCTCATCCCCGGCATTCGCTGATCGACTAGGAACAAGGCCACCGTATCGCCGCGTAGCTTAAGCTGTTCGGTCACTTCTAGCGCAGCGTCGCCTGAGTCAGCGCGGACGATTTTGAATCGGTCGCCATACTGCTTGCGCAAGTCTCGTGAAATTGACTGAAGCACAGCCGGATCGTCGTCTACGGTCAAAATGACAGGCTTGTTCATTCAAATTCCCATTTATTGACGTGACAATACACAGCCAAATGGTAGCAGACGGAAACAAGCGCAAAAGAATTGTGGGCTACAAGCGTGTTTACAAAGCTAAACCCTGCGCTGACAAAGCAAAACTCCAAACCACTGTTTCTCGTCAGTAAACTTTTCTACAACGCTAAGCTGGTGAGCCGATAGCGTCTCTTCCATTTCGTCTAGGCTGAACTTGCGTGAGATTTCACTCAGGATGCGATTCTCTGCCGGAGCGGCGGCGCGATCGCCCTCAAACTCAACTGTAAAATCCAGCGCTTTGAGCCAAACGGTCTGCGCCTTAAGGCTCTTTAAGTACATCTCAATCTGATTGTCTTGTTTGTTGTAATGCGCCACATGAGCAAAATTATTCAGATCAAAATTACCCTCAAACCGCTGATTTAAATGGCTTAGCATGTTCAGATTAAAGGCCGCAGTGACGCCCTGCGTATCGTTGTAGGCAGCTTCTAAAACAGAAATCTCCTTTTGCAAATCTAGCCCTAGCAGAAAATAGTCGCCGGGCCGTAAGGTCTGGCTAATATCAGCCAGAAACGCATTGCATTCGTTAGGCCGAAGATTGCCGATAGTGCTGCCGATAAAAGCAATCATTCGCGCAGGTAGCTGCTTGGCGGGCAGGGCTTTGAGCGCAGGTTCGTAGGTGCTAACCAGTCCATACATTGAGAGCGCTGGATATTCTTGCAGCAGCAGATCTGAGCTTTCTATTAGGGCGCTGCTGCTAACATCCACAGGGATATAGCGCAGCGGATAGCCTGCGGCCTCATAAGCATTGAGCAATAGGCGAGTTTTGGTGGCGCTGCCGCTGCCGAGTTCGACGATTTCGCAGGGGCCAGTAATTTGAGCGATCGCACTCCCGCAGCGCTTCAGTATGGCCGTCTCAGTCCGGGTTGGGTAGTACTCAGGCAGCTGACAAATTTGGTCAAACAGCTGCGATCCCTTTTGGTCGTAAAAGTATTTTGGCGGCAGTGATTTAGGCCGAGAGGAGAGTCCTTCAATCACGTCTTGACCCATCACAACGTCAGGATCAGCCGCTTCCATCAAATCGCGAACTATGAGACGTCTGCTGTCACCCTTTTTTAGTTCCAGTCGAGATTCATTTACAGTCAAAATATTTCTCCCTTTTCATCCCTATTTTCACCAGTGCCAGCTCAAGCAGCGCAGCGAAAGCCTGCAAACATCTCACGCCGATGGGGATGATACCAGTTGCGAAAGCTCTTGCGCAAAGCCCACTGAGGCGTTGCCCAGCTACCGCCCCGCAAAACGCGATGAGCCTTGTCAAAGTAAGCCTGTGAGTAGCCAGCGTAAGGAAAGGGCTCAAAGCCGGGATAGGCATCGAACCAGGTGCCTGTCCACTGCCAAACGCTACCTAGCATATTTTCGCACCCCAAAGCATCGCCATTACTAGCAGCCTTACTGGCAGCTTTTGCCCATTCCGATTCGGTCGGCAGGCGTTTTCCTGTAAAGCGAGCATAGGCATCAGCCTCGTACCAGCTCACGCCACAGACAGGAGAATTACTAGAATAAGTGTCGAACGTGCCTGCACTGCTTTCGTCTTTATTTTTTTCACCTTTATTTCTCTCATATAACGACCCATAAAGCGGATGCTTAGCGCCTGTCGCCTGGTTCCACCGCCAACCAGCCGTCGTCCACCATTTTTTCTGATGATAGCCACCCGCTTCTATAAACCGACGGTACTGCTGGCAGGTTACCAGCCTGCGGTCAATCCAGTAGTCGTCCAGCCAAACTGAATGCGCAGGCTTTTCGTTATCAATCGCAAACGGCTCGTCGCAGCCCTGAACAAAGGAGCCTGCTTGGACGTAAATCATACTCTCCTTTATACTTTCTTCCACGCTATCTGCTGAAGCGTTTAGAGGCGGTTTATCTTTGTTATTTATGCTCTTATTTATACGCCACTGATTTATAGGCCACTCTAGTGAACCCATATTTTCCCAATTGCTCTTTTTAAGGTCATGTAGCGCTAGCACGATAGCGATCGTTTCGGCATGCTGACTCTCATGCTGAATAAGCCAGTGCAGCAGGGCTGGAGAAATTCCTGCACGAGCTTTAGAGAAGTGATGAAGGGTATTTTCTCGCACCTTGCTCAAAAAAGCTAGAATCTCTTCTAGATCAGGTAAATTCTCCCTCTCTTTTTTGGGTAGCCCCTCTGCTGAAAATAGCTGTTGGTACTGCAAGGGGACTTGATTAAGCTGATTGGTTGAGTGTTCTGTCATCCATAGCGCTTCGGTGTAAGCGATATGGCCTAAATGCCAGCCGATGGGGCTAAAGTCAGGATGCGCCTGCTGTTTGAGCAGCGCTGGCTGCATATCCGTCACCCAATTTAGCGTTTGACGACGGCAGGCCTCAAGCGCTGCAAAAAATGAAGCATGTGAGTCTGCATTGTCTGCATTGACAGAGGGCACTTCAGGACGATATCTGAGAATCATGGTGTAAGGCGCTCAGGCATCACGTTGGTTTAAGTGAAGGAGTTGAGTGAACTTCAATCTTAAGATCCGCATCAACACTGATAAGTTCAGAGGGCGGATACGGCTGCCAGTCGCCTTCAAACAAAGGTTCAGAGGCTACTATAACCGATGATGGGAAGCGTTTGGAATGCTTCAAAAGGTAGAGAGAGGGCGCTTGCTGCTGGTTGTCGAATCGCAGGGCGACTAAACGCTGACCCGTGCTTAAAATAATGTTGGCAGATAGGTGAACGCCCGCCTTGTGGGCCATGTCGGCTAGCTGAGTGACGGTCTGTTTCAGCGCTTCGGCCAGGTCTATATCTGGCTGCGTTTCTAAATGGTGAACGAGCAGGGCAAAAATATGCTCAGAATCTGTTTGGCCTTGGATGCTGCGGTAGGCCACATCGCAAAGCTGCTCTCGAATGGGGCGATAGAGCGATTTGTAGAAGTTCTCAATCATGCCGTTGTGGACAAATATCATTTGTCGGTAGGCAAACGGCTGACAGCTGCTCATTTCTACCGGCATGTTATCAGTGGCGCTGCGGAGGTTTGCGATGATGTTGGGCGATCGCACATACCGACACAAATCTGGCAGATTCCGATCGTTCCAAATCGGCAGCGGATTGCGGTACACAAAAGGCGGCGCGGTAGGCTCATCAGCGTACCAGCCCAGACCAAACCCATCGGCATTGAGAACGGCTGACTTCATTTCGCGGGGCTGATAGCTTTGGTGTAACAGTGAATGCTCAGGCTTGAAAATTAGCTGATCGAGTGAGAGGGATGGCCCTAAATAGCCTAAGATTCGGCACATATTTGTTGGAGATATTTGTTGGAGATAGTTAACTCAAAATTTCGGCGAGATGCTTTAACACCTGGAGTACCTGCTCTAGGTCATGGTCTTGACCTAAGACGAATTGGCACGATGGCGCAGCCTCTCCATAGGAGAATCGCCCGTAGCAAGGCACCGCTTGAAAGGCCAGCTTTAAAAAACAAAGTCTGTTCCATTCGTGACTAATCCGTACACAGGAGACGTCTTTGTAGGTAAGGCGAGCATGTAAGAGAGAACTTGAGGAATATCCACCTTAGGTGAAAATTCAGCTCGCTTGGACTCAATCACCAGTAGCCACAGCTCGTCTTTTAGCACCAAAATGTCGATGCGTCCTTGCACCACTAAGCTGTCGTCTAAGCTGTCGTCAGTCGCCTCAATATTCACAGACTCTTCAGTGCTGACGTAAAAAGGTGGCAGAAAAAACCCCGATAAATCAAGCAGCGGCGCTAAGACAGCGAGCTTTACGGTGTTCTCTAGCAGCGAGCGTTTTTCTAAATTCTCAACCGACCTTTGAACGCGATCCAACCGCTGCTTTTCAGCTTCGGTTAGCGGCAGCAGCGCCGTTTGCCATTCCTCAAAAAACGAGGACGCGTGAACCTGCTTTAGCTGAAATCGCTGCTCCAGATCGTAGAGGGTGATTTCAGTGGCACGAATGGTCTGCACCATCTATATTTTTTTGGTTTTTTAAAGTGGGGTTAAAAAGCGGCTCCTACGTATTATGACAGCCTTTTATCAAACTGAGTCCGAACGCTCTAGCCGCTTGCGCTCGGCGAGTTTGAGCATAATTTCGGCGTGAGCTTCTCGGGTGAGAGGATAGAAGTAAACCAGTATGAGCCCGCAAATAACCAGGACTAAGGGAACCGGCCCCATGAACAGGCGAATGGCGTGTAAGGCCGACTCAGGCTGCGGCGGTAAGGGTTCACCGGGCAGTACCTTAACGAAACCAGAAGCTTTCAGCGCTGCGCCGACTAAAAAGAGGCCGACCGCAAGGCCCAGCTTTTGCAGCAGCGTCATAAAGGCGTAAAACGTTCCTTCTCGGCGACGCCCGGTGTTGAGTTCGTCCAGGTCAATCACGTCTGGTAGGATAGACCAGGGAACGACGTAAGCGACAGCTACACCGAAGCTAGCTAATAGGCACAGCCCGTAGAGCAGGTTGACCTGCTCGGGATGGAGAAAGTACAGAGCCGCCTGTACGGGAATCCAGATGGCTGAGCCTAAGAAGTACAGATTCTTTTTGCCGATGCGCTTGCTCAGGTTTGCGCAGACGAACATCAGGACGATCGCAGGCCCCTGCACCAGCAGCGCGATTAGGCTGTCGCTGGTGCCCATCCAGGACACCGCATAAAACGGTAGCACCGCTGCTGTGATTTGCAGGGCCAGCCAGGAAAACATGTAGATGCCGACGACGAACACAAAGGGACGATTACTGAACACGGCGCGAAGCTGCTGGACAAAAGACTCTTCCTCATCGCCCGTATCTACGTTGAGCGATCGCCCCTCAGACGCCGCCTTTTTCTTCATGTAGCCAAACGTGCCAAAAATGCACCAGTAAATAGACAGCACAGAAATTCCCCCGCCCAATAGCCCCAAAATTGTGTAGCGAAGGGCGCGGGCTTCTTCGGGAATCATCGACTGCACGATGCCGGAGGCAATCAAAATTGCTACGCCGCCTCCCACAGAAAAAGCCAGCCGGAAGGAGGTGAGTTCGGTGCCCTCGTCGTAGCTGCGGCTCATTTCGGCAGTGAGGGCGGTGTAGGGCAAGTTAGTGGTGGTAAAAAAGGCTTGAAATACGGTCGTGATTACCACGTAATACCAAAACTGGAGATTCGGGTTCTCAAAGCCAGGGACTATCCAAATCAGGCAGTAGGAAAGGCCGAAGGGAATAGCGGTGAGAAACATCCAGGGATAGCGGCGACCCCAGCGGGTTTTAGTGCGATCGCTCAGCATTCCTACCAGGGGATCGTTGATCGCGTCCCAAATTTTGCCAAAGGCTAGCACCGAACCGGCCACCAGCGGATCCATCCCCGCGACATAAATTAAAAAGCTCAGCAGAAAGAAGGCTAGAAACTGAGAGGTTAGCCCCGCCCCAAAATCGCCCGCCCCGTAAGCTAACTTTACCGGCAGCGTCAGCTTAGGCGGCGGACTATATGACTTAATATGTGGTTCAGATCCTAAATTTGCCATCGAAAAACCCCTGGATAAATAACCCTGTATAAATAACTATATAGATTCCCCGTTTTGCCGCTTACTCCCTCTTTGCCAATAAGTACGCTATGTCAGATCTCTACGTGTCCTGGTCAGATTACCACCGCAGCATTGAGCAGTTGGCCCTGATGGTACACCGCTCCGACTGGCCATTCAATCAAGTTGTGTGTCTGGCCAAGGGCGGACTGCGCATCGGCGATATTATCTGTCGAATTGCCGACCAGCCGCTGGCAATTTTATCGACAGCTTCCTATGGCGGCGAGGGCAATCGCGTTCGCGGATCGATTACTTTTTCAAAAGACCTGAGCATGACGACCGCCAACCTGGGCTCACGGGTGCTGCTGGTTGACGACTTAGTAGACACGGGGCAAAGTTTAGAGCGCAGTATCTCTTGGCTCAAGCATCGCTATGGGTTTTACATTGATGAAATTCGGACGGCGGTGCTTTGGCAAAAGGAGTGCTCTGAGATCGCTCCCGACTATGCTGTACACTACCTGGAAGATAATCCCTGGATTCATCAGCCCTTTGAAAAATATGAGGATATGAGCTGGGATAATTTAGAGGCCGATTTATGCGATCGCTAAGCCCCTAAGCTAAAGCCCCTAAGCTAAGGACTCATGAAAAAATAAGTTGGTTTATTTTTTGAGGGCACCCGTTGTGACTGGGAATCCTGGCAAAAATTAGTTCAAGTTATTTTTGCGCGACTCCTAAGTGCCTGAAGCCTTTATCTTTTTGAGTCCGTTTCAATAGCGTCTATATCAAATAGCCTCTGTGAACAAGCTTCCCTTCAACCCAGCCTCATCGGAGGACATTCCACCGGCTCGTCGGCAGCCGACGGAAGTGCCGCTCTATGAGATAGAAAACGCCTCTAAGAAAACTCAGCCCAAAAAGAAAAGACGTAAGCTGCCAGTAACGCTGCTGTTTTTGACGACCGCTGTTGCTTCATCCATCTATTATTTTCATACTATGAACTCTATTAGAGACAGCGCCAAAGAAGAGCTTCTGGGGGCTGGTAGTTTGAATCGTCAGGCTGAACCGCAGGCGGGAGAGCGGGCGATCGCGCGTGGAGTCGTAAGCGATCGCCCTCCCACCCCAAAATCAACCCCAAAATCACATCCTGATACGCTGCTCAACCACCATCACTACGATGAAGCCCCCCCAGATACGCTAGCCAAGCTGAATCCTAACAGTGAAATTAAGCTACGGCCTGCCGCCCAAATCAGCCTCAATGCCATGATCGCCAAGGCCAAAGCAGACGGGGTGCAGCTAGGCGTTGTTTCAGGCTTTCGCAGCATAGAAGACCAAGACTACCTGTACTTTAAGGTAAAGGCCGAGCGGGGCGAAAGTGCCAAAGCTCGGGCGGAAGTGAGCGCTCCACCTGGCTATAGCGAGCACCATACCGGCTACGCCGTTGACCTGATTGATGAGAGCCAACCCGCAACCTACGTAGAAGAAAGCTTCGTCACCACCCCTGCCTATCGGTGGCTGATGAAAAATGCCGCCTTTTTTAATTTTGAAATGTCCTTCCCTCAGAATAACAAAGACCTGGTAGCGTATGAGCCCTGGCACTGGCGGTACGTAGGAGACCAAAAGAGCCTAGAGCTGTTTTACGGAGATCAGCAGTGAACCCCACTACGCTCAATTTATTAGCGGTTAGCATGTTCGCTTTTATGCTGCTGAGCCTGGTCGGGCCGCTGCTGAATATTTCACCCGCTGCGGTTGCGATCGCCCTTACTGGCTGCGCAGGTGCGATCGCCCTAGACCGCTTTAGCTGGCAGGGCAAAGGCAGCAACCTGCTAATAGACCTGCTTTCTGGCCAGTCTTCAGAGTACCGTCAGCGAATTTTGCACCATGAGGCTGGCCACTTTTTAGCCGCTCACCTGCTCGGCATTCCTGTGCAAGGCTATACGCTGAGCGCCTGGCAAGGCATCAAGGCCGGACTGCCAGGGCTAGGCGGTGTGATCGTCGAACCTGTCACATCAGGCGCTAAGGCTCTCTCTGCCCAGCAAATTAATCACTACGCCATCGTTTGGATGGCAGGCATTGCTGCTGAAACCCAAACCTACGGCAGCGCCCAAGGGGGTGATGATGACAAAGCTCAGCTACGCAGCCTGTGGCAGCAAATCAATCTGTCCGCTACCGAGGTAGACACTCAGCTACGCTGGGCGCTGCTACAGGCCAATACGCTCTTAGAAAAGCAGCAAGCGGCTTACAAAGCCCTGGTAGCAGCGATGGCAAAGCAGGAGCCGGTAGCGGTTTGCCGCGAGCAAATTGAAACTTATAAGATTGCAGATAATTAACAGGTCAGTTCTACGCATTTTTAGCGTGATATAAAAACCGAAGACTGACTTTGACTTTCTCTTATACCTTCTTTGACTTAATTAATATTTATTTTGTGAATTTTAAGTTGGATCGGCAGTATTTACGGGGAATCCGGTAAAAATTTAGCTTTTTCCATCTTTCATTTCTTACCAGTACAACAAGACCACTACGCTATGGTAAATGCGCTTGAGGACGCTGCTACTAGTGGCTCTCGAACGATTCAGAAAATCCTAGATATTCGATTTTCTCTCTCTTTAGTCCATAAAGAAAATACTGCATAAGACAGACGGCAGTAGACTGCTACCCAGATAATGTGTCAATGGACTTACTTAAAAGGAGACACAAACCATGAAACTGAAAATGCTTGCCATGCCCCTGGCTTTAGTTTCTGTGATGGCCCTAGGTGCGTGCGCAACGAAGCCCGCAGCAACTGACGCGCCAGATGTTAACAGTACGGAGCCGATTGCGCCAGACTCTACAACGACGCCAGGCTCGACAATGCCAGACTCTACCACCTCGCCAAGTTCGACGACCACTACGCCAGACTCGACAATGACGATGCCAGATTCGACAATGCCAGACTCTACTACCACCTCGCCAGATTCAACCACCACTACACCAGGCAGCAGCAATTAAGCTGTTGTGGATCTGCGAGTGTTTTTATATAGGTCAGATTGTCATAATAT
The DNA here is from genome assembly GCA_041746795.1 of Phormidesmis sp. GTDB lineage: Bacteria > Cyanobacteriota > Cyanobacteriia > Phormidesmidales > Phormidesmidaceae > Phormidesmis. The sequence continues at coordinate 12,398 of JBGTGK010000197.1, forward strand.
AAATCTGACCTTTTTCTGTCTTCAACAAATATCACCTAATAATACCGCTAAGCCTAACGAGCCCACCATGTCTTCTTCAAGCGCTTACCTAACGCCCAATCCAAACCAGACACCTGACCTAAAACCCGATCTAGATCCAGCGCCCACGCCCACGCCTCAGCCAGAACCTATGCCAACACCTGTGCCAGATCCAGCCCCTTTACCCCTGCCAGACCCTGCCAATCCGAACTCTGAACCTGAGCCTATCGGCGTCCCAGCACTGCGAGCCAGGAAAGTGTTTACGCTTCCCCTAGCGTTCGTCAGCGCTGTGACTTTAGCTGTGTCTCTAAGCGCATGTACAGACTCGGGGATACCGAACGGCACGTCTCCTACCAGCGTGCGAGGATCAAATACGTCTGCAAATTCTGGGACATCGACCATCAACGGTGCGACGAACCCTACGGGTTCTTCAAGTGGGTTTAATACTAGACTTAACAATGGGCTTAACAACAGTAGCTCCGGATTAAGCAACAATACTCCAAGCTTAAATAATTCTGGGTTAAACGGCAATCCTTCACTAGGCAGCTCAAGCTCATTGAACCCATCAGGTACCGCTAACTCAACCCCTTCCTTTCAAAATCCAGGTACATCCACCAGTTCACCTAATCTTTCAGGTTCTACGAATTCAATAGGAACGTCCGGTTCAACTAGGCTCAATTCGTCTCCCGGCTCGTCGTCCATGGGCTCCTCTTCTTCAGGCTCCTCCCCGTCAGGTTCGACAAATTCTACATTTCCTAATGCAACAACCTCCCCTGTAAGATCCTCCAGCTTGCTAAATCCTCTAGGTCTTTAAAAATCAGTCTTTGAAAGACCAACGCTATAGTGTTTTCACGCTCAAAACCTGGGGAGGCGTTGCATCGGGAAGATAGTAAAAATCGACGCGGAGCGATCGCTCGGTTTCCAGAAGCTTAATTTGCGCTCTCTCGACAAATGCGTCTTACGCCCGAGCAGATCACAGAGATTATTAAGATGGAAAGGGAGTATGAGAATACAACGTTGGCTGCTTTCACACCAGAACAGCAGCAGATCTACCCAAGAAATCTATCAGCCAAATACTGGATGAAGGCTTCTGACCCAGACCTCTCAGATGGCTAAGGATCGAGGATTCATTAGTTAATTCAGTTAGCGAGCCACTTGTCACAGCCCTTATGGCTTTTGATTTGGTAACTACTCAGGCAGAAGAGTTGGAATCAGCGGGCACCCGATGAAAGTACTTTTAAGGGCATCGAGTATGGGGAGCCCTTGCTTTCTCAGGGTAGAGAGATAGCCGCGAATGCGACAGAACTGCTGCGCGCCGAGCGGCGAACGGAAAACAGCCGGAAATTTTCTGCTTGAGCTTCATCATGCGGACATCGCGTTCGGCTTGGTTGTTATCAAAGGGCACCTGAAAGTCGTGCATAAAGGCTAAGACTGCCGATTGATGCGCTTGCAGACGCTCAAGTAAGTTTTTGGGCGACGATTTGAAGTGAACCCCTAAATTTGGACAGTAAAATCAGATGATAGAAAGTCTGGACTTATCCGTATCATCTTTAGACGGTTACTGTGCCTTCCTCCAATTTTCTTCAAACTCACTGGGTGTCAGATAGCTCAAAGAA
>JBGTGK010000198.1:0-8123 GCA_041746795.1 Phormidesmis sp.
AAACTACAAGGTGGGCTGGATAGCCACCAAGTTCAACAACCAGGGCTCCTTGAAACTAGGAGACAATCGCTGGCGCGCTGCCAATTGTAACAAATAAGCCTATGAGCGTCTATGAACACTGTTGTCTATGAGCGCTGTTCAAATTTGTTCAGACTCGAAGATACCATCAAGCTTAACTAGGCAGCTCCTTTGGGGGGTGGCGGTAAGGTTCGGTGATCAGCCAATTTTACGGCCCCCCCATGCACTGGCGCATTTGGTAGACTGAAACGACGTGATATCACAAGGACTTGCGAACCCTATGCCAGCAGCCATTTTTGAACAGCCCCTCCGCTTAGAGCAAATTCCCTCCCTTACCTACGCCGCCACGCCCGACCGCTTCGATCAAACCTGGCAAGCCCCCCTCGCTACGCTATTGGGCCTAGGCCGTGCAGTCGGCGCTGACTTTGTAGAGTTCTTCTTAGAGCGTAAAAACTACATTAGCTGCCTGGCTGAAGATGACGCCATCACCAGCATTTCACCCAGCATCGTTTCTGGCGCGGGCGTTCGAGTATTCAAAGGTAACGCCGACTGCTACGTCAGCACCAACGACCTGTCATTTGACGGGCTCAAAGCCGCGCTAGAGAAAGGTCTGGCTATTATGGGCTTGGAATTGCCTGGCCCCCAAGCGAACATTCCTGAAATAAACCTGGAGCCGCTGCGAGACTATGGCACCAGCCGCGCCAAAGAAAACTGGCTGGCGAGCTGCGTTTCTATGCAAACGATGGGCGAGGTCTTGCTAGAAGCGAATGCTGCTTTGGCTAGAAAGGCCGATCACGTCCAGGCTCGTCGCGCGGCTTACTTTCGCGACTGGCAAGAAGTCCTAGTGGCCTCTAGCGATGGCACCTTTGCTCGCGATATTCGGCTTACCCAGTCGGTGGGCTACAACCTACTTTGCGCCGATGGTGAGCACCGCTCTTCTATTGGTGAGCGCCTGGGCAATACGGGCGATCCGAGCTTCCTCACCGCTTGGGACTATGAAGAAACGGCTGCAAAAGTCGCTGAGTCTGCTGGCAAGATGCTCTACGCCGACTACGTAGAGTCGGGCAACTATCCGATTATTATGGCCAACCACTTTGGCGGCGTGATTTTTCATGAGGCCTGCGGTCACCTGCTGGAAACCACTCAAATTGAGCGAGAGACGACCCCCTTTATGCACAAGAAGGGTGAAAAAGTTGCCAACGAAAACCTGACGGCTTGGGATGAAGGTCTGTCGTCAGAGGCGTTTGGCACCATTGACATGGATGATGAGGGGATGCCCGTTCAGCGAACGCTGCTGATTGAAAACGGCATTTTGAAAAACTTTCTCTCTGATCGGGCAGGCTCTATGCGCACGGGCCACCCTCGTACGGGTAGCGGTCGTCGTCAGGGATACACCCATGCAGCGGCTTCGCGGATGCGCAATACCTACATTGCACCGGGCGACTTTACAACAGATGAGCTGTTTGCTTCGGTCGATAAAGGCATTTACTGCAAGAAGATGGGCGGCGGTAGCGTTGGCCCGACGGGTCAGTTCAACTTTGCAGTTGATGAGGCGTACCTAATTGAAAACGGCAAAATTACGAAGCCGCTAAAGGGCGCAACGCTGATTGGTGAGGCCACCGGGATTATGAACAAAATTTCGATGTGTTCTAAAGACATTAGCTTGGCTCCTGGGTTTTGCGGGTCGGTGAGCGGCAGTATTTACGTAACCGTGGGCCAGCCTCACATCCGGGTAGACGACATTACAGTAGGAGGACGATAAAATGGCTAAGATTCAAACGATTGCACAGCAGGCTGAGGCGATCGCCCACAAGCTCAGCATCCAAAAATACGACATATACGGCTCTTCTGTAGACGAAACCAGCGTCCAGGTGGACAAAGGCGAACCTAAGCAGGTCAAGGCATCTAACCGCTCTAGCGTCATTGTGCGCGTATGGAACGACCAAAACCAAATTGGCGTAACTTCCACCACCGACGTAGACGAAACCGGCCTAGAACTGGCGCTAAAAACAGCTTTTGAAGCCAGTGCATTTGGCGTAAAAGAGAATGCGCCCGACTTTAGCCCCAAGGCCAAAGCGCCCACGGTAAAGGTGGATTTTCAGAAGGCCGAGCCTGCGCCCGTGCCCAAGCTCATTGAGACGTTAGTAGGCGCTGAGAAGGGCGTGTTGGATGCTCATGAGGCGATCGCATCCGTTCCTTACAACGGCATTGCCCAGCGTGAAATCGAAAGGTTCTATCTCAACAGCGAAGGCGCACAGCGTAGCGAAGAGCGCTCCTATGCGTCGATTTATCTGTATGGTAAAACCGAGCAAGAAGGCCGTAAGCCCCGTGCGGCAGGCGCAATGCGGTTTAAGAATAGTTTGGCTCAGCTAGATGTAGAAGGCTGTACGAAGGAGACCGCTGAAAAAACAATCAGCCACTTAGACTACGAGAAAATTGCGTCGGGCAAGTATCCTGTTGTATTTTCAGCAGAGGCGTTCTTAAGCCTACTGAGCGCTTTCTCTAACATGTACAACGCCCAAAGCATCCTCGACAACCGCAGCCTTTCTACTGCCGATTCGTTGGGCACGCAAGTAGCGAGCCCGCTGCTATCGGTGTACGACGACGAGCTGCATCCTGAGAACGTATCGGCAGAAACGTTTGACGGTGAAGGCACGCCGACTCATCGTTTGGCCCTGATTGAAAAAGGCATTCTCAAGAACTTTTTGCACAGTGCAGGCACCGCCAAGCGGATGAACGCGGAGCCCACAGGTCACGCGAGCATTGGCGCTAAGGTGAGCATTGGGCTCAACTACTTAGTGGTAGAAGCTGGCGAAAGTGCAGACGAACAATATCAGTTGGACAAAGCCGATGGCATTGTGCTGATTGACGATTTGCAGGCGCTTCATGCGGGTGTGAATGCGCTGCAAGGGTCGTTCTCGCTGCCATTTGACGGCTGGCTGATTAAAGACGGTAAGCGCATCAGCGTAGAATCGGCTACGGTCGCCGGAGACTTTCGTGAGGTGCTCAAGAACATTCAGTACATTGAGCCTGAAGCCGAAGTGACAACAGGCGGCATCTGTCCGCGCGTTTGGGTGAGCGAACTGTCTATTACAGGCGAAGCTTAGTTACGACAGTTCTGACGCAACTTTAAAAGCCCTGAGCGAACTTCTTGCTCAGGGCTTTTGTGTTTTATCTTCCTTTTAAGTTTCCTCACTGAAAGTAAGCGGGAGCAAAATTTCAAATTCGGTGCCGGTAGAAAGATCAGCTGCCTGACCGGCAGGATATTCTGAGGCGTGGAGCGATCGCACCCAAAACTGCCCGCCGTGCTTGGCTGTCACAACTTGGTAGCTCATGGCTAGGCCGGTTTCTTTGCGCGATCGCCTTTCAGTAGAAAAAGAATCAATCATCTGCGCTTTGATCTCCGGCGACAGGCCAGGGCCATTATCACTAATGATAATAGAAACCCAGCGAGACTCATCAGACACGCTGGTAGGCATATCTTGCGCCGCCCGAACGCAGGTCGTGACGGTAATTGTCGGCACTCTCTTAAGTGATGTGATTGCTGGCGCAGGCTCAGCGGTATAGCTCTGCGCCTGCGCCAGCAGAGAGTCGATGGTGTTGGTGAAGATATTCATAAATACTTGAGAAAGCTGGCCCGAGAAGCAGGGAAGCGGGGGCAGCTTGCCATAGCATCGCTTAATTTCGATGGGGCTGGTGAGCCGACTTTTCAGCAGCCGCAGCGTACTGTCTAACAGGGTGTTAAGGTCAATAGGTCGGGGGTGTACATCATCGATATGGCAAAAGTTTTGCAGGCCGGTCGCGAGCTGCTTGAGACGATGGGCTCCGCCTCGGGCGCTTTTAACGGCGGCAGGAAAGTCACTGCGCAAATAGTCGAACTCGATGTCTTTTTTGAGCTGAATAATTTCAGGGGAAGCCTCAGGCAGCGCGGCTTCGTAAGCAGCGATCAAGGCCTGCTGATGTTTGGCGTAATCATCGATATAGCTGAGGTTCCCCCAAATGAAGCTCACCGGGTCTAAAATCTCGTGAGCAACGCCATCTACCAAACGGCCCAAAGCCGCCATCTTCTCGCTCTGTAGGAGCTGCATTTGCAGCCGTTCGTAGCGAATTTGGGTTTCAATACCGCGAATTTGCCAGTGAGCGACGTTGAGCACACGGGCATCTAATAGCTGAAAAGCACCGTCATGCTCTACCAAGATGGGGTCGCTCTGCTGTTCGTGGCCTCGCTTTAGCGACTGCTGAGCACCGAGTAAAACAGATATGTCGCTAGGTAAGCAAAGCCCTTTTCGGCTCTCTGGAGGGAGAATCATCCGTACGGAGCCGCTGCTAAACAGGTTAGTGTGGCCCAACCGCAGCCAGCATTCTAAAAACTGGTGGCGCGACAGTACGCCGACCCGTCCGGCTTCTAAAATAACAACGCCGGGCAGGTCAGGACGCTGAACAAACTGTTTTATCAGGCTCTTGATGGCGTAGCTGGCGGTGACTGAAAAGGCGTATTGCGGTAGGTCGCAAAGGGTAGATTGGATGCCTAAGGATTGGGCTTTGCTTTCTATTAGCTCAGGAATAGCTGAATTTCCCTGGGCTGAATTGCTGCCAGGCTTAGCGTTCTCGGGCTTAGTAGCGTACATAAAAAACAGCTAGCGTACAATCTATAGAGGCATTGGAGAGGCATTGGCAGAATTGAGTTCAGTATGCCCGCAGAAGTTCTATGGCTTACGTGAAAAATAAGATTTTACAAAGGGGAACGCATGGTAACCGCTAATTTACTGACTGCTTTACCGATCGAATTGGAGGCTGAGCTGAGGATAGTTTCGCTGATTCCCAGTGCGACTGAGATTGTGGCAAAGCTAGGCTATGAGCGCTTTTTGGTGGGGCGATCGCACGAATGTGACTATCCGCCTGCCGTGCGATCGCTCCCTATTTGCACGGAGCCTAAGTTTGACCCGATAGGTACCAGCGCCGAAATTCACGGACGAGTGAGCGATCTGCTGGCCTCCGCGCTGAGTGTGTATAGGGTAAAGACCTCGGTGCTCGCCGAGCTGCGGCCTACTCATGTCATCACTCAGGCCCAGTGTGAGGTGTGTGCGGTGAGCTTGAGCGATGTCGAAAAAGCAGTGACGGATCTGGTTACTGCGGGCAGTTTAGAAGCTGAAGCTATTCAAGTAGTATCTTTGCAGCCTGAACGCCTAGCAGATGTGTGGACTGACATGGCTCGCGTAGCAGCGGCGCTGGATGACTCAGCGAAAAACAAGGAATCAGCAACAGCGATCATTGAGCGGCTAAAAAAGCGATTGCAGCCGACAGAAGCCAGTGAACCTCGACCGAAAATAGCCTGCATAGAATGGACTGAGCCCTTGATGGCGGCGGGTAACTGGGTGCCGGAGCTAGTCGCCATAGGTGGAGGGATAGACTGCTTTGGAAAAGCAGGGGCTCATTCTGAATGGATGACCTGGGAGGCGCTAGCGGCAGCCAACCCAGATGTGATCGTGGTGATGCCCTGCGGTTATGACATGGCCCAAACCCGACAGGCGACTAAAGAGCTAGCGGCTCATGCGGAGTGGTCGCAGCTAAAGGCGGTGAAGAACAAGCGGGTGTATTTAACCGATGGCAATCAATATTTCAATCGGCCCGGCCCTCGGTTAGTTGAGTCTGGCGAAATTTTGGCAGAAATCATCCAGGGAAAACCAAGTAATCCAAACCGCCAACCCCCCGGTTGGGAAAGCCTGTTTGGGGATTAATTGATAACGGATGGTGGCCTATGGCATCGATTTTAGAAGGCTCAAAACGACCTGCTCCTGCTCATTTAGCCATTCTGCATAGGTGCTATCGGCCTGGGCCTGCTTAATAGCTTCACTGAGCTGTTTAATTAGCTCACCAGCCAAATAATTCTCTGGAACGAGAGGGTGAACATAGTATTTGCGACAGGTGGCAGGGCGGTTGCCTAGCTGAGTAGCGGCGGCCTTAATGGCAGAGACAACGTTACGCTTAGCTTCGGTTTCTTTTTCCCACTCACCTAGCTGGTACAGCGTGTCGGTGGCGACATTGGTGCCTGCCCAAGTCCGAAAATCTTTGGCGGTAAAGTCTTCTCCCATGACGTTCTGGAGATACTCGTTAACGTCTCCAGAGTCAACGGTTTGACGGTTGCCCTCTTCATCGTAGTACTGAAAAAGCTCGTATCCAGGAATATCCTGACAGCGACGCACAACCTCGGCAAGCTTAGGATCGGCAATGTGAATGTCGTGCTTTACGCCGCTTTTGCCTTTGAAGTGAAAGTTTATTTCACCTTTGTTGATGTCTACGTGGCGATCGCGCAGCGTCGTCAGCCCATAAGACTGATTGCGCTTAGCATACTGCACGTTCCCCACCCTGATCAGCGTCCGGTCTAGCAGCTGCACAACGGCGGCAACCACCTTTTTGCGAGAGAGTTCAGGCAAGCTCAAATCGGCCTCAGCCTGCTGGCGAAGATCAAGCAAAGCCAAGCCGAAAGGCACCATACGGTCAAACTTTCGCAGGTTTCGTAATTTTGTCCAGTCGGGGTGATAGCGATACTGCTTACGGCCTTTCGCATCGCGGCCAGTCGCCTGCAAGTGCCCGTTAGGATCCTGGCAAATCCAAACGTCCTCCCAGTTGGGCGGAATCACCAGAGCTTCGACGCGCTTACGTTCTACAGAAGATTCAAGCCGACTGCCGTCAGGCCGCGTATAGCTAAACCCTTTGCCCCGTTGCTGCCGATGAATCCCTGGCATCTCATCGTCAACGTAACGTAGCCCGGCGGCTTTAGCAGCTTTCTCAGGAGAACCTTTCATGCCTTGTTGAACTGTCTTTATTGTACAAAAAGTCCGACTTTCAAAAATGCCAGACTACACACCAGACTACACATAAGAGCCCCGCTAGCAGAACCAATAGGTTCAAAGTTTGCTAGCGGGGCTGTGAGAATCTGCTTCAAAAACGCCCTAATTTAAAGCGCTCTCTGAGCAACCTATCGAGACTCGGTACCCTGGTTAGGGCTGCCGGGAACTTTGCCATCATTGCCAGGAGCCTCAGGCTCAGCGCCGGGGCGAGTTTCAGTGTTAGATCCCTGGCCCGTTTTACGAGTTTCTGGGTCTATCGTCGTTTGCTTGCCGCTGGTTTCAAGATCAACGTCCTTATCTTCTCTTTCTTTCTTGTCAGTAGCCATAATGGTCTCCTGTTGTTTTTCCAATATAGACACTCTATCTCTCTTCTGATATCTCTACAGCAAACCCAACGCTTTCGGTTGAAACAGCTAAGCTGAAGGTTCAGGTGTTTGGTTCAATTAAAAGAAACAAACATTTGTCAGTAGCAATCTAGAGCACCAATATGCTTAACAGTAGAGAAAACGCTGGATAAAAAAATCTACCAGGAGATGCAGGCTTTTAGCTGCGCTGCCCTAACGAAAGACGGATTGTTAGGAAGACATAGCTCAGTCTAGAGGTATGCCTAATAGCTCTACGGATAGCTGGACGATCGACTGAGTGATTAGCTGAGCGACGATTGCCCTGGCTTATCAAGTACCTTGATTTCAAGCAGTGCTGGTTGCTTAGCGCTGTGAGGTTCCAGGTTCTGACGGCACCATTGTGTCCACCGCTAACGAGGGTGACGCCATCGGCTGCAAAAGCAAGCGTGTCCGCAGTTCCAGATGGGCTGTTCAGCGTGCAAAGCTCTTTAGACTTGGCCCAGTCCCACAGCTTGATGGACTCATCGTAACGGGTGCTAGCCAGCACCCGATTGTCAGGACTAAAGGCAACGTCAGCGACAACAGAGTCATGGACAGATAGCGTGCGGATGAGGGTACCGGTTTCTATGTTCCAGATATGAATGCGCTTATCGTAGCTGCCGCTAGCCACGTACTGACCATCGGGGCTAATAGAAAGGCTAGCGCATTGATTTGAGATCCGAGCTGAGCGATCGCTCTACCTTGAAACGTAGTCTGACTTTTTTGCTGGGCGGTATCCTCAACAGACCAAATCTTGAGGGTACCGTCGCTGCTGCCGCTAGCAAAATGGGTGCCTTTAGCATTGACAGTAAGGCTCGTAATCTGGCCTGATTGACCGGCGATGGTCGTCACTAGCTCACCACTAAATGGA
>JBGTGK010000199.1:0-14358 GCA_041746795.1 Phormidesmis sp.
AGGCCCAAGGCATCAACCAAAAACCGCATGGGCACATCCTCGTGATCGCCCCCCGATGCAACAATTATTTCAGTCTAACCCTCTGTCGCTATATGAGTAGTAATGTTTCTACACATACAAGTTTAAGAAGATAAAAACAAAAAAGCCTCAGGGCCTCTACAAGAGAGAAGCCTGAGGCTTGTGTTCATCCAGTCTTCAGCTTTCTCACGAAGCTGTTTGAGCCATCTAGCGTCCTACGCCCAAGTAGCGGAATCCTGCCTGCTCCAGCTTTTTCTGGTCGAGAAAGTTACGACCATCAATCATCACAGGTGCGTTCATCAGGCTGGCCATTTTGCCGTAGTCCAAGTTTTGAAACTTAGCCCAGTCTGTCACTAGCACCAGCGCATCGCAGCCATCGGCCAGCCTTTCAGGGTCGGTTTCAACAATCACGCCAGAGAGCCCTTGGCTAACGCCGCTTTGCGACACAATCGGGTCGTAGGCTTTTACTTTTGCGCCTAGGCGATTGAGGCTTTCGATCATGAGCAGCGAGGGCGCATCGCGCATGTCGTCGGTGTCGGGCTTAAAGGTAAGACCAAGTAGCCCGACGGTTTTACCCTTCAAAATCTTTAGTACCTGCTGAAGCTTTTCAACGGTGAGCAAGCGCTGGCGAGTGTTGACGTTAATAGTCGCTCGAAGCAGCTCAGCATCGTAGCCGTAGTCTTCGGCGGTGTGTAGTAGCGCAGAGACGTCTTTGGGGAAGCAGGAGCCGCCCCAGCCAATGCCCGCCTGCAAGAACTTGCTGCCAATGCGTGAGTCTAGGCCGATGCCTTTGGCTACCTGGGTGACGTCTGCGCCGACGCGATCGCAAATATTCGCCACCTCGTTAATGAAGCTAATCTTCGTGGCTAAAAATGCGTTAGAAGCATACTTCACCATTTCAGCCGAACTCAAGTCAGTGACCACAACCGGCACTTGAGGCGCATCGGCGTCTTGCGCAAACTTGCGCTCTACAATCGGGGTATAGAGTTCTTTCATCATGGCGATCGCCTTTTCGCTCTCGCTGCCCAACACAATGCGATCGGGGTTAAAGGTATCGAACACCGCCGAGCCCTCTCGCAAAAACTCAGGATTGCTCACCACGTCAAAAGCCGCTTTCACAGCAGGTACCTCTCCGCCCACGCCTGCCCCAACCGGCACCTTTTGCCGCTCAGCAATCCCGTCTAGCACAATCATGCGCACCCAATCCCCAGAACCAATCGGCACTGTGGACTTGTTGACAATCACCTTATAGCCGCCGTTCAAATTCTCGCCGATGCCACGAGCCACGGCTTCTACATAGCGAGTATCGCTCTCACCGGTGGGCAGGGCAGGCGTGCCCACCGCAATAAATAGAATGTCACCATGGTCAACACCCGCACCTAAGTCAGAGGTAAATTCTAAATTACCAGAGGCCATTGAAGACTTCATCAAATCAGACAGACCCGGCTCATAAATAGGAGACTGACCCGACTTCATCAGCTGAACTTTTTCTTCGTTGTTGTCAACACAAATGACATGATGACCGATGTGCGATAGGCAAACTCCCGTCACTAAGCCTACATAGCCGGTTCCAATGACACATACACGCATGATAGTAAAGCTCTCTAAATGAAGTAATAGTTTGTTTGATTGTGGTCAGTAACTGTTCTGATGGCTGCTAGGAGGCTGCGACGACCGTCCCGCTTGAACTGTCGCGCAGGCTCTCTGCAAGGGTACCGTTGGCGGCCATGCGATCGCGAAAATCAGCAATCGTTTTTTCTAAGCCTGCCTGCAACTGCACGTTAGGCTCCCAACCCAGCAGACTTTGAGCCTTAGTAATATCCGGCTGACGGCGGCGAGGATCATCCTGCGGCAAAGGCTTGTACTGCACCTGTACATCAGGATGTACCATTCTTTGAATCGTCTCAGCCAGCTGTAAAATAGTGTACTCGCCAGGGTTCCCGATATTAATCGGGCCAGTTTGCTCGCTGTTCATCAGCCGAATAAAGCCATCCACCAAATCTGAAACATAGCAGAAGCTGCGGGTTTGAGATCCATCGCCATATACTGTCAATGGCTGACCGCTGAGCGCTTGAACAATAAAGTTACTCACCACGCGGCCATCGTTTTCGAGCATTCGCGGGCCATAAGTGTTGAAAATGCGTACCACGCGAATCTCCACATCACTTTGACGGTGGTAGTCAAACGCTAGCGTCTCGGCCATTCGCTTACCCTCGTCGTAGCAGCTACGAATCCCAATCGGATTGACACTGCCCCGATACTCTTCAGGCTGAGGATGTACTTCAGGATCCCCATATACTTCTGACGTAGAAGCCAGAAAAAACCTCGCTTCTACCCGCTTTGCGAGACCTAGCATGTTGAGCGTGCCCAACACATTAGTTTTCACCGTTTTTACTGGGTTGTACTGATAATGCACGGGAGAAGCAGGACAGGCCAGATGATAAATCTGATCGACCTCTAGTCGAATCGGCTCGGTAATATCGTGACGAATCAGCTCAAAGTAAGGATGATTCATCCACCGCAACACGTTGCGCTTGTGGCCAGTGTAAAAATTATCTAAGCAGATAACCTCGTGGTTGGCTTTCATTAGCCGATCGATTAGATGGGATCCAATGAAGCCAGCACCCCCGGTGACTAGAATTCTCATATATTTTAATGCCTGAAGGGTATCTAACGGTTAGCGTCCAGCTAGCTGTAAAACTAACCTCGATTGGTTAAAGGGGTTAATTAAAGCCGATTGCCAGGAAACTGCCTAAGAATTTAACAAAGTTTCTTAGTGTTGATCAGTGAAATTCTTAGGTTTCACCGAAACTTCAACCGTTCTAATAAATACCCCAAAAGTTTGATACGTTATCAGCAACGTACTGAATGCCTGCCAAGTGTCCCGTATAAAAAAGACGGTGCAAAAAAGATAGTATGAAAAGACGGTGCTAGCGACAGTTAACTGCTAGGCGTTAGCTTCAGCACCGCCATAAATGCCTCCTGCGGCACGTCTACCGTCCCAATCGACTTTAGTCTTTTCTTACCCTTTGCCTGCTTCTTCAGCAGCTTTTTCTTCCGCGAAATGTCACCGCCATAACACTTAGCCAGCACATCCTTACGTAGCGCTGGAATGCTCTCACTGGCAATAATTCGGCTACCGATAGAGGCCTGAATTGGAATTTTGAACTGGTGGCGAGGAATCAGCTCTTTGAGCTTCTCAGTCAGCGCTCGACCGACATAATATGCCTTATCTTTATGGACGATAGCCGCGAGCGGATCGACCTTATCGCCGTTAATCATCACGTCTAACTTCACTAGGGCATTAGCGCGGTAACCAATCAGGTTGTACTCCATGCTGGCATAGCCCCGGCTGCGCGACTTCATTTGATCAAAAAAGTCGCTGACAATTTCAGCTAGCGGCATTTCGTACTCTAGGGTGGTACGCCCCGGCGTTAAGTACTTCATATCTTTAAAGTCACCCCGCCGCTTTTGACAAAGCTCCATCAGCGTGCCGACAAATTCCTCAGGCGTAATGATGTCTACTTTTACGTAGGGTTCTTCAATCTTTTCGCGCTGCTGCGGCTCGGGCAACATGCTGGGATTGTCGATTTCGACCACTTCGCCCTTAATGGTCGTTACTCGGTAAATCACCGAAGGAGCCGTCGTAATTAGGTCTAGGTCGTACTCCCGCTCTAACCGTTCCTGCACAATTTCCATGTGTAGCAGGCCCAAAAAGCCGCACCGAAAGCCAAAACCCATGGCACTAGAAGTTTCTGGCTCGTACTGTAAGGCCGCGTCGTTGAGCCGCAGCTTGTCCAAGGCTTCACGCAGGTCTTCGTAGTCGTCAGAATCGGTAGGAAACAGGCCGCAAAAAACCATGGGTTTGGCTTCTACATAGCCTGCTAGTGGCTCAGCGGCAGGGTTTTTTACCAGCGTAATGGTGTCGCCCACTCTGGCATCTTCTACCGACTTGATAGAGGCGGAAATGTAGCCTACTTCGCCTGCGTGCAGCTCATCGACGGGTACCTGATTGGGTGATAGCACACCGAGTTCGTCAATGTCGTATTCTTTGCCGGAGGCCATCAGGCGGAAGCGATCGCGCTGATTAATCACCCCATCGGTCACCCGAAAGTACACAACCACGCCGCGATAGGCATCATAATAGCTATCAAAAATCAGCGCCCTTACGGGTTTATCCGTGGTGTCTACTGGCGGCGGCACCAAGTAGGTAATCGCCTCCAAAATCTCAGTAATACCAATGCCTTCTTTGGCCGAAGCCATAATTGCATTGCTACAGTCGAGGCCTACCACCTCTTCAATTTCTGCTTTTACTCTTTCAGGATCGGCCCCCGGCAGGTCTATCTTGTTGAGCACCGGAATAATTTCTAAATTGTTATCGATCGCTAAATACACGTTGGCTAAGGTCTGCGCCTCGACGCCTTGAGAGGCATCAACGACTAACAGTGCGCCTTCGCAGGCCGCGAGCGATCGCGATACTTCGTAGGTAAAGTCTACATGCCCCGGCGTGTCAATCAAATTGAGCACATAGGTTTCACCGTCTTTAGCGGTGTAGTTCATCCGGGCGGCCTGCAATTTGATGGTGATGCCGCGCTCGCGCTCAATGTCCATCGAATCAAGAAACTGGGCCTTCATGTCGCGATCGCTCACCGTGCCCGTCGTCTGTAACAGCCGATCGGCTAGGGTAGACTTACCGTGGTCGATGTGGGCAATGATAGAAAAATTGCGCAGACGTGAAACGGGAACGTCGGTCATGAAGGGTTCGGCTTTTAATAATAATACCTGAGATCAATACTAAGTCCTATATGCGGATTTAGGCAGTTGGCCAAAGGGTGCCGGTGATATCGGCGCAGACAATATTAGCAATAAGAGATAATCTTGATTAGATCGCACCTTTGAACCAAAAAGCGATGCCAAGCGATGCCCAGGTCTTTTCCTCCTAACTCAAGCGCTCAATCAACTTCGGTGTCTGATGCCCAGCAGGCGGTACCGCCTGCTAATATTGCGCCCGATACTGAATCACCTGACACTGCTTCAACAGAGGCCACGCCCGCCGCGATCTCCTCTGCGATCCCCTCTGCGGCCAGTACTGAGACCAGTGCTTCTGCCAATGTGCTAGTGATCACCCATACGGCTCAAGGTGAAATTTTATCCCTGCACTGGCCTCAGTCTAGCGACTGTCAGAACTGTGAAGATTTGGTGGGTCATTCGGTTGCTGCTTTATTTGGTCCGGTTGCTGCCCCGCCTTACCTGACTCGCGTGCAAAAGGTATTAGCGACTCAGGAACCCGAAGAGTTTAGATGCGTTGTGCGCTGCGGTCATCATCCTGTCAGCTTCGAGTTTTTGCTCAGTCCGCTGCCTCTGAGCCTGGCAGAGAGTGGGCCAGCTCAGACAAATGACGCGGTGAGGAGTGTCGTCGGCATTGGTCGCCAGGTTGTGCCTGAGGTAGCCCAGCTAACGGAGGTACGGCTGACTAATACTAACGGTGCGGTCGGCAACAGCTACTATGCACTGCTCTCCAACGTCGCTTCTAATATTCGCAAAACCCTCGATCTCAACACGATTTGGCAGCAGACCGTAAGTGGCTTGGGCAATATGTTAAGCCTTGATCGCTGCCTGGTATGCGACTACTCAAAAGAGATGCAAACGCTAAAGGTGGTAGCCGAGCACTATCAACCCGGCTTACATCCTTGTTTAGGTAAAACCTTTGATCTGTCTGTTAAGTCTGACTTTTTAAACACACTCAAAAGCCTGGAGCCTGTAATTTCTGATTTTGATCGGGGTGACGAGAACGGGGAACCCGATCGGCCCTATACCGTGCTGACCGTTGCGACCTGCTATCAAAACGAGCCCAACGGCATTTTAGTGCTACAGCAGCCGCCTCATAGTGCCTGGCAACCGTTTGAAATTGAGCTGGTTCAAGAGCTAACCGATCAGGTAGGTACCGCGATCGCCCACGCCAAACTTTTTAACGCCAAGAGCGACATCGCCCGAGAGCTGCGCAAAAAGTCTTCCGCCCTCAGGCAAACCAACGACGAGCTAATGCACAAGCATGATGAGCTGAAAGAGGCCAAACAGCAGGCCGAAGAAGCGTCCCGGCTAAAAAGCGATTTTTTGGCTAATACCTCCCATGAGCTGCGTACGCCCCTTAACGGCATGATTGGGTTTTTGCGGCTGGTGCTCGATGACATGGCCGACAGCGACGAAGAGCGCATTGAGTTTATTCAGGAGTCTCACCGATCGGCTATTCATTTGCTGAACTTAATCAACGACGTCCTTAACATTGCCAAAATTGAAGCGGGCAAGCTGGATTTGGACTTGAGGGCAGTGGGCTTGAATGAGCTGCTGCTAGAAATAGAGCAGTTCATGCGGCCTCAAATTGAGCAGCGAGGGCTCGACTTTGATATCGTAGTGCCCGCTACGTTTGATGAAATTAAGCTATACAGCGACTACAAGAGGCTCAAGCAGGTGCTGCTTAATTTGGTGGGCAACGCGATGAAGTTCACCCCTGAAGGTGGTATCACTATCAGCGTAGAAATTAAGCTTCAGCCGCTCGATTTTGACGATCACCCGTGGCCAGGTTTGGTCAAGTTCAGCGTTGCCGATACCGGCATTGGCGTCTCTTTAGAAAAGCAGGATCGGCTGTTTCAAACCTTTTCTCAAATAGACAGCGCTCGCACCCGTCAGTATGAAGGCACAGGTTTGGGCTTAGTTATCTCTCAGCGCCTGGTAGAAGCGATGGGCGGCAAAGCGCAGTTCATTAGCATGGGTGAAGGACTAGGATCTACCGTTACCTTTACGGCTATTTTGTATCAGGAGCCGGTGATGGATTTGGGGGCGTGAGCGAGGAGGAGAAGGTTAGTCGTCCCGCTTTAGTCGTTTGTAAGGTGCGGGCGATCGCCGCCCAGTTTTCTGTTTCTAGCTGCTCAATTGTGTTGCCAATCGCTGCTTGGTATCGTTTTAGCGATCGCAAGACCTCATCGCGATTGTACTGAGCCATCATTAGCCCTAGCTCCGAATTGCCGCCGCCCACGCGGCTGGTGTCTCGAAAGCCTGAACTAGCCAGCTGTTGCGATAGCTTTAGCACCTCGGCATCGGGCTCATTCATCGCGGCCAAAATTAAGTTAGCGCTCACCATCACGGGTAAATGAGAAATCCAGGCCACCGCTCTATCGTGTTCTGCGGGCGTGCAGTGATAAAGCCGAGCCTCTAACTGCTCAGCGAGCGTCTCCAAGGTTTTAACCGCACCAGGCTCAGTTTGCTCAACGGGTGTGATCACATAGGGGCGCTGCCGAAAAATTCCAGCTTCAGCAGCGTCCAAACCCGCCTCGCTTTTTCCACTCATCGGATGCCCACCGACAAAAGCAGGCCAGTGCAAAGTGGCTTCTGTCACAATGGCTGCCTTCACCGATCCCACGTCAGTCACGACAGTTTTAGGCGTGAGCACCTTCGCCAGCGCTGCCACCATCGGCACAATCGTCGCAATCGGCGTACAGATAATCACCACATCGCAAGGTGCCAGCGTCGCAATATCAGTGCTGGCGTAGTCAACGACGCCGCGATTTACGGCCTGAGTGCAGGTTTGTGATCGGCGAGCAATGCCATAAATTTTATGTCCAAGCGCCTTGAAATCTAAGCATAAGCACCCGCCGATTAGCCCGAGTCCTACAACCCCAATCTTCATAGTTGTTTCTTTTGCTATTTGCTTCGATTCAACCATGCTTTGAGCGGTTAATGGTCTAGTGATCGCTACATTGCAGCACACTCCAATAGATGTGTCACAATAGGAGCCGAAAGAGCCGACATTTACGCCCCTTAACTTTACGCCTGTGATTGAAACCGAAGTTCATCAGCGCCTTCGGGCTTATCTCAGGGAGCAAGGACAGGCCCAGTGGCCCCACCATTTGACCATGGCAAGGCTGGTTGCTAGAGCGCTGAGAGTTGGCCGCAGCGCCCTTATCCAAATCGATAGCTTGGCAGCCTACCAGGGTTCTCACCGGCTCAGCTACTTGATTCCAGCGCTGCTATGGCCCGAACCTGCCATTTTGGCCCTGCCCGACGAGCTGATCGATACCGTGCTGCATCAAGACATTCCAAACTTGCAGCAGGGGCTACCGGTGGTCAAGTCAGTGCGATCGGGCGATCGCTGGCCGAGCGAAAGCTTCAACGGCTTACTGGTCACCTCAGCGCAAAGCTGGCTGCAAGCTCGCCTGAGCCCTCGTTCAGATACTTTGCACAATCCCTATTTCCCCCCCGGCATTCCTACCTTAATAGACGGCGTTAGCGATCTAGAACGTTGGGCTCAAGACCAGCTTAGCGAAACAATTTGCGCTCAAGACTGGGAAGATTTGATGCTGGCCTACCCTAGCGGGCGAGCGTTCATCCGCGATATTCGGGTGCGAGTGACCCATGCCATTTTTCAGCACCCGGCTAATCCCTACGGCTGTCATTTAATTGAGGTGCCAGAGCAAGCGCTGCTGCAAGAGCTTTATAGCTGGCTGCTAATGTATGGCGACAGCAGCCAGCTACCTCGCCGCTGGCGTCAGTTTCAGCAGCGGTTTGATCGGGATGAAAGGCTAGCCTGGAGCAGCTTGGATCGCAGCTTGGGCAGCGTTATGCTTCACTGTGGCCCCACCGAAATTAGCAGCAGCCTAGCCCCTGTATGGGCACAGCAGCCAGTGGTGCTGATTGGGGCAGCGCTAGATGAAGACACTCAGGCCGAGCGGTATCGTGATCGTATGGGACTCGGTGACATGACCTGCTTGCAGTTTGGCCCTGACCGCCGCAATGACCTCGTTCAGCTCTACCTGCCCGACCGCTTGCCCATGCCCAACACCAGCCATTTTAAGGCGGCTGCGCTTCAGGAAATTCGAGCCTTGCTCGGGGCGCGTGGAGTCGCGAGCGATCCGACTGTGATCGTGATTGGCGACGTGCCGCTTAAGGCTCAGTTCGCCGCTATCTTAGCCGCTGAGTTTGGGTCGCGTGTGAGGTTAGAAGCGCCTATTAGTGACCAGGGCATTTTAATTACGGGTTGGGAGTATTGGCGGCAGCATCAGGCTGATTTTGCCGCGCCGAAAATAGCGCCAGGACTGCTGATCATAACGACACTCCCGATTCCTTCGTTGGAAAACCCTTTAGTGGCCAGCCGAGTGGCTGCCTACAAGCGGCGGCGGCAGGATTGGTTCAAAGCTTATTTACTCCCTGAGGCGCTCAGCGAACTGCAACATGCGGTGGCACCGGTGCGATCGCGGGCCAACCCAGCTCAATCCCAGGGACAAACCCAAAGCCATAGTCAGGGCATCGTGGCCCTGTTGGATAACCGAGTGAACCACCGCAGCTACGGTGCGAACGTTTTAGCTGCCCTAAGTCCCATAGCTCGCAGCAGCTATTTCAATGAAGACTGGTTCCAAGCGACCGTTTCAGGTACGTCATAGCCAACATCCTTAAACAATTAATAACTTAGCCCCGATATCCGCAAGTTCAAGCAGGCTCTCGCTATGATTAGGTTGCAAGTGTTCTAACCAAATGGAGGGAGCGACATGGGAGAAGCTAAGCGCCGACAAGAAGCACTAGGCGAAAATTACGGTAAGCCAGAGCCCTTCTTGAAGGGTATCCCGATCAGCAAGGAAACTGCCACTAAGTTCGTTAGTTGGACGACCAAAGGCGCTTGGGCTGGCATTATTTTAATGGTTGGAGCCTGGCTAACGATTCGCTTTATTGGGCCAGGGTTCGGCTGGTGGACACTAACTAACTGATAACAATCGTCTGTCCCTTATATGTAAATTTTTGTAAAGATTTTAATCCCTGTAGGGTTTCATACTGCTAACAGGTTTCGAGTGCGATAGAACGGATAGGTAACTGATTTTTAACTACTGCTTTTTTCTACTTTTTTGCTTTTTCTACTTTTTAAAGTGCGCTGATGTAAATGCGCTGCTTTGAAGAAGTCCACAGGTAGCTAAGTGCATCTAGATAGCCATTAAATTACAACTTTAATTTTAAAAACTTTTTTTGAGCGATCTGACATTTATCACCTCCGATATTCATCACTGATATTTATAGCTAAGAGCCTTGGGGCAGCAAAGAAGCTAAAAACCTGTGAGAAAGTTAAAGACTAGACAAATTTTCTACAGCTCGTTGCTTGGTCTTTTGGATAGGCTGATATTTGCAAAATACTTATCTGAAACGACTATTCAATCGCCTGGTAACTTTGTCGCCTTGATGGGTACCTTTCGTTATTCATACGGTTGGAACTGTTATAAAACGTTACAATGCTTCTTAAAGATGTAGGACGAGTTTGGCTAGGACGAGTTTGGCCCCGTGAGCCAGTTTCAAGCTAGTTTTCATAGGTGCTGTTGGGCTCTTGTGAGGAGTCTTAGGTCGTTCACCTAACTAAATCCTTAATCAATTCCTTAAGAAAAAATTAAGTAAAATATGTAGAATCACTAAATGGTGTAGAGGAAAGAAAATGTTTTCCAGACTTGCAGATCAACACAGACAATTTGTCCAAGACCTGGTTTTGAACCTGAAGGCTATGGCTGTTGTCCTAGAGAAAAAAGGATACCTGGCTTCCTGCTATACCTGCGGCGAGGAACTTAACAGCGCCTCATTTATGGTGAGCTTAGGAGGGGATCATCTGATTCGCTTCCTGGTTTCTGACTACGGCATCACTTGGACCGAGATGCGCGACGACCGCGAGCTTATGAAGCTCGAAGGCGCAGAGGCCATCAACCAGCTTCAAGAGCTGGCTAACTTGATTAAGTATCAGGTGAGCCCCGCTGAGTGTGAAGTTGTTGGCTAAGCGTTGAGCAAAACAAGCTCAGCAGGTATGAGCTAGACGGCCTCTAGCCTTCTGCTTCGCTGTCGCTTGCGCTATTACTCCCAGATTTCTCGTCTATTTTATCCCTCGATTTCATCTCAAGGGCTGCTCTTACTTGCTGCTCTATTACTTGGGCTAGCTCTGGCTTTTGAGCGAGATAAATTACTGCATTGTCTCTACCCTGGGCAAAATTATTGTCCTGATAGCTGTACCAGGCTCCTCTGCGAACAATCACGCCCGTTTCTTCGGCTAGGTCAACAATGCAGCCTACCGTGGAAATTCCCTGCCCGAACAAGACGTCGAACTCAGCGATCCGAAAGGGGGGTGCGATTTTGTTCTTTGCAACTTTTACTTTGACGCGAATGCCAAACTGGTGTTCGCCTTTTTTGAGCGTTTGTATACGGCGAATATCCAGCCTGACTGAGGCGTAGAACTTCAGTGCGTTGCCGCCAGTTGTGGTTTCTGGAGAGCCGTAGACAACGCCAATTTTTTCTCTGAGCTGGTTGAGAAAGATGATGGTACAGCCTGACTTACCGAGGTTGCCAGTAATTTTGCGCAGCGCCTGACTCATCAGCCGGGCCTGCAATCCCATGTGTGAGTCGCCCATTTCTCCTTCAATTTCAGCGCGGGGCACGAGGGCAGCAACCGAATCTATCACGATAATATCCACCGCCGCTGAGCGCACTAGCTGATCGGTAATTTCTAAGGCGGTTTCGCCGTTGTCGGGCTGGGAGACGAGCAGGCTGTTAATATCAACGCCAATAGCCGCTGCGTACAAGGGATCTAGGGCATGTTCGGCGTCGATGAAGGCGGCGGTGCCTCCCTGTGCCTGGATGGAGGCGATCGCGTGCAGTGCCAGCGTCGTTTTTCCGGAACTTTCTGGCCCATAAATCTCGCTAATGCGCCCTTTAGGAAAGCCACCGCCCAGCGCAATATCCAAGGGGAGCGCGCCGCTGGGAATCGTTTCCACCTTGAGCTTGTGGGCTGCGCCTAAGCGCATAATTGATCCCTGACCGAAGCTGCGTTCAATTTGGCCTAGCACCCGTCCAAGTGCCTGCTGACGTTCCGAATTGGCTGCTGTAGAGTTAGCTGCAAAGTTAGCTGCGGGATTAGCCGTAGATTTAGCCATGGGTGCTCACAAGTGCTCACGTAAAATACGTATGTACTATTATCTACTTGATCTGGCCAGCCCTGTCCAGTCAATATAGATATATCTTGATGAATGTTTGAGTGCCGAATAATCAGCAATATGATCGATCTCACCTCACAATCTACACCCGAATTAGCGGTTGGCGTTGCGGGCCTAACAGACTACTTAAAGCTGCTGCTAGAGGAAAATCCGCAGCTCAGCAAGATTTGGGTGGTGGGTGAGGTTTCTAGCGCTCGCAATCACAGTCAGGGCTGCTTTTTTACGCTGCAAGAGCCAGATGGGTCGGCGGCAGTGAACTGTGTAGTGTGGCGATCGCAGCTGTCTCGCATTACGGCGATGCCTAAGGTAGGCGAGCAGGTAACGGTGCTTGGCCAAATTCGCCTGTATCCCAAGCGGGGATCGTATCAGCTCACGGCGTGGCAGGTGCTCCCGGCGGGGGCAGGCTTGCAGGCGCTGCGATACCGTCAGCTGCGATCGCGCCTTGCCGCCGAAGGTCTGTTTGATTTGGCTCGCAAGCGCCCCTTGCCTGCTTATCCACAAACGCTCGCGGTGGTGACCTCACCGCAGGCAGCGGCCTGGGGCGATATTCAGCGGACGCTAATGGGCCGCAATCCTAGCGTCAAGGTTTTGCTGTCTCCAGCGACGGTGCAGGGGGAGCAGGCACCGGCTTCGATTGCAGGGGCGATCGCGCGCGTGGCCAGAGACGGTCGCGCTGATGTGCTGCTGCTAGCTAGGGGCGGCGGCGCTAGTGAGGATTTGGCCTGCTTTGATGATGAGCGGGTGGTGGTGGCGATCGCTCAGTCGCCTGTTCCTGTGATTACGGGTATTGGTCACGAGCGGGACGAGTCGTTGGCTGATTTGGTGGCGGACGTATGCGCCCACACGCCGACGGCTGCTGCTGAACAGGCCGTACCGAGCTTGGATGAGCTTTACGGCGAGCAGGTACAGTATTTGCAGCGAGTGGTTCAGGTAATGACTCTCCGGTTGCAGGCGGCTCAGTCGGGGGTGGAATTGGTACGTACTCGGCTCCAGCGCCTGCGGGTAGATCGTCAGGTAGCTCAGCATCAGCGCGATGTGAGCTGGCAGCGTCAGCAGCTTGTAGGGGGCCTGACTCAGCGGTTGCAGGCGGCTCAGCACCGTCATCAGCTACTTACTGAAAAGCTCTCTATGCTAGATCCGGAGTCGGTGCTGCGGCGGGGCTATGCGCTGGTAAAGGCTGAAGGGCAAATTGTGGTGGATGCGGCGACGCTTTTACCGGGGGCTGAGCTAGAGATTAAGCTGGCTAAGGGACAGGTGAAGGCGACGGTGATTGAAAGCGATGATACGGTTTCTTAGCGTAAGAAGAGCCAGTGGCTCGACAGCTAGCCACTTCATTCACCTTTTCCAAACCAGCTTTCGATTCGCGAGCAGCTTCAGCAGAAACGTTAACAAGGCTTCCTATAAGTAATTAGCTGTACGCGAATGCTTACAAGCAAATGGTCTAAAGGCACACATTTCAATGATCTAGAAAAGTGATATGTATTGAGTGACACCGTTTTTCTCGCGTGATTTCTCAGCGCATTGCCATGTCCTTTGAAAGGTATGATCCAGGCGACTTTTACGACGAGCTGTTCAGCGCTGCTGGCGTTCCCCGCGCGATCGCGGCGCTGCTGATTGAGCGAATTGACTCAGTGCCGATTGAAAGCCTGATCCTGAGGCAGCAGGCCGCGCAAAATACCCTGTTCAAGCTGGGCGTGACGTTCAATGTGTACGGTGATGAAGAAGGCGCTGAGAAGGTGTTTCCCTTTGATGTGGTGCCTCGCATTATCTCTGGCAAAACCTGGGAATGGTTAGAGAAAGGCTTGCAGCAGCGAATTACGGCGCTGAACGGCGTTGTTGCACCAATATGGCAGAAGCCTTATAAATCAAGGGTTTCTCATTAACGATATTTATTGAGAACTATTGCATATCAAAGGTTTCAGGATATTGGTGCAACAAAGCCGTAGCTGGTGGCGAAACGGTAACGTTCGAGTCGGGCTATGACTGCTTCTTTAGCAAAACCATGCTAGCGATTCTGGCAGCAACCTCCCCCGAAGTAATCGCACGTCCCATTCAGATCAACAGCTACATTAAGAAACTAAAGACGGGGGCTAAAACACTGGCGGTCTTTGTCTGCGACAGCGCTGGGAACAAGCTAGACATCAGATGGAC
The DNA here is from genome assembly GCA_041746795.1 of Phormidesmis sp. GTDB lineage: Bacteria > Cyanobacteriota > Cyanobacteriia > Phormidesmidales > Phormidesmidaceae > Phormidesmis. Next base: position 14,175 of record JBGTGK010000199.1, read on the forward strand.
GAATGATAGCGACTGGCGCGCTATCACGGTTGCTGCGGTAGCGAACATAAAAGCCGCAACGAGCCGCTAGTGGCAGTGAGAGATTGAGATGGCTTTGAAGCTGTCTCAATCTTTCTTTAGCTGCTGTGCTAGCGCACTGAAGGATTGCAGTGCGCTGGCAATTCCATGAGACAACTTCTCAAGA
>JBGTGK010000200.1:0-17548 GCA_041746795.1 Phormidesmis sp.
CCTGGCGTATCAAAGTCCAAAATAGGCCGCACCTGATCTATATAGGTCTCAGCATTGGCCTTTACCTCCGCCTCGGTTAGCTGCTTGCGTACCTCAGCGCGATCGGTTGGATCGCCAATCCGGGCGGTAAAATCACCAACCAAGAGCACCGCCGTGTGACCGGCATCTTGAAAAGCCCGTAGCTTGCGTATTAAGGTGCTATGACCCAAATGAATCTCTGAGCCGGTAGGATCAATCCCAAGTTTTACCCGCAGGGGGCGATTGCTTTGCTGCAACCGCACTAGCAAACAATTGCTTCCGTCAGCGTTACCATCATCTGAAGAGTCCATCTGAGCTGGAAAAACTTCGCTAACGCCCCGATAGATATCGACAAACTCTGCCGGAATTTCAGCAGGTAGCGAAGCAGAGAGGTTTGAAACAGTACTAACAGCCATAGAACAAGCAGATAAACGTAAAATCGGGAAGCGAAAAATATGAGTTCTGCCAGTGTAGCTTTATGGGTGAACCTGCGGCATATGCGCCACCTCTTCGTAAAACCCATCGAAGCCGCCTACCAAAGCCTGAAATCTGCTTGAAAACCGTGGCTATGGTCGGTCAAAAAGTACGCTGAAGACCATAGTGAAACTGCGGCATTCAGCTATTCTTCAAGCCAATTTTCATAACAAAGCGAATAAAAGACTAGACATTCGTCAGAGATCATCTATATTGACGGGATAGTTAAATCAAAAAATGGCGAAGTTGATTTAACGACAGCTTCCTTTTCGTGCCTATACAAAAGGCGGAGGTCAAAAGGCGGCAGCCTCACCGACAGCGACTGTAAAGCCTTGAAGCTCGCCAGCACTCCCTCAGATAAGCTCCCTCAAGCTAGGAAATATCGTCTCCCTGTGTCTTCTAATACTTATCGTAAAGTACGTCCCCGTCCCCGTAGAACGACGCGATCGCCTCAAGTTCTTCGATACGTTCAAGACGTCGGCAAGATCGGAGCCGTTGCCCTACTTACCGTGACCATGCTAGGCAGCTCTGTTGCCGCAGGCGGACTAGTCGGCCTTGCCGTGAGCTTTCGCAACCTGCCAGACGTCAGGGTATTGCGCAACTACACCCCTTCAGAGACTAGCTACGTTTACGATGTCAAAGGCACCCTACTTGATAGCGTTCACGGCGAAGCCAACCGCGAAGTTGTAGGTTATGACGAAATTAGTCCCAACATCAAGCGCGCTGTGCTGGCGATTGAAGATAGCTACTTCTATACCCACAAAGGCATCAACCCCGCCGGGATTGGCCGAGCCGCCTTAGCAAACTTAGGGGCCGGTGAAACCGTCCAAGGGGGCTCTACCATCACCATGCAGCTGGTGAAAAACCTCTTCCTCTCGCCCGAGCGCACCATCAGCCGGAAGCTGGTAGAGATTGTCCTAGCGATGCGAATCGAGCAGATCTTTAAAAAAGACGAAATCTTTGAGCTGTACCTCAACCAGGTGTACTGGGGCCACAATACCTACGGCGTAGAAACCGCTGCCCAAAGCTACTTTGATAAGTCTGCCAAAGACCTCACCTTAGCCGAGTCAGCGATGATGGCCGGGCTGATTCAGGCGCCTGAAAGCTTCAGCCCCTTTATTGACTACCAAACGGCTAAAAAACGTCAGCGCATCGTTCTACAGCGAATGCGCGAACTCAACTGGATTACCCCAGCCGAGCAAGCACAGGCTAAAGCTCAACCCATTCATCTGGGTAATATCACCTCTTTCCGCTCCAGTCAAGCGCCTTACGTTACCGATGCTGTCATGCAGGAACTCACCGAGCAGTTCGGTGCAGAAGCCATGGCCAAGGGCGGTATGCGCATTCAGACGACGATTGATATGAACCTGCAAAAAATTGCGGAAGAGACCGTCGCCGACAGCTACTACCGCGACTTTGGCAGTGGTGCGTACGCCGATGAGATGGCGCTAGTCGCTATCGATCCACGTACCCACTTTGTAAAAGCGCTCGTGGGCGGCGTCAACTACAAAACCAGCCAGTACAACCGAGCGGTGCAGTCAAGGCGTCAGCCTGGTTCTGCATTTAAGCCCTTTGTTTACTATGCCGCTTTCGCTTCTGGAAAGTTCACACCCAACAGCATCGTTGACGACAGCCCCGTTACCTATCCAGATGGCGATCGCTATTACTCCCCCAGAAACTACGACGGTTCCTTTGCGGGCAGTATACCTTTGCGTAATGCTTTAGAGATGTCTCGTAACGTGCCTGCTATCAAGCTAGGCCAGGCGGTCGGCATTAATCGAATCGTTGAAATTGCTCGCACGCTGGGGATCAAAAGTCCGATTGATCCGGTCATCTCGCTGCCCCTGGGCTCAGTAGATCTCACCCCTATGGAGCTAGCTGGAGCCTATGCCACATTTGCTAACTACGGCTGGCAGTCAGATACGACGCTAATTATGCAGGTAACCGATAGCAACGGCAACATCGTCTTAGACAATACTCCAAAACCTCAGCTAGTTCTAGATCCTTGGGCAAGTGCGGCCTTGACGGATGTTCTGCAAGGCGTAATTTCTCAAGGAACGGCAACCAATGCCCAGATTGGCCGCCCTGCTGCTGGTAAAACAGGCACAACAGACTCCCAAAAGGATGTATGGTTTGTGGGCTACGTTCCCCAGCTAGCCACCGCTGTGTGGGTGGGTAATGACGACAATCGTCCGCTGGGTCAAGGAGCAACGGGGGGTGGCTACGCTGCTCCAGTCTGGCGCAGCTTCATGATTCAGGCCCTGCGTAACGAGCCCGTGGAGAATTTCCGTTCACCCAGCGAATTCATCCGTCCGTAGTTTTGGCTGCGCTCAACTACCCCCTGCTAAAGTCACCGGCAGCTGAACATAGCTAAGAAGTTACCGGCGGCTGAGCGCAGTCGCAGTTACGGTGACTGAGCGCAGCCGAAGTCACAGATCGCCGACTTCGGACTTCATTCGCTCTAGCGTTTGATGCATTTGGTCAAACATTTGCTGAGGATTTGTACCAAACTGGCTGAGCTGCGTTTTGAGCTGTTCCATTGTCATTTTTGCCATGAAGTCTTCCGACAGCTCGAAGCGCTTCATAAAGATGCGATAGCGATCCATCACCGACTCCATTTGCTCAATAAAGAGCTTCTTACCCTTTTGATCAAACTTGCCGTAGTTACCGCCTAGCTGCATGAGAGACTGATAGTCTTGAAAGAGCTGTGTTGCCTCCTGTTGCACCAGGTCTGAATCAAACATTCCCATGATTATTACCGCTCCAGGGCATACGTTAGGCCGACGCGTCTATCACACCAGTCTACGTATATTTAATATTGATAGCTATAGCGTAAAATGTTATCGCTTACTCGCCAATGGGGATATCCCTACCCGTAAAGCTTGCCTGCTCTAACGGTTTAGCAGTCTACCGAGCCAGGGCTTTTTAGAAACTTCCTCGGGTGATTGAGGGATGGGTGGGCCAGCTTCGTTATCTACCGACATGCCCAATAGCTTGCTGTATTTTAAGGCAACTTTGTGACCGGGCTTTAGTTTTAGCGCCTGGCGAAAGTGGGTTTTTGCCATGCCCGATAGCTTCTGCCTGTAATAGGTTTGCCCAATCATAGAGTGAAGTTCTGGGTTCCGTGGCGAAAGTTTTATGGCCTCGCGTAGCTCTTGCACGGCTGCCTCGTAGTTCTGCTGAGCAAGATAGGTTTTGGCTCTCGTGGTGTGCTTTTGCGCGTAGTTAATCTCTAGCTTCTCTGGCGGCTTTTCTGGCAGTTCGGCGGTTGCAAGTTCGGTGTTAGCTGCCGCAGAGGTCACGGCTGTGGGCGTTACCGCCGCAGAGATCAGACCTATTCGCTTAGGCCAAATTGCTAGATTCTCTATCCTACGGCTGAGGAAAATAAGGTTGAGCTGGCTGATTTCTAACGAGTATGCGTGCAGCTCATCTAAAGACTGAAACTGACTTTCGGCTAGGTTGCTAAGCGCCTGCTCATAAAAAATATCAACGCCTTCGTCGTCAGCTCCGGCGAGCTGCTGGGCACTGGGGAAGGTCGGCAATAGCTTTTCTGTGCGTATCAGGCGCATTACCCGAAATCGGCTGTTCGCTAATATCTCCTGACGGCCCTTATCGTGTTTGAGCTTTTGGTAAGACGGGTTTACAATACGCGCAATGACCTGAGCTGCGATCGCCTCATCCATGCCGCCGTCCGCTCGTCCTCCGCTCAGCGCATCCGGATGAAGCTGTTTGGCAACCTGCCGATAGCGCTTAGCGATTCGTTTTTCATCAGCGCTCACGGAAACCCCAATGAGTGCAAAGGGATCGATATCGACCAGATGGGTTAGCTCCGTGAAAATATCGGCTTTTGGCATGCGAAAAAGCAGCTCTACTTAAATGAATCGCCTGTGTAGATGGCTACCCTCTAAAATGCCCAGACCCTAAAACCAAATGGCTATTTTGCCTGTTTCTGCCCACCGCCGTAAGATTGCGATCGCGCTTGCTTTTTCAGGGGCGATCGCGCCGTTCCCGACCGCCTGGGTTCACAAGTTTTACGTCGGTCAATATCTATGGGGCATCGTCTATTTGGTGCTCGCGCCCACCTTGCTACCCCAAGTTGCCTGCTGCCTAGAAGGTGTGTGGTACCTTACGCAAAGCGACGATAGCTTTACCAAGCGCTTTCCCAAGGCTGGAAATATTCTGATTCCGGTTGGGCCTGAACAGCCCGCTACATCCGCTGAGAAAATAAGTCAGACGGCTAGCCAGGTGGCGATCGCTCTACGCGAGCTAGATCAACTTCGCCAAGAGGGGCTAATTACGGAATATGAGTTTGAGCAAAAGCGACGTAAGCTGCTTGAGCAGGTCTGATGAAAGCTGTTGTTTGGAATCAAAGCTAAAGTAAGTTCTCACCAGTTCTCACCATGCTTAAAAAGTTTTTAGCCAAAGTCCACCCGCTACGCCGCCGTCTCCAGCAAACGCCTTACTATCGATTTCAATCTTTTGAAGAGCTACAGTTAGCCGCTAGCTGGGGTATTCGCATCGAGGCAAACACCGCCTCTGTAGATGACTGGCTGAGGCTTCCAGGCATTTCTATTCATCAGGCGCGATCGCTCACCAAGCTCACCGAAAACGGTTTTTCCTTTAGCTGCCTAGAGGATATCGCCGCTGCACTCGGAATGCCTGTTCAGCAGATTCAGCCCTGGGAAAGCGTCCTCCAGTTTTGCTACTACGACAGAGAACACACTCTGGAGCCTGTCGCTATTGATGTCAATAGCGCGACCGCCGCTCAGCTAGCCACTATTCCTGCTATAGATGCCTTTTTGGGTCGGGCGATTGTTCACTACCGGCAGGCAGGCCGCTATCAAAACCTAGCCGATCTTCAGCAGCGGCTGAGGCTCACGACTCAAACAACATCCGAGCTACTGTACTACCTAAAGTTTTAGAGTTAAAGTTTTAGGGTTAAAGTTTTAGAAGTCAAGGCTTTGGAGCTGACAGCTGAGGGAGAGGGGATTCGTCCATCACAAACCCAATTTTATCCAGCGGCCAAAAGCGGAAGGCAGCTTGACCAATCGCATTTTTGGCAGGTAAAAATCCCCATACGTGAGAGTCATTGCTATCGTTGCGATTATCTCCCATGACAAATAGGCTATCAGCAGGGACTCGTACCGCTGGCATCTCGTATTCGGGCGCTGCGAGAATGTAGCTTTCTGCAAGGGGCTGAGAATTGATGAAAACTTTGCCCTGGCTTACTTTTACCGTTTCTCCTGGTAGCCCAATGACCCGCTTGATAAAGGCCTGTCGGACAGAGTAGCCGTACTCCTGAAGCTGTGGCGGCGGCGCAAAGACGACAATATCGCCTCGGTGGGGTGAGTGCAAGCGGTAAGACACCTTTTCGACGAGCAGGCGATCGCCTACAGCCAGCGTTGGCATCATCGAAGGCGAGGGAATATAGCGCGGCTCAGCAATGAAAAAACGGACGGCTAGGGCGATCGCCAGCGCGACAATCACCAGTCGGGCATTATTAGTAAATATTGTTCGCCAGATCTTAGGAGGCGCTTCCGCTTCCGACAAAAGAGATTCAGCAGGCGCTCCCTCTTTTTTGTTCAAGCTGTCCTTTTGCAAGTCTTCGTTTTGCAACTTTGTTTTAACCTTAGTTCTGAGCAGTTCTGAGCATACGTTTGTGCGTATCAGTGACCATATCATTCTTCCGATCGGCCTGAGTTCTGATTTTTGGCCTGATTGGAGGCGATCGCGGCCTGAGCATTGCGTCTCAGCATCGCTGGCTTAATTCGGCGCAGGGCTGAAGCGGGGAACCGGCTGTCCCAGGCTGACTCAGTGATCTCAGAGAGTTCAACCAACGTAGGAGCCACATTCTCAGAGTAAGGATCAAAGGCCTCAACGTCAGTTGGCTGCGCAAATCGCTGGTTCCATGGGCACACGTCCTGACAGATATCGCAGCCCGCTACCCAGTTCTGCAAGTTAGTTGCGATCGCTTCCGGCAGCACCTTTGCCCTGTTTTCAATGGTGTGATAGGCAATGCAGCGATTGGCATCCACCACACCCGGCGCTCGAATCGCTGCCGTTGGACAGGCCGAAATGCAGCGCGTGCAGCTACCGCAGTGAGCCGTATGCGGCCGATCGGCACTCAGGGGCAAGTTGGTAATAATCTCACCCAAAAACACCCACGAACCGTAGCGTCGGGTAATCACGTTGCCATTTTTTGCAATCCAGCCCAAGCCTGCCTGCTGCGCCCAAAACTTATCCTGCACCGGGCCAGTATCCGCATACAAACGCGCCTCTATGCCCACATCCGTCCCAAAATCTTGCGTTTGTAGCCACATAGCCAGCTGTTTTAACTTTTTTGTCAGCACGCGGTGATAGTCACGGCCCCAGCCGTAGCGTGAAATCTTTGCATACTGTGTTCCTTCAGGCCGCTGGTGACCAGTGTAGTAGTTCAGCGCTACGCAAACAATGGACTGGGCCGTGGGCATAATCTGCCGAATATCCTGGCGGCGCTGGCTCTCCATCCAACCCATGTCTGCCTGAAAGCCCTGTGCCAGCCAAGATTGCAGGGCGGTTTGGGCAGATTGCTCGGCGGCGGATGGCTGCGGGAGAATAGAGGCAATGCCAACCTGATGAAAGCCTAGTGTGATCGCCTGCTGCTTCACCGCCTCACTGCTGACTATCTCGTTCTCCGCTGTCTCACTGTTCACTGAGCATCACTAGCTCCATCACCGCTCGCTTCTCCGGCGCAAAGCCATAGCGAGCCTCATGCTGCACAATCGCCTCAATGTCTGAAGACCACCGCCCAGCAGGCAACACCTCAAACCCCAAGCGCTGATAAAACGGGATGTTCCAGGGCACCCGGCGAAACGTCGTTAGCACCACCCGATCAAAGCCTTTGCGCTGCGCGCCGCGACAGCACGCTCTCACGAGCGCTGACCCCACTCCTATACGGCCATAGTCTGGATGCACGTCTAGCTCAACAACAAAGCAGCAGCTCGGCAAAAACTTAGCCACAATAAAACCGACTGGCTTTTGCGCGATCGCCGCCACCCACAGCCGACTATCCGTTTGTGCCCTGATCAAAAAACTTGGCGTGGTCAGTCCCTCTAGCACATCAGCCGAAATCCCTAGCCATTCCAGATACGGCCCAAATAGCTGAGCCGCCGCCTTCTCTATGCCAGGCAGAACAGCTAAGTCTGTCCGCTTTGCCAGACGAACCTCGTAGTCCACCATGTTAGCTTGCGCCCTCTCCTGCCATTAACTCGTCGCATTTACACGGGATGAGTCGCATTATAGTAAACTCGCTGCCCGAGCGGCCAGATCCGAGCGTTCGCCCTGATATAGCGTGACGTGGCCTGCCAAAGGCTCGTTTCTAAATCGTTCGATAACGTAGGTAAGCCCGTTGCTAGCGGCATCTACATAAGGGTTATCAATTTGAGCGGTGTCGCCAGTAAGCACTATTTTGGTGCCTTCTCCCGCTCGCGTCAGAATAGTTTTGACCTCGTGAGGCGTCAGGTTTTGGGCTTCGTCAATTACAAAGAACTGCTTGGGAATGGTACGCCCGCGAATGTAGGTGAGCGCTTCAATTTGCAAAAGGCCCAAGTCCAGAAGTTCTTCGTGGCCCCGTCGCCAGTGGTCTGGCTTATCGGTGCCGTCTTGCGTGTTAAAAATCAGATCGAAGTTGTCGTACAGCGGCTGCATCCAGGGCGTGAGCTTTTCGGTCATGTCGCCTGGTAAGTAGCCAATGTCTTTACCCATGGGTACCACGGGCCTTGAAATCAGCAGGCGAGTGTAGCGCTTTTCTTCACTGACTTTTTGCAGGCCAGCTGCGATCGCCAGCAGCGTTTTCCCTGTGCCTGCCTTGCCCACCAGCGTCACTAGCGGCACGCTGTCGCTAAGCAGCAGCGCTAGGGCAAACCGCTGCTCTCGGTTGCGAGCATGAATGTGAGAGATCCCGTTATAGGGTATTTTCGGCAGCGGCGTCAGCTGACCATCGGGCCGTAAAATTGCCAGCGCGGTATGGCTTGGATTATTGATATCAATCAGCGTCAGCGCCTGATTAGGGAAGAATTTTTTACTGAGCTGAGGAATATCCACCGCTGCATCTGGCTGAAACAAGGCCGACATTTGCTCTGCGCTGACAAATACTTCGCCAATCCCCGTGTAGAGATCGTCAACATCTATTTTGTCGGTTTCATAGTCTTCAGCGGTTAGCCCCAAGGTATCAGCCTTGATGCGCATATTGGTGTCTTTACTCACCATGATGACTGGCGCGGCGCAGCGCTGCTTTGTCTCTAGGGCTACAGCCAATATGGCGTTATCACCACCGTCACCGCCACCCCCGCTATATAGCTCTGCGGGTAAGTTGTCTAAAGACTCTTGACGGCACAGAGCGACTCGTAGTCGGCCACCGCCCTTAAGCTCAATACCGTTAATTAAGCTGCCTTTTTGCCTGAGTCCATCCAGCATTCGAGAGGTTTGCCGGGCATTGCGACCGGTTTCCTCGGGCCGCTTTTTGAAGCGATCTAACTCTTCAATAACGGTAATAGGCAGCACCACGTCATTATCTTCAAACCGCAGTAGCGCATTGGGGTCATGCAGCAACACGTTGGTATCGAGGACGTAGGTTTTTTTCATAGGGTTAGTTTCATAGAGCAGATGACTAAAGCAGATGGCCAGCTAAGCCTGTTGGATTACTTTAGCAAACTGTCCATATATGGGATCAGTTAGCCTTGACTAATCCGTGGCCTGGCGCTCTGGAACAGGGTCATAGCCGCCGGGATGAAAGGGGTGGCAGCGAGTAATGCGCCTAGCAGCCAGCCAGCTCCCCTGAAGTGGGCCAAACCGTTCAATAGCTTCAATGGCATAGCAGGAGCAGGTGGGCTCAAATCTACAGGTGGGTGGAAAGAGCGGAGAAATCAGCTGACGGTAGCCTTTTATCAGAAATACCAGCGCGACTTTCATAGGCTTGCAAAAAACAGCAGTGCCTCTCTAATTTAGCAGGCTCAACTTTTGTGTGATTTTTTGCCTAATTGTTTGCCTAGGGGTTTTGCTTGCAGTCGAAGCGCTCCCAGCTAGGTTTTGCCCAGCTGTAATGTTCGCTCAGGCTGTCGAGATCCAGTGGCGGCAGCTCTGCTATGAGGTCTTCGAACTTGCCAGCCTCTATAGCGGCAGCCAGCATCTGCATCAGACCGCTATAAACGGCCTGAGTACGGGGATGCTGAGCGCCTAGCTGGGGGCGAAAAATCGTTAGCGCCTGCTGGTAGAGAGGTTCGGCTTTACCGTATAGCTGCTGGTAGTGAAAGGTATCGGCTAGCTGATAGAGCGTGTCACCGATTTGCACATGGCTGGCGACCAACAGCTGGTTTTGAATAGCTAGCGCCTGCTGTAAAAGAGGCTGAGCTTCGCTGTAACGCTTTTGCCCTCGGTAAAAGGAGGCTAGCTCACTCAGGCCATCCGCGACAGATAGATGCTCGCCGCCAAACCGCCGGGTTCTAAGCTCAATGACTTGCTGATAGAGGCGTTCGGCTTCGGCTTGGCGTCCCTGGCGATCGCACAGATAAGCTGAGTCAGCCAGTGCCGAAGCCAGGTCGGGATGATCGGCATAGTCCTTTGAGTCGCTGTGCGAGGAAGGAGCCTGCACGCTATGTTGCAACGTATGGTTTAGGGCGTCTACAATCTCGGCTCTGGAGACTGTGTAGCTAATTTGATCGGATTTTCGATCAGGTTGAGCAGCGCTGATAAGAGACTGATTAGCTCTGGCAAGATCAGCTCTGGCAAAATCAGCTCTGGCAAAAGAGAGCTGCTGCGGGTGAGACAAGCCTGCTCGTCCACGACACAGCCGATTATATATCCGCTGGAGAAATTGCTTAATCAAGGGCCAGTACAAGGAAGATACGAGCGCAGGCACCTGTTAATCATGTCTAACCGCTATGCCTACCGTCTATCCGTCAGAATACGCTGGTTTTAGTGATGCATATCACAAATTTCTGTATGGAAATGCAACCGACTCGATGAAGTGATCGTGAAACGGGAGTACCATGAACCCAAAATAAGGCAAACCTGAAAAGGCAAGACCTGAAAAAAGCATAGAAATTTTCACTATATACCGGCAGTTCTTTTGAAATTCTGCAAGAACTTTCATGCGGACTAGGCTTTATGTGAATGTATAGATAACTTGGACATGTAACTATTTTTTTTGATGGATGCGTATCCTATTGTGGGATTAATAAAGCAAATTTGTTATTAGAAACTCAGGGTATGGTAGCGGTTCTTCAAATTGGTCAGGCGACGCTTGATGCGTCTGCACTCATCGCCAAGCTCAAAGAGCATCAGCTGATGCCCAGGCTTGTGCAGGAAGTTATTGTTGATCAGGCGATCGCCCACATCGAATGCGACGCCCAAGCGGCCCTGCAAGCCTTTTGCACAAAGCGAGGGCTGTTTTCTAGGGAGCAGCAGCAGGCCTGGTGTCAGCAGCAGCAGCAAACCCCCGAGCAAATGACACTGGCGGCGATTCGAGAAGGCAAGCTGCTGAAGTTTCAGGAAAACACTTGGGGGCTCCAGATAGAGTCCTATTTTTTACAGCGCAAGGCTGAGCTAGATCGGGTGCGCTATTCGCTGATTCGCACGAAAGATACGAGCCTAGCGCAGGAAATTTACTTTCGGCTTAATGACGATGGCGTTGCCTTCTCTATCCTGGCAAGCCAGTATTCGGAAGGGCAGGAGGCCAAAACAGGCGGTATGGTTGGCCCGGTGGAGCTGAGTGTACCCCATCCCATATTGGCCAGAATGCTGATGGTGAGTAAGCCGGGGCAGCTTTGGGCACCGACTCAAATTGGCGAGTGGCTGGTGATTGCTCGCCTGGAGCAGTTTGTACCGGCCCAGTTTGATGAGCCGATGCGCGAGCGACTGCTGGCCGAGCAGTTTCAGACCTGGCTCAATCAGCAGCTTAAGGACACCGCTGTGATGGAGCTGGGCATACCGAATCGCAGTGTCGCGGTAGCGTGAGCCATAACCTGCTGTTAACGCGCTGCCTGCTGGGTTTATGAGACATTACTCACTGAAGATATCCAGCCTTTCTTCTGATCGCTTATTACTCTCGAAGATTTTACTTTCGAATCGCCACTTTTCACTGAAGACTGCTCTTTCACTGAAGTTCGCTCAGCTCCTTTGTTTCTATGACCTACACAAAAGTTTCGCTTGAACAAAGCCTCGCGGCGATCGCTCCGTTTGATCAGCTGCCTATGGCTGCCTTGGAGTCTTTAGCGAGCGGCTGCCAGGAGCTGCGATACCGCATTGGCCAGCCGATGCTGCGGCGAGAATCGATGCCTTACCAGCTAATGGTGATTATGGAGGGTACGGGCCGCTTGCTGGGCTATGACCCCTACCAAAAAACGCCGATGACGCTAGGCCTGCTTCAGCCGGGAGCGGTGCTAGGGCTAGCCGGTCTGGTGAGAGGGGTGCCTTGCGAAAGCGCGATCGCCTCTTCAGAAGTCACAGCCATTACCGTACCGGTGACCACCGTTCGGCAGCTGATGCGTGAGCACGATAAGTTTGCAGCGGCTGTAATCGACCGCTGCTACTTAGCCGAAGTGTTCGAGCTGGTGAGTGAGTACTTTAAGGCGCAGGCTCGCAGCGTCAGCGATTCAGTGGGAACGGCTCAGCGGCTGATGCAAAATGCGATCGCCATGACGATGACAGCAGGCAAAGTAATCCTGCCAGAGCGCGATCCTAACTGGCTGTGGTTTGTCAGCTCAGAGAGCATCGCTAGCCATCCGGCTGGCAGCTGGCTACCCTCTGAGTATCTCGATGGCCGCATCGTCAGCCAAAAAATGACCCGGCTGGTGGGGATAGATATGCGTCAGCTAGCTGCCCAAAACAACGGGGCGGCTTCATTTGACCAAATGAGTGCAAATGGGCATGCTTATCCCATCGCACCTGCTGGCAACAGTAGAAACGGGCAGGCAAGCGGCTCTTCTACAGAAACGCCCTATGCCCCTGATTTAAATTTTGATTCCAATATCATAGAAGCCGACTCTGCTAGAGCAAAGGCCATCAAATACCCGGTGATGCGCGGGCGTGATGAAGTCGGCACCGCCCTGGCTTGCTTTGCCATGGTGGCTCAACATCTGAACATGCCTTTTAAGCGCGATGTCGTGCAGCGGGTGCTGACTAATCAGGCCGAGCGCTTAGGGCATCTGTCTTTGACGGCCTGTGGTGCGGTGGCTGATTTGGTGGGGCTAAAGCCGCAGCTGGCGAAGGTGCCTGCTAGTGCGATCGCCCGCCTGCCCAAGCTCGCCATTATCAAGTGGCGAGAAGGCTTTGCCGTTATCTATGAGACCTCCCAAAACGAGTATGTGCTAGGGGTTCCGGCTGACAATAAGCTAGTGCGCCATTCACCGCAGGCCTTTGCAGAAATTTGGGGGTCAGAAGGCGAAATTTTGCTGGTAGAAACCACCGAGCAAACGCCTCAAGAAAAATTTGGCCTAGCCTGGTTCATTCCTTCGCTGAAGCAGTATCGAGGCGTCCTCACAACGGTGCTGGTGGCATCGCTGTTTGTGCAAATTTTTGGCCTCGCAAATCCGCTGATGGTGCAGGTAATTATCGACAAGGTAATTGGCCAAAACAGCATTGATACCCTGCATGTAATCGGCACGATCCTGGTAGTGGTCGCTATTTTTGAGGCTATTTTAACCAGCCTGCGAACCTACCTATTTGTCGATACCACTAACCGCATCGACATGGCGCTAGGCTCTGAAATTATCGATCACCTGCTGCGACTGCCCTTGCGCTACTTCGATCGGCGTCCGGTTGGTGAGCTTTCTAGCCGGGTCAATGAGCTGGAGAACATTCGTCAGTTTTTAACCGGTACAGCCCTGACGGTGGTATTAGACGCACTGTTTTCGGTGCTCTACATTTTGGTGATGTTCATCTACAGCATTAAGCTGACCTTTGTGTCGCTGGCGACCATTCCACTGTTTATGCTGCTGACCTTTTTTGTCTCGCCAATTGTGCGCAAGCAGCTGCGAGCCAAGGCTGAGCGCAACGCTGAGACTCAGTCCTTTTTAGTGGAAGCGCTCTCGGGCATTCAAACGGTAAAAGCTCAAAACATGGAGCTAAAAACCCGCTGGAAATGGCAGGAGAAGTACGCCCGGTACGTGAGTGACGGGTTTAAGACGGTGCTGACCTCTACGACCGCCGGATCGGCCAGTGGCTTTTTGAACAAGATGTCGGGGCTGCTGGTGCTGTGGTTTGGGGCTGTGCTGGTGCTAGATGGCAAGCTGACGCTGGGCGGACTGATTGCCTTTAGAATTATCTCCGGCTATGTGACCCAGCCGCTGCTGCGACTGACTCAGCTCTGGCAAAACTTTCAGGAGACTGCTTTGTCGCTTGAGCGCTTGAGCGATATTATCGACCATCCTCAAGAGCAGGCTGAAGAAGACCGCGCTCAAATTCCGATGCCCGAGATTGTCGGAGAGGTGACCTTTGAAAACCTGTCTTTCCGGTTCGCGCCTTCTGGTCCTTTGCAGCTGGTAAATGTCAACTTAGAGTTCTATGCAGGCGAGTTCATTGGCATTGTTGGTCAGAGTGGTTCGGGTAAAAGCACGCTGATGAAGCTGCTGCCGCGTCTGTATAACGCGGAATCTGGACGGATACTGATAGATAACTACGACATTAGAAAAGTTGAGCTGTATTCCCTACGGCAGCAGGTTGGGATTGTCCCTCAAGATAGCCTGCTGTTTGAAGGGAGCATTCAGGAGAACATTGCGCTGACGAATCCCCAGGCAAGTACTGACGAAATTATCGAGGCCGCTAGAATTGCGGGCGCTCATGATTTCATTATGGAACTCCCTAGCGGCTATAACTCAAGAGTGGGAGAGCGGGGGTCTTCACTTTCGGGCGGGCAGCGGCAGCGGATTGCGATCGCCCGCACCGTCCTGCAAAATCCCAGGCTGCTCATTTTAGACGAGGCCACCAGCGCGCTCGACTACGACACCGAAGCTCAGGTTTGCCATAACCTAAAGCGCTGGGCCAATGGTCGCACCGTATTTTTTATCACCCATCGCCTGAGCACCATTAAGCAGGCCGACCGAATTTTGGTGATGGAAAAAGGCTCCGTTGTAGAGCTAGGCACCCACGCGGAACTGATGGCTCTTAAAGGCCGCTACTACTGCCTATCAGAGCAGAAGGGAGAGTAAACCAGCAATGACAAGTACTTCTGATAGATCTCAGTCAGCCACTAATGGTAACGGTCGTATGAACGGTCAAACGAATAATCCAGTGCCCACCCAAATCGGCCCTATTAACAACCGAACTACTGGCCGGGTTAATCCCATTGATCCACTGGGCCAGGGTGCCATGCCGCCTAATGGCAACGGCAACGGCAACGGCAATGGGTTCGACTCGTCGTATGTACCGCAGTCTTTTGATAAGCCGGTCATTCTCAGGCAGTCGCCCAAGTGGGCCAGATGGATTGCGATTACCATTATGGGCGTGACGACGGCCTCGGTGCTGAGCGCCTTTATCTTCAAAGTGGACGAGAGCATTGGAGCGCAGGGCAAGCTGGAGCCTGAAGGCGTTGTGCAGGTGGTGCAAGCGCCCGTGGGCGGCGTGGTTGAGTCGGTTTTAGTCAAAGAGGGCGAGCTGGTCAAAAAAGGTCAGGTCGTGGTGACCTTGGATGAAACTTCGACGGAGGCGCAGCTGAAGACAAATGAGGAGAACAGCAAAGAGCTACAGGCAGAGAATGCCTACTACAGCGCGATTTTGTCAGGGGATGGGAAGGCCGTTGCGCCTAAGGATGTTTCCAACGATTTGGCCGAAAGGGGGCGCGATCGCGCTCAGCTACAGACCAGCAATCAGCTATATCAGGCCCAGCTCTCAGGGAGTACAGCCGGTCTTTCAGATAGCCAAATTGCCCAGCTAGAGGCTTCGAATTCGAAGCTAGGATCGCAGCAAAGCATTAACAAAATACAGGCCAGCCAGGCTCGCAACCAGCGTGTGCAAACCCAAGTACAGCTCGCCAATGCTAAGAACGATCTAAAGACAAACAAAGAGATTTTAGAAAGCTATCGAGAGCTAAATGAAAGAGGTGCCGTTGCCAGACTTTCTTTTTTACAGCAGCAGCAGGAAGTTAGCACCAAGCAGGCCCAGGTAGACACGCTGCAAAAGGAGCTAGACCGGCTGTCGCTGCAAATTTCATCTGACGAAGAAACAGTTGGATTGACCTCTTCTACCTCAGATGAAACCCTTTACCAGCGCATTGAAGCCAACACTCAGCGCATTGCCGAGATTGATAGCCAGCTCAGCCAGCGAATCCTAGACAACAATCAGCAGATTGCTGAGCTGAGAAGCCAGAAAGCACAGCTCGCCCAAAACATTAACAACCAGGCGCTGACGGCTCCTGTAGAGGGCACGGTTTTCAATCTGAAGGCGAATCGAGCGGGCTATGTGGCGAACTCTACTGAGCCCATGATGGAGATTGTGCCCCAAGACTCTTTGGTGGCGCGCATTTTCATTCCTAACAAAGACATCGGCTTTGTTAAGGTCGGCCAAAAGGTAGATGTTCGCATTGATGCTTTTTCGTACAGCGAATTTGGCGCTATTGAAGGGACAGTGACTAACATTGGAACCGATGCACTGCCGCCAGATCAAACGTTTCCCTACTTTCGATTTCCGGCAGAAATTACGCTGGATAGTCAGCAATTCGCGGCAAATGGTGTACCGCTTGAGCTGCGCTCGGGGATGTCGTTGAGCGCGAATATTAAGCTGCGGAAGCGGCGGATTATCACTTTCTTTACGGATGTGTTTAGACGGAAGGCCGATTCGCTGACGTCCGGGTCGTAGGAGAAATAGGCTAGGGAGCCTGTGCTTCTATATTTTTTAGGAGCGGGTTTTAGAGATTGCTAATAAGGCAATGCCAATGATCAGGCTGGGGAGCACAACAATGGCTGTGACCAGGCTGTTGAGATCGTCTGTGAAGGGCGCGGCGATCGGCAATAGCGGCCCGCCGTATTTGATCACTAGGCTCAAAAGTGCCGAAAGCACAGTGACTTTAACCAGGAAGCCAGCGGCGTTGTTCATGGCTTATGGGCTCGCTAGCTGAATAGTCATTGAGCACCATTCACCTTTGTCAGCCATGCTAGTGACTTCCCATCCGTAGGCAACGAGGTGTTCTTTTACCCAGGGGGCTTTGCGGGTGAGGATACCGCTAAGGATACCCCAAGTGTCTGGCCCGGCGAGTTCGCTGAGGCGAGGAATAATCAGGCCAACGATAATTTCTGCGAGGATATTGCAGACGATGCCGTCGATGGGAAGGTCATTTGCTCGCTGGGCCATGGCGATGATTTCGGGCAGGCTGCCGACCTGCACCTGTAGCTGTTCTGCGGTAACGCCGTTGGCTTCAGCGTTAGCACGCGTTGAGCTAAATGCGATCGGATCGACGTCGGCGGCATAGGCTCGGCGAGCGCCATAGAGCAGCGAAACAATCGAGAGAATGCCAGAGCCGCAGCCGATATCCGCAAGGGTGGCGTTCGTAAGATTCTGCCTCTCTAGCGCTTCTAGACAAAGCTGCGTGGTGGCATGAGCACCTGTGCCAAAGGCACTGCCAGGATCGAGGGCGAGAATGGTGCGTTCGGTGGCGGGTGGGGTCATCCAGGCGGGGTTGATGAGGAGGCGATCGCCCACCTCTTCAGGCTGCCAGTGTTGCTTCCAGCTCTTGGCCCAATCTTCCTCCTCAATCAGCCGCCAGTCGACCGTAACCGATGGGCTATCCATCATGCTCAGCAGATCAGCCCTGAACGTTTCAAAGGCTGAAGGCTGAAACTGAACCTGCGGGAAGTAGGCCGTCACAATCCGGCTGTTGTCCTTAGTTTGGCTAGCAGTTCCTTTGCTGCCTAGCCGATCGAACGCCCAGTAAACGCTGTCTTCTAAGGCAGGCGGGCAAATGACGGTGACTTCCCACCATTGATTGTTCATGTCTCTACTTATTCAGGTCTTTGGCTTGTTCAGGCTCCTACAGCGCTACCGTGTAGGCATCGCTAATCCCAGGCTCCTTTTTGATTTCATTCAAAAT
>JBGTGK010000201.1:0-12319 GCA_041746795.1 Phormidesmis sp.
CAAACCATGCCACTGGTAGAACTAGAAACCGCTCCCCTAGTAATTGGTCTAGAGTTAGGACAACCGACATACCGCATTCTGGTGGTGGAAGATGTGCTCGAAAATCGGCAACTCTTACAGGCGTTGCTGGAACCCATTGGGTTTGAGGTTCACATCGCCGAAAATGGCGTGGAAGCGCTTACCCAATGGCAACAGTGGCACCCGCACCTGATTTTTATGGATATCCAGATGCCGATCATGAATGGCTATGAGGCAACCAGACAGCTCCGAGAGGAGGAACAGAAGCAGTTGCATAAGGCAACCAGAACCGCTAAAGCACTCTCGCCTCTCGCTCCCACTAAAATCATCGCCCTCACCGCCTACGCCTTTCAAAGCGATCGCACAGCCAGTTTGCAAGCAGGCTGTAACGACTACATCGCAAAACCGTTTACCGCTTCCGTGCTGTTCGAGCTGATGGCGCGTCATCTCGGTCTGCGCTACCGCTACGCTACTGAAACGTTAGCAGCACCCGACCTTCCAGAGCGACAGCCTCTGAGCCGACAAGATCTGCACGTCATGTCAGTTGAATGGATTGATCAAGTGCATGAGGCAACCCTTAATTTGGATGATAGAAAAATCCGTCAACTGATGGCACAAATGCCTCAAACCGCCCAGAAGCTCCTTGAAGGGATGACGTTTCTAGTCAATAACTTCCAACTCGAAACGCTTGCCAATTTAACGCAACTTTAGTCAGAAGCTATGATGACTCTACTCAAATCCACTGCTGCCATCACGATCTTGATCGTTGACGATGCCCCCGACAACCTGCGGCTCCTCACCCAAGTCTTAGAGTCTGAAGGCTACTGCGTGCGTAAAGCACTCAACGGCAAAATGGCGCTTCAGGGCGTACATCGAGATCCACCCGATCTGATTCTGCTTGATATCAGAATGCCAGTCATGGGCGGGTACGAAGTCTGCCAGCAGTTAAAAGCATCGACCGCCACTCTGCATATTCCAATTCTTTTTATTAGTGCGCTTGATCAAATGGATGACAAGGCGCAGGCCTTTGCGATCGGCGGACAAGACTACATCACCAAACCCTTCCAGGACATGGAAGTGCTGATGCGAGTCAAAAATCAATTACTGATCCAACAGCAACACCAACAGCTACAGCAGCAAAATCAATGCCTAGAGCGGGAAATTGCCGAACGGCTCAAAGCAGAAGCAGAAGTAAGACAGCTAGCGTTGACAGATGAGTTGACAGCGCTGTACAACCGACGTGGTTTCTTTTTATTGGCAGGGCAACAATTAAAAATGGCCCAACGCACTCAGTTGCCTTGCTCTCTGCTCTTTGCTGATGTCGATGGCTTGAAGCAAATCAACGATACGTTCGGACACGAAGTTGGAGACAGCGTGATCGTAGATGCCGCTCAACTCTTAAAACAAACGTTTCGTGGTGCCGACATTATTGCCCGTCTGGGTGGTGATGAATTTGCTATCTTGATACCTGCTTGCTCAGACGCTGTAGATGTCTTGTTCCTGCGCCTGCAAGCAAATATTGATCAATTTAATCGAGTGGCTGCCCGTTCCTATCAACTCGCAATAAGTGTGGGTGCTCAGGTTTGCCCTCTCGCGGATGATGCTTCACTAGAGCACTTGCTAGCACAAACAGATAAATTGATGTATGAGCATAAACGCTTGAAACAGCTGAGTTTAACCTCAAGTGTTAGAGAAGGCGATCGCCAAAGCAACTAAGACCTGAATAACAATCAGACAGATGCTGGCTTATACGGTTTTGTGTTTGAGAAGCTACAGATAGATAGTCTGCTTAGGGCGAAGCTCAGCATAGTCGAATGCGTTGATGAGGCTATTGCGCTGCATCAATGAACGCAAGCTTGCCGGACTGAGATACCGCAGTTAATGGGCAAGCGATCGCAATGACTTTAGGCAATGTTCATCAAAACTTCATCATTGACCCGCTGTGTCGTAAGGCTTTTGTAAAGATTGTCATAAAGTGAATCCATCGCTTTAGACTTCACCGTACTAGGCAGGTACAGCCACAGCATAAGTGGATCATTAATGTTCGCAATCGAACGAACAAAACCGGGTCAATAATCTCTGAAGGTCGTAGCAGTATTTACCTTCTGACTATTTCTTTATGCGGAAATACAAATGTATTAGGAGTTGAGTACTTTGATAAAAACAATTTCGATTAAATGGCTGCTTGCGCTGTCGGGGCTGGGCGTTCTGCTGGTCGCAGGGCCCGTGCGAGCAATCAGCTTTACCGAATCGAGCGACGCGGGCGAAAGCCTCACCGACGCGGTTTCGGTAACCTCCGATCAGCCGACGCTTTTAGAATCTATCTCAGGCGCGCTCTCTGGAGATGCCGACTTGTTCAAAATTTTCCTCACTGGCGGGCAAACATTCTCAGCAACAACAACCAGCAGCGCAACCGCCCAGATCCCTGTCAATGAGGCTTTAGGCATTCCCATTGATGTGGTGATTGACCCCAAAATATTCCTGTTTGACGCCCTTGGTAACGGCGTTTATGCTAATGACGACTCTTTTGGCTCAGCCCAGTCAACTTTGATTTCTGGCCCCGGCGGATTCTCGCCGTCTGAGTCGGGTAATTACTTCCTGGGCATTTCTGGGTCGGGCTATGAAGCATTTAGTGCTAACGGACAAATTTTCCCAACTGAGCCGTTTGGTCAACAGGCAGGGCCAACCGGGCCAGGTGGGGGTGCGCCTTTGACGGGGTTTGCGGGCGATCGCACCCTCTCATCAGGCAAATACACCCTCTCTTTGACGGGCGCTCAAACCATTGCCACCGTCAATCCACCCGTCAGCGTACCCGATCCCTCGACGACGCTGGGCCTGCTTGCTTTTGGGGCTGTAGCCGTCACTTCAAAAATCAAAAAATCAGGAGATATCAAAAATGAAGCGCTTAAATGAATCTTTCACTAAATCTCTTACTTTGAACTGGAAAAAAGCGCTTGGCGCGGGCGGTCTGCTTTTGGGGCTCATGGCAGTCGCCGGAACCGCCGCCTTTGTAAACGCATCTGACCACGACGATGGCGAAACAGAAATTAAGGGACGTAATTTAAACCTGACGGATCTGTACGTGTTTCGTGAAAGCGATCAAAATCCCAGCGCGTCGGCTGACAATCTGGTATTTATTATGAATACCAATCCGCGATCGGTCGCCCAGCAGCAATACTACTTCAGCACCAAAGCTCGGTATGAGTTTCTGGTCTCCCGCGTCGCTGATAAAGATGCCTCACCCACTGGAGCGCCCGATGTCACCCTGCAATTTACGTTCGCAGCGCCTGACGCCCAAGGCCAACAGCCCTACACAATGACGGTAATTGCGGATGGCAACACCAGCACTGTCACGGGGCAAACCACTGCCGTGAACGGTGAGCCTATAGTAACCTCAGGCACTGTTGGCGACTCAATGGTAAAGGTGTTTACAGGCCTACGAGAAGATCCGTTTTTCTTCGACGTGGAGCAGTTTTTCCGGGTTCGTGCTGGCGCACTGGGGATTGGCCCGGCGGCTGTCTTCCGCGACCCTGGTACGGCAGTAGATTTTGCAGCGGGCTATAACGTTAATGCGATCGCCGTGCAAATTCCGACTGCCGTGCTCGCAGGCGGTAGCGGAGCCACCACTTTTGACGTGTGGGAAACGATCTCTACCGGCAGCGGTAAAACGTTCAACCAGGTTGAGCGACTAGCTCGCCCAGCGGTAAACGAAGGGCTGGTATTCACCAACGACTTCTTAAATACGCTCAATAGCGTCACGCCCGCCTTTGAAGCCGCCGCTTTAGCCGGACAGGAGCCCGCCGCGAGTGCCGCTGGCCCCATCGTCGGCGAAGTTAAGCGCACGCTAATGGCGTTCGGCAATGACGACATGAGAACCAGCACGCTAATCGGAGCTTTTTTGCCAGACGTAATGCGAATTGACACCACTGCTCCCACCGGTTATGGCAGCGTGAATGCCAAAGGTAGCCCCATTGGCGGGCGGTTGCTTAAGGACGACGTGATTGATATCACGCTTTCCGTGCTGACAGGCAACCCAGCCGCCAGTGACAACGTTTCTTACGAAGGCACGCCTGGCAACTCTGCCCAGGGACACGATCCGCTAATTTCGGACTTTCCTTATCTAGCACCCGCGAACTAGGAGACTTTTACCAAAATCGCATCCTGAAGCAAATCCCCTCGTAGGAGGGGGTTGCTCCCATTTAATCATAGCCATTCTCCCATGCAGCTCACTCACTTAAAAAAGCCTATATTCAAGCGCTGGCAAGTCTCTGGTATTCTGTTACTGAGCCTGCTCTCTGGAGCCGCCTTGCTAATAGCCACACCGGTTGGAAAACGCCTGATCGCAGGGCCAAAACCTCTTTATGCTTATCCCTTTTCTCTCTCTTTAAGAAGCGACAATCAACAGACCGTAGAAAGCGCTATTTCTCTCTATCAGGGGCGAGTTCAGCAGCGACCAGAAGATGGCTTAGATCGCGCTGCGCTGGCGGGTGCCTACCTAAAAATGGCTCGAGTGACCGGGGCAGCGAACTGGTATTTGTTAGCAGAACAAGAGGCGCGGCAGTCGCTGGCTAATTTGCCTTTTGACAACAGCGGTGCGGTGATGGTCTTAGCTGAAATTGCCCAGGCTAAGCACGAATTTGCGGAAGCCGTACGCCTGGCCAATCAGGTGTCGGGGCCAGAATCGCTGACGGTAGTGGTGACTTCAAAGCTCGCGATGGGCCAGCTAGCAGAGGCTGAAACGGCAGCAGACGCGATGGTGAACTTTGTGCCCTCTCTCGGTAGCTTAAGCTTTCGAGGGTTGGTGCGGATGGCGCACGGGAATCAGGCCGGGGCGCTGAGTGATTTTCAGCAGGCGATCGCGGCTGAGGAACCCGGTGAACAGCGAGGCTCTGCTCAGGTGAGAACCTTTTTAGGGCGGCTCTACGCCGAGCAGGGTAAAAGCAAGCAGGCAGAGCAGATATACCGCGAAGCCTTAGAGATAGTGCCTGACTACCCGCTAGCACTACAGCACCTAGCCCAGCTAGAAACTCGCCTGGGCCATTACCGAGCGGCTAATCACCAGTATTCGCGCCTCGCTAAGTCGGCGGTGTTGCAGGGTGTAGCACTCCAGGGCATTGCTCGCGTGAGAGCCTTGCAGGAAAAACCGGCTGAAGCTGAGTGGCAAAGTGCTGAGACGGTGCTGCGATCGCAAATTGATCAAAATGCTCTAGGGCATCGGCGCGATCTGGCGCATTTACTGTTGGAGCGAGGCCGAGATCAGGATGTGAGTGAGGCGATCGCCCTCATGCAAACCGAAGTCCAAAACCGGCGTGATGCTGAAACGCTCGACATTTTAGCCTGGGCGCTATGGCGCGAGGGCCGCCAGCCCGAAGCGCGCGCCGCCATTCGCGAAGCACTCGATCAGGGCGTTCAAAATGCAGGCATTTTTTATCGGGCCGCTGATATTGAAACTGCCCTAAACAACCCGGCTCAAGCCGAGAAATATATTCGCTCAGCCCAAGCGCTCGATCCCACCTTTGATCGGCAGGCTCGCCAAAGACTAGGACTTGTTACCCAGATTGTTACTCCATAGTAGGTTGCTACCATGACTCGAAAACTAAGTCGATATAGCCTGCTAGGTTTACTTGGTGCCTGCTGCCTTTGGCTAGCGACAGCCCTACCTAGCCAAGCTCACTGGGCTGACTTGGCAACTGCCGAAATTACCGTTCTAGCTGCTGCTCAATCCAATAGTCAGACGAATAGCCAGACTGAGGCAAAGGTTGACCTAACCTATCCTACCGAGCTGACTACGTTTGCTGATGACGACGCCAGCGGTCAGCTTTCAGATAGAGAAATCAGTCGCCACCTCACCCAGCTCCAAGCTTTCTTTCAAGATCGCATTCAGTTGAAAGATGGCCTAAACCGACCGGCGGTTTTAACCGTTAGCTCTCGCAACGGCGTTGTTTCACCTAGCGGGCAAGCGGCTCCCAATACCCACACGGGACTGCAACTAGCCTATACCTGGCCAGCCGCAGTCCAGGGGATCAAAATTGACTACGACTTATTTATACCGGAAGCACCCCAAGCCACCTGCTTAGCGACAATTTCTCAGGCAGGGCAGTTCACGAGCCATGTTTTTACTCCCAAAAAGACGACCTTGCTACTGACAACGGCAGAACCACTCCTGAGTCACGGCAAATGGCTGCTAACGCTGGTCGGGGTCTTTGCCTGGGGGGCCGCGCATTCGATGTCGCCGGGGCATGGCAAAACGCTAGTAGGTGCCTATTTGGTGGGTGAGCGGGCGACGCCACTTCACGCTATTTTCCTGGCAGCTATCACAACGGTTACGCATACGGTGGGCGTTTTTGCTTTGGGGCTAGTAACGCTGTTTGCAGCTCGCTATATTTTGCCAGAGCAGCTTTATCCCTGGCTCAGCCTGGTGTCAGGGTGCATGGTGATAGCGATTGGTGGAAACCTTCTGTGGCAGCGCTGGCGGCGATATGCTGCTAAAAAAGGCAGCAGCCATAAGGCTCACGGTCATGACCACGGCCAGATCCATCAGCATGAACCCGTTCACACTCATGCTGATGACTCAGTTCACAGTCATCAGCATGACTTAGTTCACAGTCATCAGCATGAACCCGTTCACACTCATCACCATGGCCCCAAGCATAGCCATGCTCACGGTCAACATTCACACACTGAACATTCACACACCGAACATTCACACGGGGGGCACTCTCATTCTCACCTGCCTGCTCCAGGAGAGCCGGTTACCTGGCGAAGTTTGTTGTTCTTAGGATTTTCGGCGGGTCTGGTGCCTTGTCCGGCGGCGTTGGTGTTGTTGTTGGGTGCGATCGCTCTCGGCAATCCTCTATCGGGCTTAATCCTGGTAGTCGTCTTCAGCTTGGGGCTATCACTGGTGCTGACAACACTAGGGTTACTGTTAGTGTATGCCAAGCAACTATTTAAGCATCTGCCAACGGGCCAGCTATCTTGGACGCGGTGGCTACCGATAGCAAGCGCCTTTGGAATTGTTGTCATTGGCGTAGGGATTTCTACCCGGTCACTACTGCAAGTTTTTTGAGATTTATCTCACAACAAATCAAAGCTCATTGGCACCCTACCTGCGTATGAAACCAATGAAGCTAATGAAATGTACCGGTTTAGCAGCATCTACAAACTGACTATTACTTAACTTACCTAAAGGCCATTCCATGGAAAACGTTAAACTATTTACTGAAAGCGACGATGCGGGCCAAAGCCTGGCTACCGCTACTTCAATCATCACCGATCAGATGATGCCTTTGGAATCAATCTCAGGCACCCTTTCGGGAGATGCCGATCTGTTCAAGATTTTTCTTGCAGGCGGACAGATGTTCTCAGCAACAACTGTCAGCAGTAAAACATTGAATATCCCCGTAGACCAGGCCCTAGGTATTCCGATTGATGTCGTCATTGATCCCAAGATATTTCTATTCGACGAACTGGGGAATGCGGTCTATGCCAATGATGACCTCTTTGGCTCTAGTCAGTCTGTCTTGCCCTCGGGGCCTGGTGGATTTTCACCAGCAGCTTCGGGCATTTACTTCTTAGGCATCTCGGGCACGGGCTACGAGGCTATTAGCGCAAACGGACAGATTTTCCCTAGCGAACCGTTTAACCAAGTAGTCGGGCCAACTGGTTCGGGCGGAGGTTCGCCTTTAACTGGGTTTACAGGTAATACCAGCAAGTCGTTTGGCGAATATACGATTTCTCTAACGGGCGCTCAAACTATTGCGGCAGATGTTAACAATAACAACGGCAGCGACTTCAACACCAACGAAGCGGGTGATGAGTTGACACTCACGTCTCTCAATGGCGCGCGAGCTGTTCGGTTCTCATTCGATCAGGTGGCTGTTGGTAACGCTAGCGAAGTAGACGTTTTCAAGGTAAACGACGATGGCATCCTCACCCAAGTAGGCAAGTTTTCGCTGTTGAAGCCCGGTCAATTGGCCGTAGGCTTTTCGCCTTCGTTCTCTTTAAACGCAAACGAGGGCGATACGCTACAGTTTCAACTTATTGAAAATGGAAAGCCTCGCGTTGCGGCAATATCTGTTCCGCAAAATGGGAATGCACAGCTAGACTTTGGCAGGGGTACGACGCTCTCACTAAGAGCTGATTTTGCTATGGATGCACCCAATTTAGTTGCGGCAGGGGCTCCCCAGGGAGATGACGGCGGAGATGACGGTGCAGCTATCGATTTCAGCACTCAGGCAGGGACTACCTCAGATGTTAAGTTTACCGTCTATCGAGAGGCTGCTTACAATAGCACAGTGGGTCTTTATGTGGTAGATGACTTGACGGGTGCCGTGACGGTTGATGGAAACACGTTCCAGGTAGGCGATGAAGGTTACAAAGCCGCTGCCCTACAGCGGACAATTGACGTAGCCCTACAGGTGGAAAACGGTGGCGCTAGCACCTTCACAGCTACTGTGGATAATCTTTTGTATGGCACGTTCATCAGCGTACAAAACTCAAACCTCAACTCGACTGAGACCTATTTCTCTTATCTCGGTGCAAACAGCGGTGAAGACCATGTGAAGCTTTTGGGCAACAACGCTCTGGGCTTTGAAGATTTACCCAGCTTGGGGGATGCCGACTACAACGATCTTGTTGTCACTTTTGAGGTGGTGTAGTTTGTGAAGCAATACTTTACATAAGAAGTTAAGGCATAGAAAAAGGTGAGAGGTGCATAATTAGGCATGGTTCAACCCAGGTTCCGCCAGGGTAACACTCTGAGTCAGGGATAGATCCTTCATAAGTCTATGTGGCTGGACTTTGAGGTTTTAACTCCCAATGAAAAGTGTTGCCCTCGCTTGAACCACGCCGCTTTATTGACTTGTTTGACTGCTATTTAGAGAAATCGACGAGATTGTAAAACCCGCTGTTGAAGTTGTTCTAAAGTCAATGGCGCTGTTCCCTTATTTTCTTTAGCGATCGCTTTCATCTGATCCATCAGCTCAATGGCGAGAGGTACACCGAGCTGTAGTTTTTCTAGGGTATCTCGTTTAGCAAAAACATCTTGGGGTGTTCCTTGTAGAATCAGCTGGCCTTGATCCATTACAAAAATCCAATCTGCCCACTGGTAAACAAAGTCGAGATTGTGACTAGCTAAAACAATGGTTGTTCCAGCAGCATGAATTCGTTGCAGCTGTACAATTAGCTCCTTAGTGTGGAGCGGGTCAAGATAGGCAGTCGGTTCATCAAGCAACAGCAGCTCAGGCTCTAGCACCATGACATCGGCAATGGAAACACGCTTTTTTTGCCCTAAGCTGAGGTTGTGAATGGGCTGATGGGCAAGTTCAGTTAAATCGAACTGTAATATTGCCTGCTCTACTCGTTTAGCAATTTCGAGTTCTGATATACCCAGGTTACACAGTCCGTAAGAGATATCTTCTTCTACTGTGGAAGCGACCAGCTGATTTTCTGGGTTTTGAAAGACTAGACCAATTTGCTGGCGTAACTGCATTAAAAAAGAGCGATTGTATTGAATCGGTTCGCCCTGCCAGCGAATGAAGCCGCTTTGCTTTTGGTAAAGACCGTTTGCCAATAAAAAGAAAGTTGTTTTGCCGCATCCATTTTGACCGATAAGGGCGCATCTTTTTCCTGTTGGAACTTTGAGGGTAAGCCCTTGAATCGCGGGTTGAGGGCTACTGGGATAACCATAGACAACATCAGTAAGTTCGAGAATCCATTCGGACATGAATTAATTTTTGGGGGGTATCTTTAGAAATTAGCGGAGAGATTAGTGGAGAGCCATGCTCAGAATAATAAGCACCGCACAGCCAATTGTTCCTTCAAGCATATACCGTTGGGACGGCTGATAGGGATAAGACCTCCAGACGCGCAGTTCTCCATTAAACCCGCGAGATTCTAGGCTCAACGAGACTTGACGATAGCTAAAAATTGATCGCTGAAGCAACTGCCCTACTAAAATACCCAAGCTCTGCATTCCTCGCCGCCAGGTGCGATAGCCACAGCGAGAGTTTTGCGCAATCCAAAGCTCATCAGCGATCGCCATCAGCGTAAAAATAAAACGATACATTAACATCAACAGCTCAGTTAATGACGGCGGACAGCGCAACCGTCTCAGAATCTGCAAGACTTCGGTAAATGGAGTCGTTAGAAGAATGAAAAACATGCTGCTAGTGGTAGCCAGCGCACGGGCAAACAATAGTCCGACCTGATGCAGCCCGGTTTGGCTTACGTACAAATAAAAACGACCCATGCCGGTTCCCCAGCCGTGCCAAACGTCCGCCTGCACCGCTTGCACCACATCTAGACCAACGCCGTTGAGCACAAATGCTGGCAGGCTGGTGAGCCAAAAGCCCAGAGGTAAAGCCAGTAATTGAAAATAGAATTTGGCTGGAATATGAGCGTAAACGATCACCCAAAGAATTAACCACAAACCGATCAACAGTTGCACAATCGGCGGGGAAACCAAGGAGAGCACCAGCAACAGAACCGCAAACGATAGCTTCTGTTCTGGTGGAAGCCAGCGCAGGCGGTTCGTATAGGCAAAGCTATCAATCTGATGGCTCATTTTCTAGCAATTGAGGGTCAACGGATCGATCGTGCATCTGTTGGTACTGCGCGCGACCTTTGTACAGCCCAATCACATAGCCAATGACGCCCGCGCCTAGAGCCGCCTGACTGGCAAACAGCAAGCTTTCAATTTCACTACTAGCCGGTTCAAAAAAGGGCTTAAACCAGGGCTTATAGTTCGGCTGAATCTCCGTAATGGCCGCTTCGCCTTGAGTGTCTGAGCTGGTGTATTCTCCACGCACAAAGACGAGGGGGAAAACGGCTAGAAGAATGATTGCGATCGCCAAGAGCCAGTTATGCTGCTTAGAATTATCCTGTTTGGGGAGACGGTTTTGAGTTGAGGACTTTGGCATCGTTTATGACTCCTGTCTCAAGAGCTTAAGGGTTTCGAGTTCTTGCTGCCCATAGGATTGCAGCCAATTCCAAACCAAGACGGTCAGCAATCCTTCACTGATAGCAAGCGGAATTTGCGTGATGGCAAAAATGCTTGCGAACTTAAGAAACGAAGCCATAAAGCCACCGCTAGCGGCGGGGAAAGCCAGTGCCAACTGAATAGAAGTTGTCACATAAGTCAGCAGATCTTCCAAGGCAGCAGCACAAAAAATCGCCACCCGCTGTCGCCCTGTACGCAGCAGCAAGCGGTAAACAAAGTACGCCACAAAGGGGCCGACGATTGCCATTGAAAACATATTGGCTCCCAGGGTGGTCAGCCCCCCGTGGGCCAACAAAACTGCCTGAAATAGCAGCACTAATCCGCTCAGCACGGTCATCACCGAAGGGCCAAACAAAATCGCGCCCAGTCCCGTTCCGGTTGGGTGAGAGGAGCTTCCCGTGACTGAAGGAATTTTTAGGGCGGATAGAACAAAGGTAAAGGCTCCCGATAGGGCAAGGAGCAGCTTAAGCTCTGGATGCAACGTGGTGATACGGGTGAGCGATCGCAAACCAAAGATGAAAAAAGGCAATGAAACTGCCCACCAAAAAGCTGCCCATTGAACGGGCAAAAAGCCCTCAGCAATGTGCATAGCAGCAGCAGAATTAGCAGAACCCAGTACGATATAACAAGCTAGGACAACCATTAATACCAGGTTGACCCACTTTCGTTTTTGTGTCTTCAAACTGAACCTCGCAGATAAGACAGTGGATGATGCGAAAGGGCAGGTGTTCTGACTTATAAAGATGGCTTGCCACCCTTAATTACAGTTACGGGATAGCGGCAGATTTACACTGCCCTTTCCCTGCTTTTTCTAGCGGCTTTTTACCGGCTTTTACCACTAGAGCCTAGTCGCTTATTTGAACACTAGCACACCTTTTCAGCCTATTTTGTTTTTTTAGACCACTGCTTTAGAGAACGTTAATTACTTTTCACGTATCATGGCACTGAGCATCTAATCTGGAACGCCCGCGCCAGTCTTATGATTTTTTTAATCGGGATAGGCGTGTTGCTGACTATTCTGTCAAGCTGGCCTTCAGCCTGCGAATCAATAAAGCAAAAGCTTTGATCGACATTTGCTTTAGAAGAAAGATTTGCTGTACGCGTCAGAATGAAAAATCGTGAGAGTGTCTTGGCTTGGTCGTTGCAGCCTTTTTCTGAGGCATGTCTGCTTCATTGCAGGTTTTTCTCATGAAATTCTAAGCTCCAGCTAAGTGAAACTCTATACAAAGGCACTTAATATTCAAAAGTGGAATTATAGAACCAGAGAAAATTTCTTGTCAAAGGCGTTTCGCAGCCTATTTT
>JBGTGK010000202.1:0-5999 GCA_041746795.1 Phormidesmis sp.
GGACACTCAAAACCCTTGATCTACCGTTCGCTTCTGATCATGGTCAAACTCGACTAGCAGGTCTGAACGGCTGCAACCCAGTAACTTCGTTCCTCGTTGAGGCAAAATGTACGTCTGTAAGTTGGAATTTGGAATTGCTGAGATCAAAGGCTTCAAGTAATCGTTCCTTTTCATAGAGGACGTAACCTGCCGATAGGAACGCTATGCAAAATTATAAGCGATGCCAGCATACCTTTGCATGAATGGCAAAGTGATTAGCCATCATCCTTTCGGAATGTAAACCAGTGTTTCAATATGCTTCATATTAGGACTTTCAACGAGCTTTGCACCAATAGGCGGTGATACGATTCATTCCATAACAGATTATTCATTACGTGGAGCATAAGCCCTTGGTACTTCGGGTAGCAGTTGTCGGCGCTGGGCCAGCGGGTTCTTCCGCCGCCGAGACCCTCGTTAAAGCAGGTATTGAAACCTACCTGTTCGAGCGCAAGTTAGATAATGCAAAGCCCTGCGGTGGAGCGATCCCTCTTTGTATGGTGGATGAGTTTGATCTGCCACCTGAGATCATCGATCGGCGGGTGCGCCGCATGAAGATGATTTCACCTTCGAACGTGGAAGTGAACATCGGCGAAACGCTCAAGGATGAAGAGTACATCGGTATGTGTCGGCGGGAAGTGCTCGATGGCTTTTTGCGCGATAGAGCTGAAAAGCTCGGTGCCAAGCTCATCAACGGTACGATGCACAAGCTAGAAATTCCTAGCAATGATAAAGATCCTTATGTGCTGCACTACGCGGATCACTCAAAAGAAGGCTTGCAGGGCGAGGCGAAAACCCTCAAAGTAGACATGGTGATTGGCGCAGATGGCGCTAACTCGCGGGTGGCTCGGGCGATTGATGCGGGCGACTATAACTATGCGATCGCGTTCCAAGAGCGCATCCGTCTGCCTGAAGACAAAATGGCCTACTACGAAGAGCTGGCCGAAATGTACGTCGGCGATGATGTCTCTCCTGACTTCTATGCCTGGGTATTCCCCAAGTACGATCACGTTGCCGTCGGTACGGGCACCATGCGGCCTAACCAGGCTCGCATTAAAGAATTACAGCGCGGCATTCGGGCGCGGGCGGCCAAGCGCTTAGAAGGCGGCGAAATCATCAAAGTTGAAGCGCATCCGATTCCTGAGCATCCCAGACCTCGCCGGGTGGTAGGCCGGGTTGCCTTGGTAGGTGATGCTGCCGGTACGGTAACCAAGTCCTCAGGCGAAGGCATTTACTTTGCGGCTAAGTCGGCTCGCATGTGTGCTGAAACCGTCGTTAAGTATTCTGAAAATGGCGCGCGATCGCTGACTGAAGATGAGCTGAAGCTGTACATCAAGCAGTGGGATAAGGAATACGGCCTGACTTATAAGGTGCTCGATATCTTACAGCGCGTGTTCTATCGCAGCGACGCTTCCCGCGAAGCCTTTGTAGAAATGTGCTCTGATATTGACGTACAAAAGCTAACATTTGACAGCTACCTATACAAAACGGTGGTGCCTGCCAACCCGCTGACGCAGATGAAAATTACGGCGAAAACGGTGGGCAGCCTGCTGCGCGGCTATGCGCTAGCTCCCTAGCCTGCTAGGGGTACGTTGTTCTGTTTGACTTTAGCGTCTTCTATCTTTAGAAGGCGCTTTTTTGTGGGCTTTTTTTGTGGGCTAAATTACCCGGCAGATTGAATTTGCGAGCCCTTATCCAGCGATAGAATAAGAACGGATAAAGTAGAAAATGACTAGGTAGGTATGGCAGATCAGTTAATTCGAGCAACGGCGGCGGACGGGGGTATTCGAGTTGTGGGAGTGACCACCACGCGCCTGACAGAAGTTGCTCGGCAGCGCCACGGCTTGTCGTATGTGGCAACGGCGGCTTTGGGCAGGGCGATGACGGCAGGGCTGCTGCTGGTATCGAGTATGAAACAGCCGCAGTCTCGGGTGAATATTCGGGTAAAGGGCGATGGCCCTTTGGGCGGGCTGATGGTAGATGCTGGCTTGGATGGGACGGTGCGTGGCTACGTAGAGAAGCCTGAAGTGGAGCTGCTGCCTACTGAAAGTGGCAAGCTGGATGTGGGCGGTGCGATTGGCAGAGACGGCTATCTATACGTCGTGCGTGATATTGGGCGCGGCTATCCGTATTCCAGCACGGTGGAACTCGTATCGGGTGAAATTGGTGATGATCTGACGCACTACCTGGCGACTTCTGAGCAAACGCCTTCGGCTTTGGTGCTGGGCGTGTTTGTGGGCTCAGAGGGTGTAGAAGTGGCGGGCGGCCTGTTGCTTCAGGTGCTGCCTAAGGCGGCCAGGGATGAGCTGCTGATTACGATTTTGGAAGAGCGGCTGGCTGCACTGACCGGATTTACGCCTTTGCTGCGAGCGGGCAAATCACTGCCGCAGATTATTGATGAGCTGGTGGGTGATATTGGGCTAGAGATGCTGCCGGGCTCGCAGATGGTGCAGTTTAGCTGTGGATGCACGCGCGATCGCATGTTACGTGCCCTCAAGCTCCTTGGCACCGACGAGCTACAAGATATGATCAAAGTAGACGATGGCGCTGAGGCCGTCTGCCACTTTTGCAATGAAAAGTACCACGCCAACAGCGACCAGCTACAAGAACTTATCAACGAGCTGAGTGCATAAGCTAACGATAGAGCTAATTTTGAGATTATATCGAGCCTTAAGCGATGGCTTTTATTCGTCTACATTTCCAGTCTTATTAAGGCGTTGCTGTTTAATCTCCTCAAACTTCTGCTCAAAAACGGCTTTTAGTTCAGCCTCAGAGCCATTCATTCCAAAGGAGTAAGGGAGTCGCTCATAAATAAAGTACCAAATATGCAAATCTGAAACCGAGGCCTGAGCGTAGTCGAAGGCCGGATGGACTGGTACTTTATTTAAACGCACATCCCTAAGGATAGAAACTGTCAGGATCTTGGCGGCTTAGAATAATGGCTAGCGCAGCGCTAGCCTTCTCGTTCTCATTTCTATGAACCGAGATGTACTTTTTAAGTTCAGCGTTAGTGAGCCGACTGAGATCTTCTTTCATTGAACGAACTTCCAGCTTCCGTTGACAAAGGAGGATTGCCTTATTCGACTGCTGCTGTGTTGGCAAGCGATATCCCTCAAAAATATGCCGACCATAGCGTACCCAAAAAAGTTGATACTAGGGTTAGCTTACTCGTGCTTCTTTTGGGTGAGGCGTTGGTAGGCGATCGCTAACCCATCATCGCCGCCCACATTTCCTGGAAAAACAACCACTGGCAAATTAGCAAACTGAGGATGATCTGAAGCAGTCGTCACAATCGAAACGCCCGGTATCACTTGGCCTAGTAGCCTAGCAGAAGTCAGCGACAGCCCTTTGCTAAGCATGTCGTTAGAGGTAATACCACCTTTGCTAATTAGAAATCCAATGTCGTCTGGTAGTCCTCTAACAATATCCATCAGTAGCGTAGAAACGGCTTCTCCGAAGGCGAGTCGAGTTTGTTTGTTAGAGAAAGCTAGCTCTTCGCGACTGGTGTAGATGGCGGGCGTTTGGCCCTTGGCGTGGATTTGTTTTATCTGTGACAATACTTCGCTGAGGAGTTCGTCGTGGCTAGTAACGGGATTGTTCTTAATGCGGCTAACGTCTATTTCGATGCCGACAATGTTAGGAGCCTGCAAGAGCTGCTGTAGCTGATCGGTTGTTTTTTTAACATGGGAACCGATGATGATTGCGCCAGAGGAGGAACGGGTAATGCGGTTCATTTCCTCGGCTGGCGTGGGCTGTGGAGGAAGCTTGGCTAGGGCTGTAAGCAAGCTAGCAGCGCTGCGGAAGAGAAACTTTTTACCTTGGGCAGCGGCAGCGAGGAGATCGGCAGCGAACCGATCAAGGTCGCTTTGTTGTTCTCCATCTACGGCGACGCACTGATTGTTCTTTAAAGTTATTAAGCGCTCTAGCGTCCCCTGACGGACATCATCAAGGAGAAAGCGCTCTACCTGACTGGCCCGAATTTTACCTTTTGTTTTTTCTTCAACGTAGTCGGGGAGATAGCTGGTGCTGTAGCCAAAGACAGAATCTTGGGCGAACTCGGTGTCGTGAGTGGGAATTCGCTCGCTGGCTGACTCGATGTAGTGAGTGCTGTTAACGGTGACGCGGCCTGCTTCAAAGAATTGAGGGGTGAGAAAGTGGGCGTCGAAGGGGCCGAGGTGATGGGCGATCGCATCCGTTTCCACAGGATAATGACCGCGCAGCGTAGAATCGGAGCGACTGACCAACAGAAAATTCTCGGTGCCTGTGGTCTGAAGCGCAATCTTAAGATTTTCGCAGACTTCGGACGTAACGGCGGCGGCGGCTTCGGGGGTGAGCGACCGGGTATTGGTTAGCACGAAGAAAATGGGCGAGGCATCTTGCAGGCCCAGCGTCAGCGTCTCTACATCCCACTTCAGCAGCAGTAAGCAGCTATGAACCGTCTGCGATCCGGTGGGGTCATCATCAAGCACGATGATTTTGGGCGAGCTATTCATGGTTATTGGGGAGGAAGTGAGGGGTTGATGGGCTAGCTGCTGATCGGGAAAAGCACAAAGGCAATCAGGTAGCTCACCAGGCTACATATCAATATAGAGGCCGTGTCAAATAGCAGGGCAATGTTTTTTCGGAGCCTGGGGTTGTAGTCGAGCGAGTCGCCCACGATTTCTAAGGTGGGGCGAAAGCTTTTACCGTCTGGGGCTTCAGCGTCAAGATGAATTTGTTGGGTGTGCCTGGCCAAATCTTTGAGCAGGCGGCGTGCCCAAAAGGTGAGCGCGATGGTGCAGGCTAAGGCTACAGCAGCGATAACAACGGGATGGATGGCAATTTTGATCAGGGCGATCGCCTCCTGAGAAAGCCCGTTGTCAGAAAGCCGCAGCACCGTCCAAGACAGCCGCGCCACCGCCCACACCAGCCCTGAGATGACTGTTTTGTACAGGAGTGAAAGATAGGCGCTGCGGTCTTCTTCAAAAAAGCGCTGTGCGACGGCCTCTTCGGCAGCATCCACTTCGGCCTTGGCGGTTTTAGAGGCTTTGCCCTTTTTACTTTTGCGGCTAGACGTTTTGGCGGTGGATCTGCTATTGCTGCGCGATTTATGAGTTTCTGGCAATCCTGACGAGCTGTCTGGGCTGAGGGCTATAGTATTTTGCGAACCCAATTTTGAACCGCTCAGCGTCGGAAACTTACTGACTAATCCGGATAAGCTCGCTTTGCTCCTTGAGGCAACCTGTGAGGCAACCTGTGAGGCGACCTCTTTGGGTATATCTTTGAAACCCTGACTAAGCCCGTCATTAGCGGGAGGCTGAGGCTTTTCTGGCTGCTTTTTTGGCGGCTTCTCTGGCGGCTTTTCTGGCGGCTGGCCTTGAGTGTCTGATTGGCCAGCATCCTCTGCCTTGGGGGCATCTGGCTGCTTGGGGCCGCCAAACGGACTTTGACCATAGGTTTTAGAGTCGTAGGCCATGGGTTTCCATCAGGGCTCCATTACGGTCAACACTACCAATAAAACGGCCTGAACAGGCACAAGTTTGCAGCCCAATATTCATCACAACCTACAGGCTGCGAATAAAGCTAGTGAGTAGACCGAATTGTGGCGATGTCGTCATAGAGCGGCGTAAAGCTTTCCAGCAGCCGTGCGTATAGAGGCAATATTTTCTGATAGCGTTCAACGTTTTTAGCAATGGGGCTGTGAGAATGCGTTTCGCTGAGCATGCTCGTAACATGCTCTAGGTTAGGAATACGCTCTAGGGCATAAAGGCCGAGTACCGCTGCCCCAAAGCATGAGCCTTCATTGCTCTCAGGAATAATCACCGTCTGGTTAAATACGTCTGCCAGCATTTGTCGCCACAGGGCAGAATGGGCGAATCCGCCGGTGGCTCGGATGCTTTTAGCAGGGCCAGCGACGGCTTGCAGCGCCGTTAAAATAGTGTGCAGGTTGTAAACGATACCTTCTAATACCGCTCGAATGATGT
>JBGTGK010000203.1:0-4860 GCA_041746795.1 Phormidesmis sp.
CAGCCAGCATTACCAGGCGCTCTGTCTGAGACATTTTAATGAATCCTTTCCCATCGGCACTATGTAAGTTTACCGTATGGTCGAGGTTACATCTAGAAGTCAAGTTCATAAAAAATAGGGAGGAAGCAGATACACTACTCCTCCCTATAAAGATTAAGATTCTGTTGCCGAATCCTAATCAATTTAGTAGCGGTAGCCGCTGCCGCTGTTGCTGTTGTTGTTGCTGCCGGGCTTATGCACGATGAAGCTCACAGCCTGACACTGCTTGACGTTATCAAAGCCAACTATGCGAATAAAGCAGTTGCCGTACTCAGAGCGGCAGGACTGCACTTCGTCGAGCACCGCGCGAGTGCTGGTTGCGCCGAACAAAGGCAGCTTCCACATTGTCCAGTAGTAAACTTCAGGATCGGAGTTCTCATTGAACTCAATGGCAGGGATATAGCCCATTTGCAGACAGTAGTTAATCTGCTTTTCAATCTGCTGGTCAGTTAAAGGAGGAAGGTATGAGAGAGTTTCATACCGACGCTCTTTTGGCAAAGTTTTCATGATTTTCTTTTAGGGGTAAGTTTGGGCTTGTAGCTACGCTTGGCCCACTACGAGTAGGGTCATGCGAAAATGAGAGTTTAGTTCAGAGAGATTCTGTTGAATCAAAGTCTGAATCGGCGTCATTAGTCTCAGCAGACTCAGGCGGTTCTAAACCATCGACCTTGTTTGCATTAGCGGCTAGCTCTTCTGAAGTTATTTGCGTCATGCGCTCTAGATGCTTTTTGCGATGTTCCATGTTGGACTGTTGGATGTTGATAGTTACCATTTCGGGAAGAAACTCGGTAATCTCTTCGGCTAAATGCTGCCTGACCGTCATAATCCTCAGGGCCAACTCAGGTTCTGCTTGAAACAGATCTTGAATGAAAGCTTCGCCATCTTGGAGCCGTTCACGACTCGAAAACTCACGGAACGAGTGGTAGCGAGGCAGGTTGGTTTCTTTGAGCTGGGCTAGCACGGTACGAACAGATTGATAGGTGAGGTAGCTGGCAAGCATCTGAGCCGTATCTTTCGCAATTCGCTTGAGATCCATATTCGAGGAGCCCTTTCAAAAGAGCCCCGATAAATCCTTATATGCTAGACATTGTTCAATGAACAGGCTTAAAGAAACCGCTCGCGGCGATACCGTTTTGCTTCTGGCTTTTCTAGCGATCGCCAAAAAAAACAGAAGTAACCGCGACCTGCTAGATAGTGTCAACCGTATCGAACTCGAACTTGATCTCTTTCCAAAGATCGAGAGCAGCGGCTAGCTCTGGAGACCACTTGCCCGCTTCGCGGAGGATGTCGCCGCCTTCGCGAGAGAGGTTACGGCCTTCGTTACGAGCCTGTACGCAAGCTTCAAGGGCAACCCGGTTTGCGGTTGCTCCAGGCGCATTACCCCAAGGGTGACCTAGAGTACCGCCACCAAACTGAAGCACAGAGTCGTCACCGAAGATTTCTACCAGCGCAGGCATGTGCCAAACGTGAATACCACCAGAGGCCACGGCCATTACACCCGGCATAGAAGCCCAGTCTTGGGTGAAGTAAACACCCCGTGACTTATCTTGCTCAATGTAGTTCTCGCGGAGCAGGTCAACGAATCCTAAAGTACCCGCTCTGTCGCCTTCGAGCTTACCGACAACAGTACCTGTGTGGATGTGGTCGCCACCCGATAGGCGTAAGCACTTCGCCAAAACGCGGAAGTGAATACCGTGATTTTTCTGACGGTCGAGTACAGCGTGCATAGCGCGGTGAATGTGCAGCAGCACGCCGTTATCGCGGCACCAGTGAGCCAGCGTAGTGTTGGCCGTAAAACCACCCGTGAGGAAGTCATGCATGACAATGGGCATGCCGAGTTCTTTGGCGTAATCGGCCCGCTTGATCATTTCTTCGCAGGTAGCGGCAGTCACGTTCAAATAGTGACCTTTGATTTCACCCGTTTCTGCCTGAGACTTGTGAATAGCATCTGCTACGAACAAGAACCGGTCGCGCCATCTTTGGAAAGGCTGAGAGTTGATGTTTTCATCGTCTTTGGTGAAGTCTAGACCGCCCCGCAAACACTCGTAAACCGCACGACCGTAGTTCTTTGCAGAAAGACCTAGCTTGGGCTTAATCGTACAGCCCAGCATTGGACGACCATACTTGTTGAGGCGATCGCGCTCAACCTGAATACCGTGTGGCGGGCCTTGGAAGGTCTTAACGTAAGCAACCGGAATTCGCAAGTCCTCAAGACGCAAGGCTCGCAGTGCTTTAAAGCCAAATACGTTACCTACCAATGAAGTTAGCAGGTTAGTGACAGAACCCTCTTCAAATAGGTCGAGTGGATAGGCAACGTAAGCGATGTACTGGTTGTCTTCGCCGGGGACAGGCTCAATGTCGTAGCAACGACCGCGAT
This sequence comes from Phormidesmis sp., assembly GCA_041746795.1. Taxonomy (GTDB): domain Bacteria; phylum Cyanobacteriota; class Cyanobacteriia; order Phormidesmidales; family Phormidesmidaceae; genus Phormidesmis. The sequence continues at coordinate 2,417 of JBGTGK010000203.1, forward strand.
ATCTGTCCATGTCGGTAAGGAGGTCAGTCCATACCGTTGTCCAGGTACCTGTCGAAGACTCAGCGGCTACAGCAGCTGCGCATTCTTCAGGGGGAACGCCAGGCTGAGGCGTCATCCGGAACGCAGCCAAAATGTCAGTATCTCTGGGCGTGTAGTCTGGAGCGTAATAAGTCAGCCGGTAATCCTGAACGCCAGCGCTGTAACCAGCGCCAGATTTTGACTGAGTCTGTGAGTAGGACATATTTCCCTATTTCCTGTCTATTTCCTGGTGAATCAAGCTAGATATTGAACTGAACTCCGGGCGTCTCAAATAAAAAAGAGACCAGCACCCAACGCCTAAAAGCCACACGCCTACCCAAAAACAGGTTCTAACGCTCTGCCGGGGTATTTTTTGGGGCAATTTTTGAGGCGATCTTCTGATTATTGGAGTCCTCAAGCGTACCTACGGCCTTTCTGACGGTTCAAAAAAACTCATAAAATGGCCGCGTTATTTAGGTTGGGGTGCCTTATCAGATAAACCTATGCCTTAAAAGAATACTATCAGGACTCCGATAAGTTTACTTTTAGAAGTTCTGTATCGTCTGATAATTAAAAGTTATGAATGCTGATGTACAAAGGTTTCAAAAGATTACGTTGCGGTAGCGGTTGTAACAATATGTGAAGAAAAATATCAAAACACCCCTGGTTTTCCGAGGTAACGCATAGGCCGGTCTGCTAGACGGTTAGGAACGCGGGTTTGCGGGTACTTTCTGGGCAAGCTATTTCATCAGCATTCCTTGTTGAGAGAGTAGGCATTTTTTCCTAGAGGGTATCTTTCGTGAGCATTGCTAGAAAAGCCAGTAAAAAGGCCAGCGCACTGGCTACTCAGATTGCCAGCGCTGCTTTTCTAATGAGCAGGGTAGCTATCATTGCAGGCTTCCCGGTTGTCAGCTTACAGATCGCCAATGCACAAGTTCAGGCACCTCCTGGCGTTGATGTACCTTCAGGGCCTTTACCGACTGAGCGAACAAACCGGCCTAGCCCAATTTCGCAGGACTATCAGGTAGGCGCGCTGCAAGAGGATTACACCGGTAGTCTTTGGGTGGGCTCTCATCAGGGGCTATCGCGAATAAATCCTGAGACTGGGCAAGTGCTGGCGAAAGTTGCCGTGCCGAACCGCTTTATCGATGCCATGGCTCAGGATAAAGTGGGTCGAATTTGGCTAGGAACCCCTGAAGGACTTGTCCGGGTTGAGCCGCGTATTAATAAAGTGACGGCACAGAATTTTCGGCTGCCTTCTAATCGAGTGCTGGCAACGCTGGTCGACGGGCGCGGTTTTTTGTGGGTGGGCACCGACCGAGGTGTGGCGATGATTAGCCCCGATGAAGGGCTATTGATGACCACGCTACAGGCTTTGCCGGGCGTCAGCGCGAATACGCTAGGGCTCGCCCCCGATGGCAACTTGTGGGTAGGCACGCTAGAAGGCCTGGTGCGCATCAATACGGCGACGGCTTACATTACCTATCAGACCACTGACTTGCCGGGACGGTCGGCTCAGGCGATGGCGGTTGGGCCACAGGGAGAGCTGTGGGTGGGGACGCCAACCGGATTATTGGTGATTGACAGCCGGACGGGCCAGCTGCTGCGCTCGGTGACTCAGCTACGGGGAATGGACGTGGAGGCACTTGCCTTCGACTCCACCCAAAGCCTCTGGGTCGGCACTCGTACCGGACTGCTGAAGCTAAACCCTTATAACGGTGCGGTGGTTGGCCGGGTGCCGAGCCTACCTTCGGAGCATATTTTGTCGCTTTCGCCGGATACGGGTCACAAAATTTGGGTGGGTACGACTGAAGGGCTCGCTTGGGTGAGTACGGTTACGGGGCGAGGAACGCCGCACGGATCGATTGTGAGTGCGGTCGGTGCCAGATAATTTACCAGATAATTTTGATACGCTGCTTTTATATTGAGGCGATCGCACTTCAAAGAATACGGAAAAGAATGCGAAAAGTGTGAATCGGATAAAAGAGGGAGCCAGCTATCGTGATTGTAAATGTGCATCAGTTTGCGCGGTGGAAGCAGGAGGGCAGGGCGATCGCAGTCCTTACCGCTTGGGACTACCTGTCGGCTCAGATGGTGGAGGCTGCCGGGGCTGACATAGTTTTGGTGGGGGATTCGATGGCGATGCCGGTGATGGGGCACGAAACCACGCTGCCGCTGACGTTAGATGAGATGATTCACCATGCCAAAATGGTGCGTCGAGCAGTTGCAAAAACCCTAGTTGTCGTAGACCTACCCTTTTTTACCTATCAGGTGAGCCGAGCCGCCGCCATGACAGCGGCAGGTCGCATCTTACGAGAGACCGGCGCTCAGGCCGTGAAGATGGAAGGGGGCTATGGCGCGGTGGTGGAGACGATCGCGGCGATTGTGGAAGCGGGTATTCCGGTGATGGGGCATGTGGGCCTGAC
>JBGTGK010000204.1:0-13346 GCA_041746795.1 Phormidesmis sp.
GCCACTGCGCATCATAAACGCTGTTACGAGAGAATTTTTAGGCATTGGTGAGATTCGGGCCGTGCCTAAAAACCTCAAAGACAGTGAGGCAATCCTGAGTGATGCAGGAACAGCTTTGACGGATTTGAGCGACATCCTAGCTCCAAAAATGGTGTTTTCGGCGATTGACTGAACGTTCCTTTATTTACACAACTTCACGGTGCGCCTAGTGAGGAGCGTGATACAGTGCGATATGATGACATGACATCTGGATTTTTACATCGGAAGTAAAAGAAATGGTAACGCTCAAAATCGTTGTTTACATCACAATCTCTTTCTTCGTCGGTCTCTTTATCTTCGGCTTTTTGAGCGGAGACCCTGCTCGCAACCCCGGTAACAGCGATTTTGACTAAGTTGTTCTGACTTACGGTTGTTTTGACTTAGTTTTGACTCACTTAGTTTTGACTCACTTAGTTTTGACTTAACAGTCATTTTGGCTAAGTTTACGACCCGGCCTGTTACGATCCAGCATGATGACTAGGCGTTCTATATCTCAGATAGCTCTTGGCCTGTGAGAACGTCGAGGCAGGGGATGCAAGTCCTTGCGAAAATATTGCGTTATTTATCTAGTGCATCTAAATCAAGTATTTCAATATTGATCAAGTCAGCCCGCTTTGTCGGGCTGTTCTTTTGCGAGTGCGAGTGCGAATGGTTCGTCGGGAGGTCAGCAGATAATGGTTTACTTCGACTTACCCCCTCGCGTCCCTTCACAGCAACCCGTCGTTGAAGTTGTTGAAAGCCTTTCCGCGCTAGAGCGACGCAAGCCTAGCAATCTTCTAAATGAGCTGTTGTCTTCGGCTCATGGAGAGACCCGTAAGCAAGCCGATGCAGAAAATTTTGTCTCCTTTGAACCTTCTGTTGCAAGAGCGTTGGCGGCTAAGTCAGAACATCTTCTCAGCCAGGCTCAATCAGACGATCTGCCGAGCCTGAACGTTCAGCCAGCCGATGCTCGAAACGATTCACCCACTTTAAACACTGAGCCAGCTAGTCCTGCAAACAGTTTGCCGACGCTAAACGCTGAGCCGCTTGAGCCTGAGCGTAACACGCCTGCTCTAAACGCTCCTATCCAAGGCAAACCTCAACCCAATCCCACGCCAGCCGCTCCGATTCGGCTCAGCCCGACTCAACCCGACCCAGCCCCACTCAGCCCGACTCAGCCCAACCCGACTCAGCCCGAAGGCGGAGCTGGCGGTGATTTAACTCCTGAAGAATTCGTTTCTCAGCTGCGGCTCACCGCCGACTTTCAGGAGTACGATCCGGTTAATCAGGTGGTGACGGCCAGGGGCAACGTCGTGCTCCGGCTCAACAACGCCATTATTGAGACCAACGAGCTGTGGTTGAACCTAACTAACCGCTATGCCTTAGCTGATGGTGATGTGCTACTCACCCGAGGGGCTCAAATTGTGCGAGGCAGCCGACTGAAGTACAGCTTTATTCAGCAGGCTGGCACGATCGCTAATGCAGTTGGGACACTGTACTTGCCAGATATTCAGCGTGACCTGCGCTCTCCTTCGGAGTCTCCTAGCCAAACGTCGCCCACTGACACCCGCCGGGCCTACGATCCGATTAACCGGCAGCTGCAAGTCTCGGGCGACGGCAGCATTCAAATTGCAACCAGTGCCGATACGCGTCAGCCTAGACTAGAAAAGGGTAGTCTGCGGCAGCTGCGCTTTGAGACCGCCTCGCTGTCGTTTGACGTAGAAGGGTGGCGAGCCAATGATGTCAGAATTACTAACGATCCTTTTTCGCCGCCCGAGCTAGAGGTGAGGGCCACTAGCCTGCTGTTGCGTAACCTCTCGTCTACGCAAGATGAGCTGCTGCTCAAGCGCCCTCGCATAGTGTTCGACAATGGGTTTTCGCTGCCCCTGCTGCGAAACCGCATTCTTTTAAGTCGCGGCACCGTTAACCCCGGCGACCTTAATCCGGTGCCCGCTAGCATAGCAATTGATGGACGCGATCGCGGCGGCTTCTATCTCGGTCGTCAAGTTCCTCTAATCACCACGGAGCGGGTACGGTTTTCAGTCACCCCTCAGCTCTTTTTAGCCAAAGCGCTCAGCGGGGGAGACAGCGATCCCTTATCGCTGGACAACCTGGGCGCGATCGCCGACTTAAGTGCTCAGATTAGCCCTCGCACCACTCTCAACGGCAGCGCTGATCTCACCAGCCTTGATCCCACTGCCATCACCGAAAATCTGCGAACCAACCTCCGCGCTGAGCAGCTAATCGGCGATCATCGCCTCGCGATACAGTACAGCTACCGTGAGCGCCTGTTTAACGGCTCATTGGGCTTTCAAGACGTGCAGTCGAGCCTTGGCGCGGTGCTGCTCTCGCCAGATATTCAGCTAGGTGGTAGAGACGGCCCCCGACTGACCTATCAGGCCAGCGCTCAGCTCATCAACGCCGAGACCGATCGCGAAAATCTGCGAACCAACTCAGGCCGAACGACCCTGGGCCGATACCAAATCAGCGCCGCCCTGCAAAAAAGCTTTAACCTGTGGCGCGGCGAGCCCAAGCCCCCTACTCAAGACGAAGGCCTGCGCTTCACGCCCCAGCCAGTTGTGCCCTACGTCGATCTCACCTCAGGCCTTAGAACGACCGGCACCCGCTATTCTAACGGTGACTTTCAAAGTAATCTGATCGCCGAAATCGGCGTAGTAGGGCAGGTCGGACACTTTGCCCGTAACTTTGCTGACTATACTCAATTCAACGCAAGCTACTCTCAATCCTTCATCGGCGGGGCCAACTCGCCGTTTTTATTCGACCGTGAAGTCGATCGCAACGTCCTAACGTTAGGGTTTACCCAGCAGGTTTACGGCCCTTTCTTAGCAGGGTTTCAAACCGCGCTAAGCCTCAGTGAAAACCGCGCCATTAACACTATTTACACGCTGGAATACAGCCGCCGCACGTACGGTCTGCTGCTGCGCTACGACACCACCCAAAACGTCGGATCCATTGGCTTTCGCCTGAGCAACTTTAGCTTTATAGGCGACAGCGACCCCTTTGATACGCCCCGCATACGGCGGGTAGAGGGCGGTGTGATTCAGCAGCCTTAGAAAACTGCCAAAAAGCAGGCTCAGAAAAATCAGCCATATAAATTAAGTCAGATAAGTAACAAGAAAAATTAAGTTACTCTAAACTTAGGTCTGGGGGCACTATTTCAGTAGTATTTCGGATGGATCACCCTGCAATTAGGTGATAAGTGTACATAGTCACATACCTTTAAGCAAAAACACTGAACGGATAGCAATCGATCATGACTTCGGCCACCTTTTCTACGTCATTAGAGGCCCAGCAAGCGGCTGCCTTAATGGAAGGCTACCGTTTTGAGCTGGGCAATCATGATGCGCGTCAGTGGGTCTCGCTGTGGCTAGAATTTTATCGGCCTAGCTGGATTCGCGATGCGGTGGTTGAGGCACTCTATCAAGGCCGCTATAAGTCGGTGTCTGTCAGGCAAATTCTGGAGCTGTGGAACCGTCGTGGTCAGCCCATTCGCCACGTTACCTACGAGTTCGAAGCCGCCGTTTGTCGAGAGTTTGGTGAGATTAAAGTCGCGCCAATGCCGCCTGCTGTGCCAGTTCAGCATCGCTCTATTCGGATTCAAGAGCAGCGATCGCCCGTCGCCGATTTATCACCTACAGCAGCGGCCAACAGGAGCGCCCACGGCAACCATAACAGCGGCCAAACTACCGCTAACGGCCATCGACCCGTCTCGTTCGATTTGGCTACGCTGCCGCCCACGCCACCGGGTATCGCTTCCGCACTTTCTGCCCAAATGGCTGCTGAACCGGTCTCTGGATCAACCTCTGGTCTGACCTCTGGGCCTGCCTCTGGGCCTGCCTCTGGGCCAGAAAATACCCTGCCCAAAGTAAGCAATAAAAAGCTCGATCACAAGGCGTGGCGTGAGTTTTCTGCTTATACAACGCCGACTCATGCGGATGCGGCTGTCATGTCAGACCCGACTGCTTCAGATGCCGACGCAATTCTGCACGCACAGCGTCAGTTCAACGGCGTGCTCTATGCTTCTGCTAAAGCTATTCAGCCCTTTAAGCCAGCGCTGCCGTTTTCGGCTAAAACCCTGCGGCTAGCTAAGCAAAAAGCAATGGCGTAGCCCTAGTCGACCTGAGCTAGTCGGCCTGAGCTAGTCGGCCTGAGGTGGCTTCACGCCCATCCGAATCTCCGAGCAAAATGAGGCGATTCGCAGCCCGTTAGCCAGCTCTGTTGTCCCCGTGCGCATCCGTAAGTTGTCATTGATAAACCACAGGCGCTCTTCCGAATGGGCTGCTTTGCTATCGCTGATAATCGTGAGGACTCCGTCTTCTAGGACGTAAGTGCTTTGATCGAGGGTGCCGCTGCGCAAAAGCGTTCCCTGATAGATACCGTTATCTGCTTCAGCCTGGGGCGAGAGCGGCACAAGTAGCGCTGTGGCAATTTTGGGCTGGGTGTCTCCTTCTACGGTGCTGCTTTGCTGAATAAGCAGACCGCAAAGTGGATTCGATCCGCTTTGCGGCTGGTTCGGTTGCTGGCTCCGTTGCTGGCAGAGTTCTTTTACCTCATCGGCATCAGGCGCTAAAAATTTTACTTCCAAATCAGCTTTACCCGCCTTGGACTGCTGAGTAGAGAGCGCGTGAGTAGTGCGCTGAGAAAACCAGCGTCCGGCTAGCTTTTCAAAAAAGTTCACAATTTCCATAAAATCTTGATTGGGCTGTTACCAGTTGAGTCCACAGTTCTTTACGTACTTTAATTTTACGCGCCTAAGGCGATATAGCAAACGTCAGATGCATTCGGCGTTTGCTAGTCATGCTGCCTGCTGTTTTCAATGGTTTCAGCCGATGATAGTGTCCTAAGTAATATGACAGAAGCTATAAGTAGCGATCGCGCTCAATTTCACTAAAGCCATCTAAAAATTGCTCATCCCCTGACCTCAAAGGTTGCGCCGCTGCGGCAAATGATAAGCTTAACAATGGAAAAATAAAATAGAAATTACGAGCTTTCTCTCATGACCGGATCTAACCAAACGCCTCTTTTACTCCGTGCGGCCCAGGGCCAATCTGTTGAGCGCCCGCCGGTATGGATGATGCGCCAAGCGGGCCGCTATATGAAGGCCTACCGAGACTTGAGAGATAAGTATCCTTCGTTCCGCGACCGATCCGAAATTCCGGAAGTGGCCATCGAAGTATCCCTGCAACCCTGGCGAGCCTTCAAGCCCGACGGCGTTATTTTATTTTCTGATATCGTCACTCCTTTACCGGGCATGGGCGTTGCTATGGACGTCGCCGAAGGCAAAGGCCCCATTATCGACTCTCCCATTCGCACCCAGGCCCAAATCGACGCGCTTACCACGCTAGAGCCAGACGAGTCGATGCCCTACATTCGTAAAATTTTAGGCGCACTCCGCAACGAAGTCGGCAACGAGTCCACGGTGCTGGGCTTTGTCGGCGCGCCTTGGACGCTGGCAGCCTACATCGTCGAAGGCAAGGGCTCTAAGACCTATTCAATTATTAAAAACATGGCGTTCACGCAGCCCAAAATGCTGCACACGCTGCTGAGCAAAATTGCCGATAATATCGCTATTTACGTGCGTCATCAAATCGACTGCGGCGCTCAGGTCGTGCAGCTTTTCGACTCGTGGGCCGGTCAGCTCAGCCCGCAGGACTACCGCACCTTTGCCCTCCCTTACCAGCAGCAAATCGTTCGCCAGGTAAAGCAAACCCATCCTGATACGCCTTTGATTTTGCTCGTCAGCGGCAGCGCTGGCCTTTTAGAAATTATGGGCGAGTCAGGCGTCGATATTATTAGCGTCGATTGGACTGTAGACATGGCCGACGCTCGCCGTCGGCTTGGCCCCGATATGAAAGTGCAGGGGAATATGGATCCGGGCGTGCTGTTTGGCGGTAAGGAAATGATTCGCGATCGCATCATCGACACCGTAAAAAAAGCAGGCCCCACCGGCCACATCTTGAACCTGGGCCACGGCATTTTACCCGGCACCCCCGAAGAAAACGGCGCGTACTTCTTTGAAGTTGGTAAGCAAGTGAACGAATTGCTAGGTGTTACTGTTTGAAATAGGCGCGACCAGCAGCCGATTGGACGAACTTGAAGCGGGCTAGCGCCCTTAAAACAAACATGCGTATCTTCATTACAGGTGCAAGCGGCTGCATCGGCCACTACCTGGTAGAAACCTTGATCGAAAACACCGGCCATGAGCTGTTTTTGATGATGCGCAACCCAGCTAAGCTACAGGTGCCAACCGATCAGCGCCCTGGCGTGACGCTGCTCCAAGGCGACATGCGCGGAGTCGCCCAGTATGCGGATTTGCTCAAAACGATGGACACCGCCATCCTGGTCGCAACCTCTTGGGGCGATCCCCAAGAAAGCTATGAAATCAACGTAGAAAAAACGCTAGAGCTAATGTCTCTGCTAGATCCTGAGCGCTGCCAGCAGGTGGTTTATTTCTCTACCGCCAGCATCCTAGACCGAGACAACACGCCGCTAAAAGAAGCGGGTGAGATTGGCACAGACTATGTGCGCACCAAATACATCTGCCACGAAAAGATGAGTGAGCTAGCGATCGCACCCAAAATCACCACCGTCTTCCCCACCCTGGTCTTCGGCGGCAGCGACACCAAACCCTACTCACACATCTCGGGTGGCCTGCCTGAAGTCGCCAAATACATTGGCATCATCCGCTTCATCTCCGCCGATGGCAGCCTCCACTTCATCCACGCCAAAGACATCGCCGAAGTCGTTCGCCACCTGGTCGATCATCCCCCCGGCCCCAACGACTCCCACGAAATCGTGATTGGCAACCCGGCAAAAACCGCTAACGAAGTCGTCACCGACATTAGCCAATACCTGGGCAAACGCCGATATTTCACCGTCTCGCTCTCTCTCGGCCTGGCAAACGCCATCATCAAAATTTTCAACATCCGCATGGCCGACTGGGACAGATTTTGTATGCGCTATCGCCACTTCACCTACCAAAATCCGGTAACGCCCTCCCACTTCGGCCTAAAGGATCACTATCCCACTGTGGCAGACGTAATCCGCTCAGCTGGGGTTGCACCTCGATAAAAGGGCTCCGCTCGGCAGACTAATACAGTACATTTGTATAGTAGGCTTTCTGGCATCCTTTGGGCATAGCACGATGGCGATTATCTCCTCCAAACAATCTGCGCCTGATGAACGCGCCAAAAATCAGCGTGAGCCCAAGGCTCAGCCCAGCGCTGAGGCAGATCTTTTACCTCAATCAAAGACCGGATCAGCGCCAAAATCAGCCTCTGCCAAGCCCGCTAAACCTGATCTGCTAGATGCAGAGGCCAAGCCCGCTGAGCTTTCTCGCAATGAAGAAGGGCTCAGACCGGCTGCCATTCGTGACTACATCGGCCAAAAAGCACTTAAAGAAGTGCTGATGATTGCCATTCAAGCGGCCAAATCTCGTCAGGAACCGCTGGATCACCTACTTCTGTACGGCCCGCCAGGCTTGGGTAAAACCACCATGGCGCTGATTTTGGCGCAGGAAATGGAGGTAGATTGCAAAATTACCACGGCCCCTGCCCTAGAGCGACCCAGAGACATCGCCGGTCTGCTCGTTAACATGAAAGCAGGCGATGTCCTATTCATTGACGAAATTCATCGGCTCTCCAGGGTGACGGAAGAAATTTTATATCCCGCGATGGAAGACTCACGGCTAGATATCACCATCGGTAAAGGGCAAAGCGCCCGGACGCGAAGCATTCCACTTCAGCCGTTTACGCTGGTAGGGGCAACGACAAAAGTAGGGGCGCTGGCTTCTCCGCTGCGCGATCGCTTCGGCTTAGTCCAGCGGCTGCGCTTCTATGAAGTCGATGAACTCACCCAAATCGTTTTACGTACCGCTGTGGTGCTCAAAACCGCAGTATTGCCCGATGGCGCAGCCGAAATTGCTCGTCGGGCTCGGGGCACGCCACGGATTGCAAACCGTTTGCTGAAGCGTGTGCGTGACTATGTGCAGGTTAAAGAACTGGGGAGTATTGATCGGGCGATCGCTGCCGAAGCCCTAGAGCTATTCAACGTAGACCCCTGTGGGCTTGATTGGACAGACCGCAAGCTGCTCACACTGATGATTGAAAACTTCAACGGTGGCCCCGTCGGCCTCGATACCATGGCCGCCTCCACCGGAGAAGACCCTCAAACGATTGAGGAAGTGTACGAGCCGTACCTGCTGCAAATCGGCTATTTACAGCGCACGCCCAGAGGCCGGGTTGTGACCCCTGCTGCCTGCCGTCATCTCGGCTACGAAGCGATTCAAAGCCGCTTCTACATGCCCGATGCCCCTTTGTTCAACATGATGGCGATTGAGCCACCTGCGCCGTCCCCTTTGACGAAGCCAAACGAGCTTTCTTAGGCGGTTTGCCTTTACGCTATTACCAGCAGCCTCTATACAAGGCAAATTAAGTGAGGCAAATTGAGGTAAAGAAATGCGCAGCGGTGGAATGTCTGACCTGAGAAAAGTGCATCAGAAACTGTGGCGGGCGCTGCGGTGGACGACTACAGCTGTTTTATGGACTATTTTATTGGCTTGTCTAGGGCTAGGTCGGCCTGCGATCGCCGATCCCCTGATCGCATCTGCGCCATCAACGCTCAGCGATCAAGACGTTCAAACCATTGGCAAGCTGCGTAAAGCTGCCTTTGCCGCCACTCAGGCGGGCCAGTTTGACCTAGCCGAAACGCAGTGGTCAGCCCTGATTGAGCAGCTACCGCAGGAAGCCGCCGTGTGGAGCAACCGGGGAAATGTCCGCGTGCGTGAAAACGATCTGGAGGGTGCGATCGCTGACTATACCCAGGCGATCGCCCTAGCCCCCACCGAACCCGATCCCTATCTCAACCGAGGAGCCGTGTGGGAAGCTACGGGGCAATGGGAAAAAGCAATCAGTGACTATAACCACGTTTTACATCTAAATCCAGACGATCCGGCTGCCTACAACAATCGAGGAAACGCGGAAGCCGGACAGGGTGAATGGGATTTGGCGATCGCCGACTACCAAGCCGCCATTACTCTACAGCCTAGCTTTTCGCTAGCCTACGGAAACTACGCACTGGCGCTGTATCAAACAGGCGACACAGATAAATCTATCCAAATCATCAAAAGCCTTGTCCGTAAATACCCGAGCTTTGCCGACATGCGAGCGGCGCTGACCGCCGTGCTGTGGGATCAAGGCCAGCAGGGCGAAGCTGAAAGCAACTGGGTCGCCGTAGTCGGCCTAGACGGTCGCTATAAAGACCTCGGCTGGGTGAAAAACGTCAGACGATGGCCGCCTAAGATGGTCGGGGCTCTAGAAAGCTTCCTGACGCTCTGAGCGTTCCACAAAAGCCTTTGTTGAGGACGCACGCGGATCATTGATAGGCGCAACCGTAAGTTCCCTACCCGCCCTTCCTTCTACTAAAGCTTTTTATTCATAAAAATCTATTGCTAAAGCACTCAGTGATATACCGCAAGTTCCCTGCCTAAGTGATAAATCATACCTTCATTTTTCTAGCATTCAGCTAAAATGATCTCCCTAACGAGTGTTAGGGTATACACGGATCTATGCAAATACGGAGCGCGGTAATATAGCTAAACTCCTGAGTATCTACCTATCTACCCAGCTTAGTTTTTCCCGTACAAGGGGCCGCTATTAAGGCGACGTATAACGCCCGCCGCACGAACACGTCTTATTTACGGCATCTCCTTCCCCGCATAACGCGGAGAAACTGACATGCTTAACCGCTACGTTCCCCATCGCCAGTCGCAATTTTCTGTGTTCTCCTACCGCCAAGTAGAGTCGGCTGCACAAAATTCTACAGACGAGTTAAGCGAGCGATGCCTCAATAAATCTTCCGACTCAAAAAGCACCGCTAAACTCGGTATGTACAGTCCATCTGTGCCTGATCCCAACCCGTCACAATCACTTCAAACCAATTTGAGTAGCTCCGATCATAGTTCGTTGAGCGATGGCCGGTCTGATGGTTCTAAGGGCGATGCGATCGCAAGCCCTGATCATCAGCCCAACAACACTATCTCTATAGATGTCTATAGCAGGGGATTGCAGGTGCAGCACATTGCCCAACAGCAGCGTCTTCGTCAGGTAGAACGTAGTCTGCGTAGCTCGCTCAATCTATCCACTATTTACGGAACAACTGTCGTCGAGGCTGCCGCTTTTTTGAAGGCTAAGCAGGTCAGTCTGCTGCGCTACCATTCAGCGTCGCAATCCTGGTACCCGGTGGCGCAGTACTGTCGCGATCAGTCATTGGCGTGGGGCCAACCGCTTATTCTGAGCTGGTGGGAGTATCCTGATTTGATCAAGCAGCTCGTGCAGGGCAAGGCTGTCACGCTGTATCGCAATCAGCCTGCACTGATGACTTTTGAAGCTCGGCAGTGGTTGGCCTGCTGTCCGGGTAGCTGGCTTCTAGTCCCTGTAAAAAAGAGCCACACTCGTAGCTACCCTGCTGGTTATCCATTGACCGCTGAGCCCGATTCCCAACGGGCGGCACATCCGCTTAGAAATCCATCAATCGGTCAGACGGCTGATGATGACCACTGGGGAATTTTGGCGCTAGCGCTGCCTGAGGATCGCAGCTGGCCTGTAGACGAGATTGCCTGCGCTCAAAGTATCGCGCTAGAGCTATCGTTGGCTATGCATCAGGCTCAGCAGTACGAGTTGCTGCTGGTCGCCAACCAGGAACTGCAAACGCTGGCCTTATCAGATGGGCTCACGCAGCTGGCCAATCGCCGTCGCTTTGACGAGCACCTGACAGATGAATGGCAGCGCCTGGCCAGAGAGCAGCGGCCCCTGTCGTTAATTCTGTGTGATTTAGATCATTTCAAGCGTTACAACGATGCCTTTGGGCATCCGGCGGGCGATCGCTGCTTAATCCGCATTGCCCGCGCATTGCTCAGCGGCCCCCAGCGCCCTGCCGATTTGGTTGCTCGCTACGGCGGTGAGGAATTTGCCATTATTCTGCCAAATACCGACACCAAAGGTGCCTGGCGCATTGCTCAAAAAATTCACAGCAGCGTTCGCGATCAAAAAATCGCTCACGCTCCTAATCATAAAAAACCCTATGTAACGGTCACGATGGGCGTATCTACTATTGTTCCTGGGCATGAGACGACCGCTCAGGTGCTGGTGCAGGCGGCAGATTTGGCTTTGTATCATGCTAAGCAGCAAGGGCGCGATCGCACCTACGTCCATGCCCACTACAACACCGTCAGCCCCGAGGCCACCACTTCCGACTCGTCTGAGGAGTCAGCGCCCGTCGCAATGATACCGCCCGAAGACGAATAACTAGAGGAATGACAAGACAAACGACAAGAGGAATGACCCTTACGTCCTCTTATGCCCTCTTATGCCCTCTTACGCTCTTGAGGTCATGCTTTATAGTTGGCCAGTCTGGCAAAACTATCAGCGTCTAGGCTAGCGCCGCCTACCAATGCGCCATCAATTTCGCTCTGGGCCATAATGTCGTCTACATTACCCGGATTCACCGAGCCGCCGTACTGAATAGACACTTCCTGATTATCTAGCTGAGCCCGAATTTTTCCAATGATGCGATTGGCCTCAGTGCTAGCACAGGTCTCCCCTGTGCCAATCGCCCAAATCGGCTCGTAGGCAATCACTAGGTTGAACTGGTTCACATCCACCAGCCCCTTTTCTATCTGCGCAGCAATCACCGCCTCAGTTTCGTGCGCTTTGTGCTGCTGCTCGGTTTCACCCACGCATAAAATTGGCGTCAGCCCAGCGATTTGCGCCGCTTTCAGGCGGGCGTTTACCGTTTCGTCCGTTTCACCAAAGTACTGCCTGCGCTCGCTGTGGCCCACAATCACGTAGCGAATTCCCAGCTCAGTGAGCATCGGGCCAGAAATTTCTCCCGTGTATGCACCTGCCCTCGCCCAATGAATATTTTGTGCGCCCACCTTAACCGCGCTGCCCTTCAGCTTGTCGGCCAGCAGGCCCAGGGTAGTAAAAGGCGCACAGAGCACCAGCTCTCTGTTCTCCGGCACCTCCCCTACCTGGGGCATCAACTGTTGCACAAACGCCGAGGCCTCTGCCTGGGTTTTATGCATTTTCCAATTACCAGCAATTACAACTTTTCGCACGGGTTCATCTTATAGGCTCAGCATTTTGGATCGTACAGGCAATCGCTCACGCCACGCAATGAGAAGTGTAAAGCACTCCGTCAGGAAGCCCTCATTAGAAAGCACGGATGTATGTGCTTGCCATGGGTTTTGGGGGTGGTCGTGGGTGGGAATATTTTGGCGACTTTAGGAAGGGCACTGGCGAGTTTGGCAAAAGTGCTAACGAGCTTGGCAGCAAGGACTAACGGGTGCTGTGCAAGGACTAACAAGTACCCTGCAACGATGAATGAGTGCCCTGCAACGATGAATGAGTACCCTGTAACGATGAATGAGTACCCTGCAACGATGAATGAGTACCCTGCAACGATGAATGAGTACCCTGTAACGATGAATGAGCGCCGTGCAAGGACTAACGAGTTTTGGCAAAAGCAAAGTCCCCAGTTTGACGATCAAATACGCGCTATGTAATGAGTTAAGGGCGCAGCTCCAGCGAGCTGTTTCGTAGGAAGTCAGTAAAGACGTGGCTTTGATTCAGTAAGCAGTATGGTTTGAATATGTGCAAAGGCTATGTCGTCTTGGGTGCCCGTGCTGACACCACACTTTTCAGGCAGCAGACAGCCTTTCAACCTTATCGAACATAAACGCTAACTATTTATGGAGCGTCTGCTGAATAGCCTTAAGCCAACTCATTGCCGATTGAGTCGTGGGATGGTATGAACCCAGTACTGAAAGATAGACTTCCACGGCTTGCTGAATAAGGGAAAGCGCTTGCTGATGCCGTTGAGTATTGTGATAGAACGCGGCAAGATTGAACAAACTCGTAGCGTTGTCAGGATGGCGATCGCTCAGTTCCGCTGTATAGACTCCAGCGCTCAGTTATTTCGCTTTACCGACGTTGTATACAGATGGGTTAACTCGCTTGGCTACTCAGCGGTAGGCGTTGGATACGGATTAGCCAATTGCAAAAAATAAAGAGGCACCCAATGGATGCCTCTCGTCTGAAGTCATTCTGAAGTCATTCTGAAGCTATGCGGAGCAACCAAAGGGCTCTAATCTTCTTTACTCCTCCACGCCCGCCGCAGACTTAATCGCCGCTGCCTCATCAGGATGAATGCCCAACCGGGTCAGGTTAACTCGGCCACGGTTGTCAATTTCGCGCACCTTCACCAGCACTTCGTCGTCCACATTCACTTCGTCTTCTACCTTTTCAACC
>JBGTGK010000205.1:0-3064 GCA_041746795.1 Phormidesmis sp.
CCCGCAGCCGATGAAAAAGTTGTGGCGAATAAAAGCCTGCTGGTGGCTGGTGGCCCTGCTACGAATGCAGCCGTGGCGTTTGCACAGCTAGGCGGCAAAGCAGGCAATCAGGCAGTGCTGGCCTCTGTTTTAGGTGAGCATCCTCTGACAATACTGCTGCGCGAAGACCTTCGGGGCCATGGTGTGACACTCGTTGACTTAGCGCCCCAGAGGCTGGAGCCGCCGCCCGTTTCTTCTATTGTAGTGAGCCAGGCAACTGGGGAGCGGGCAGTTATATCGAGTAATGCGGTGGATAGGCAAGTTGAGGCCAGCCAGATTTCGTCCGATATTTTAGCGGGCGTTAATATTGTTTTAATTGACGGCCATCAGATGGCGGTGGGGGCTCAAATTGCGCAGTGGGCCAAGGCTCAGCAGGTTCCGGTAGTGGTGGATGCGGGTAGCTGGAAGCCCGATTTCGAGACGGTGCTGACCTTGGCGGATGGGGTGGTGGCTTCTGCTAAGTTTTTGCCACCGGGATGCGCTACGGCTGACGATGTTTTTGCGTATTTACAAGGTCTGGGCGTACCGCAGATGGCGATTACGCAAGGGGCCGAGCCTATTTTGTATAGGGATGCTAGTAACAGCGGCGAAATTGAGGTTCCTAAGATTCGCGCGGTCGATACGCTGGGCGCAGGCGATATTTTTCACGGGGCATTTTGTCATTTTTACGGGCGGCACTTGTTTGAGGAGACGCTGCTGAAGGCGAGTCGCAGCGCTTCTTTTGCCTGTCAGTATTGGGGCACTCGCGACTGGACAAAGATTTATCGGATGGATGATGTGGGTGAGGATGACGCGCCAGATGACTAGGCCAGATAGCTAGGCCAGATAGCTAGGACAAATGACTAGGATGTCCGGGGTAAGGCCAAGCTGGGTAGTAGAGTGATGCAGTTTGCGGTTACGCCATTATTTATATCGTTGGGTTGAATTCTTATGTCGTTTGAGAAAGAGAAAAGCGTTGCGATCGCTGCCACCACCGCCGCCGCCACTATTTGCGAGCAGGTACGCAAAACCATGGTGCCTGAAGCCATCGAGAAAAAGGACAAAAGCCCGGTGACCGTGGCTGACTTTGGTGCCCAAGCGGTGGTGTGTAAAGCGCTCGCTGAGGCTTTCCCAAACGATCCGGTTGTGGGTGAAGAAGATGCCATTGAGCTGAAAACGCCCGAAATGGCTGAGCGATTGCAGCAGGTGACGGACTATGTAAAGCAGGTTGAGCCCGATGCCACACCTGAGGCGGTAGCGCAGTGGATCGATCACGGTAATGGCGCGGTAGCTGCTCGCTACTGGACACTCGATCCGATTGATGGCACCAAGGGGTTTTTACGGAAGGATCAGTATGCAGTTGCCCTGGCAATGGTGGCTGATGGCGACATTAAGGTAGGCGTGTTGGCCTGCCCAGCGCTGACTTTGGATTTAAAGAGCGGATCTACGACTGGCATTTTATTTGTGGCGGTGCGGGGTGAAGGGGCGACGATGCAGGCGATCGCAAACGGCACACCCGAACCCATTAAGGTAACGAGCTCGGCAGATACAGCGCATTTTCGCTTTGTAGAGAGCGTGGAGTCGGGGCATGGCGATCAGAGTTTGCAGCGGGCGATCGCGCAGGCCGCAGGCGTCACCACCGAATCTATCCGTATGGACTCCCAAGCCAAATACGGCGCAGTCGCCTCAGGCAACGCTGTCCTTTATCTACGCTTGCCCTCACCCAAATATCCCGGCTACCAGGAGAAAATTTGGGATCATGCGGCGGGCGTGATTGTTGTAGAAGAAGCCGGTGGCCGCGTGACGGATATGTATGGCCAGACGCTGGACTTTTCTAAGGCGGATAGGCTCTCTACAACCGGCGTTGTGGTTAGCAACGGCGAAATTCATGACAAGGTGCTGACGGCCTTGCAAGCGCGCTAGTGTCGGACTCGGGTACTTCAATGGGAGCGTCAAAACTCTTTAGGCTGGAGCCATCTTCTTTGGATTCCATAGGATAGTACTCGACGACTTATCAGGTACTAAGGTTGCAAAGCGGATTGTTTTTATCAGTCACTATCCAATGCGTTTCTGTTAAAAGTGTAAGTGTTACGCCCGCTACTACTCTCTTCCCAAACGCTAAGGCCATAAACATGAACGATATCAAAATTGCGATTGAAGGGACGGCGGCATCTGAGCAGCAATTCCAAATTCCAACTTACAGACGTACATTGTGCCTCAACGAGGAACGAAGTTACTGGGTTGCAGCCGTTCAGACCTGCTAGTCGAGTTTGACCATGATCAGAAGCGAACGGTAGATCAAGGGTTTTGAGTGTCCGTAGTCTGGAATTTAGAATTGCTGGCATCTGAGGCGGCACAGGCGCTTTTTGAGATTGAAGGGTTGATCCGCTAAGATAGAATTTTCTACGGCTTCCTACATAAAGAGCCTCCAATAAGATAGACCTTACTATCATGAAAGCCACTCTCCTTCGACCTTCAGCCATCTTACCCAGTGGCATTAGCATCCAAAAAGTAGACAACCTCCCTCTTTTCAAGTTCACAGAGGAGCTAGGCAATCGGATGCAAGAATTGCTAGACAAAAAGAAGGCAGATACCTTGGAACCCGATGAAGTTCTAGAATTAGAAACTATCGGCGAGTTAGACAGTATTTTTAGCTATATCAATGCTGCTATGGCTGCTCAAGCAAATGCCGCTGCCTAAGCGCTTGTTCGCTCAAGTTCGTCAGCGCGCTCAGCACCGATGCGAATATTGCCATTATCCAGAAATTTTGAGTACGGTTCCCCTGTCTATCGACCACATTAATCCGCGTTCACTAGGCGGCACAGATGACTTTGAAAACCTTGCTTTAGCTTGCCGCCGCTGTAATGAGAGGCTGTACAACTTCACCGGTGCCCTCGATCCTAACACGAATACCGAGTCGCCTCTGTTTAACCCACGCTGTCACGATTGGGCAGAGCATTTCATTTGGTCGAAAAACGCTCTTCTGCATCGTCGGACTCACTCCCATAGGCCGAGCGACTTGTTACAGGACAGATATAGGGTGTAG
>JBGTGK010000206.1:0-4980 GCA_041746795.1 Phormidesmis sp.
TAAAACGGCAGCGGTTTTATTGGGCAACGGCAGGTCAGGCAGTACGACAGTCAAAGTCACTGTCTGATTTGTAGCTGTCTGATTCACGTTTGTCTGATTCACGTTTGTCTGATTCACGGCTATACCTGATTTACGGCTATATAGCAGCACTAATAATAGACTGCTTCTCGTTCACGCCCCGGCTTTGGCTATCAAAATTCGACAGTTTTCTATTAGGCGGAGCCGCCGCAAACAAACAGGCGTACGCTAGTGAAGGCTGACCAATTCTCACCAGTTCAGGCGCTAACGCCCTTAACACAGACACCCAGGGCGTCGGGTTAATCGCCCGTTGGGTAGGCTTGGCACCAGCGGATTGTTCTAAAACACCGATCTGCTCTCTCAAAACTTCCGCCCACGCTATCGGGTCAAGCAAATCCTCAAATACCAGCGCCGCATACCCCTTTTCTAACCAGCACTGAGCGACTTGCGCAGGAGAGGCAGCTCGCTCGAATAGTAAGCTTAGCCGCTGCGTTACGAGCGTTCTGTCTTTGAGCAGTAGCGATCGCCTACCCGCCTGCCAAATACTATAAAAATCTGTTTCCTCATCCGTTTTCTCCAAAGCTTCAGCAAACTTACCTGGAGCGCCATGCACAATCTCCGCCCATAGAGTCACCGTGCGATGAGTCAGCACCGAGGCAAGCTGATAAAAGTCTCCTAGCAAAATGGCCGAGAGTGGACTCAAGGCAGGTAGCCAGGGGTGAGAGTTGCGCTGCGCATTTTGACCAGCAATATCCAAAACCGCTAAATAATGATGCATTGTAAAAGCATCTGCCTTCGGCCCTTTAGGCCAGCAGCACTGCACGATCAGCTGCACAGAAGGCCACAGCTTCTGCACAGTCGGCGTATCTAAAGTCAGCAGCGGAGCCAATAAGTCAAACCCCAAAGCAGAAAACTGTTCAATCTCAGCGATGCCTCCGCTACGCCACCGCTCAAATCGTTTCAACAGGTCGCTATAAAAAACTGCCGCAATTTCTCTCGTATTTTCTGCCGCGTTCTCTTCTGTCATCAGGCTTGTCGCCCACAGCAGCACTCTTATTTTCATCACTTCAAGGCTGCTATCTTGAGAAAGTTCACTAGCGGCTAGTCTCTCAATCTGCCTGAGCGTCTGCGGCGAGAGCCCCTTCGCAACCGTATGACGAGGGGCGACAAGCTGCTGTAATAGGGCTGCAACAGCCTGCGCTTTGCCCATGGGTAGCGGCTGGCAAAGCCACTTCGACCAAGCGATCGCCGTTACCTGCTGCATCCAGGCTGCGCTACTCACGGCTGCCAACCGGACATCTTCATCAGCTATAGACCAGGGAGACTCTATCAAAACCTCTGTGCTGCCTGCGCCAAATGTTTCTTCAGTCCAAGCTTTCATCGTCATTTCAAGGGTCGTCAACCCGTCAGGATTTATCACCGACTCGGGCTGCATCCAGAGCTGACGTTTGTCGGCATGAAGCTGAATTTGATAGCCTAATATGCCAGCAAAAGCAGGTAGCTCAATGTCTCCTGGCCAGCGTTTTTTGCCGTCAATTAAAAGCGACTCCTCCTCCCTGCCGAGCACTTTGGCCGTTGGCCCCGGTCTGCCGCAAGGGCAAGCTTCTGGGCTCAGCGCCAGTACGTCACCACTGCTGTAGCGCACCATCGGCATCGTCGTATTGTACAAATCTGTCGTCAGCAGCTTGCCTTCTATTACTTCGTATAGGCAGCGATCGCCATCCAAATGCAGCCGCCCCCCTTCTGGGCAGCTCAGTCCTGAAATTCCCGATTCCTGACAGCCGTATTCGTTAATTACAGGGGCGTGAAAGGTTTTGCACAGGAGCGATCGCTGCGCCTCAAACAAACACTCCCCCGTAGCGATCGCGGCAACAACATTATCGGCCTGAGGAAAAAGCCTATAGCGATGCAGAGCAACCACCACCTCACACAGCCGACTAGGATAGCCCCGGACAATCACCGGCCCGGCTGCCACTATTTGTAGTAGCCTTTCCACAAAGGCAGCATCAATTTGGCCTACTAAGCTACTGTCTTGCAGTCGCACTGGCCCCAAACGGCTAGCCAAATTCAGTATTGGCGTATCGGTATTCAATCCCCACCAGGCCAAGCTCCGCGCTCTCGCCTCAGTTCGCTGATGGTTCCAACGCTCTCCGGCAAAATAGGTGAAAGATGCTGACGTGGTACCGCTGGTTGTTCCCCGATAAACCACATCATCAGCCCGCGCTAAAAAGCTGCCGGGATGCAGCCGTACCTGATCCTTTTTCAGCGGCGCTAGCCGAGCAAACGCAGCCTGCCAGTTGGGCACTAGCTGCCTGGACTCGTCTATCAGCCCCGTCTGTAAGAATCGGGCGCGGTTGCCGGGTGCGATCGCCCCTGCCATCAAAACCGACCTTAGCAAGCTTGACCTAGCCGCCGCGCCATCCGTCACCGCCATACATCACCCTCATTAGGCAAGCTAAGGACGAAAGCTGCTTTCAGCTAAGGCATCTCCCATTGCCAGCCAATCGCTTTGCACCTCAACAGGCCGAGCGCCAAATAATTCTGGCTGTAGCAGTTGGGCAGTTGCCGAGGGTTTGTCGCAAGATCGGCTCAAGTCCTTCACATAGCCTGCTGATACCCAACCCTCTCGAAAATCTGGAGCGTTCGCAAATGCAACCGAGTATCTAGCATCACCGTACTGACTGGTTACTTTTACCCAGTAGCCATTGCGCGACCATTCCAGCACTTTCACCGACCAGCCGTTAGGGATTAGCCCAATAGGCTTACCCGCAGGCGTTGCGCGAACTTGCAAAGGACTGCCAGCGGTGTTGATGCGGACATAGGGTACAGGAAAGCCACCGTATTGACACGCTTGAACTGCCTGAGCATACTGCACGCCTGGCTGGGCCTGAGTATTGGCCTGAGCGCTTTGAGCAATGCCCGATGCAATGACTGATAGCGCCCCTACTGTGAGCAGAAAAAACGGAAACTTCAAGGGTGGTGAGGCCATGGACTAACCTGCTGTAAGACTAAACTCAATCTATACTGACAGTGCGCGCATTAAAAGCGGCTATTAACTTTTTGAAACGCTATGGCAGGAATGAAACGCCTGTGAAATAGCTAAAAGAAACTCGTGACTGTGCTCAATTGAACTGTCCCATTGAACCGTCTAATTGAACAGTGCTTGTTCGTGATAATCTTCGCAAGTATTAATACTTAATCATATCAGGTAAAAAATACTGGCAAGGTTCATCTTGACAAGGCCATTGCTCTGGGGCTATTGATTTGAAACCGTTTAACGCACATCAAGCTTAAAAATAGTTTTTACATTATGGGCGTTATTGTTTTAGTGGGTGGGCTAGGCACCCGATTAAAGGGGTCATCAGCGATGTGCCCAAACCCATGGCACCGGTCGGCGGCGCGCCCTTTTTAGATATTTTGCTCAATCAGCTGCTGTGCCATTCTGTGATTGAGCGGGTGGTGATGGCCGTTGGCTATAAGCGAGAGGTAGTACAGAATTATTTCGGTGATCGCACCTACAATCGCAAAATCATCTACGCTATCGAAAAAGAGCCCCTCGGTACCGGCGGCGGTATTCGCAACGCCCTTGCTCCTACCCGCTCTGCCGAAGTCCTCGTGGTCAACGGCGACACCCTTTTTGAGGTCAATATTGCCGCCATGGTCGAAAGCCACCGGCAGCGTCAGGCGTCTCTAACCCTAGCGCTCAAGCCCGTGCGCGACTTTAGCCGCTACGGCACCGTTCGGCTAGACCACCCGATTGTTCGCCGTATCATCCTACCCACGGCATGGGTGCTTACCGCCGCGATCACCCCAATCGTAAGCCCAACCCCGGTATGCTGCATCGCGCTCAGCAAGACTGGCAAATCGATCTGGGCATCTCTATTATTGTCGGCGATAAAGAAAGCGACATTAAAGCAGGCATAGCCGCAGGTCTCGGTACCACCGTCTTAGTGCGCTCCGGCCACAGCATTAACGAAGCTGATACCCGTGCTTCGTTTGTTATAAATTCTATTGCTGAGCTGCCCAACCTATTCTCACGAGCCAATCCACCTGACTAATCCACGAGTTATAACTAATTCTGGTGTATGGCGTAGGAGATAAAAAAAGGCGTATCCTTCTGGACAAGCAAAAGTACCAGAATAGAGATACACCATGACTCAAGATAATCTAGTCAAGTTCAAAACACCAGAGACCTCAGAAAACTTTAGCGATGCGCTCAGTGCCTTAATCCGTAGCGGTGCTCAACAGATCATCGCGCAAGCGGTTGAAGCAGAGTTGAATGAGCTTCTTCAGGAGCATCAGGGATTAAGAGACGACTCAGGGCGTCAGGCGGTGGTGCGTAATGGGTATCTGCTGGCTCGCACGATTACCACGGGCGTGGGTGAAGTCGAAGTGCAGGTGCCGAAAGTGCGAGACCGTACTGGCAGCGGCATCAAGTTCAACTCGACCTTGCTACCGCCGTATCTCAAACGCAGTCGCAGTGTCGAAGAAGTTTTGCCGTGGCTATATCTCAAAGGGGTTTCAACCGGGGACTTTGCATAAGCGCTCTCGGCGCTGCTAGGGCCAGAGGCCAAAGGCTTATCGTCAGCCACGATTAGCCGGTTGAAAGCAAAGTGGCAGGAGGAACATAGCGTCTGGCAAACGCGCTCCATGCGGCATAAGCGCTATGTGTATGTATGGGCAGATGGCATCTACTTCAACATCCGCGATGACGAGCGGCAATGCATTCTGGTGATGATTGGCGTCACCGATACTGGACACAAGGAGCTACTAGGGATGGAAGCAGGCTACCGAGAATCGGCACTGAACTGGAAAACGCTGATGCTTAGACTAATTGACCAGGGGTTGCAACATGACCCGCTGCTAGCGATTGGCGCTGGGGCGCTGGGTTTTTGGAAAGCGTTACCTCAAGTCTGGCCAGCTACAAAGACGCAGCGGTGCTGGGTACATAAGACGGCCAAT
>JBGTGK010000207.1:0-3341 GCA_041746795.1 Phormidesmis sp.
AGCGATGCTAAAGCCAATGCTTTGCTAGGAGCCTTCTTGCCGGATGTGATGCGCATTGATACGACCGCCCCTAGCGGCTATGGTAACGCCTTGAATGCTAAAGGTAGCCCCATTCGCGGACGGCTGCTAATGGATGATGTCATCGATATCACGCTCTCTGTACTCACCGAAGGTGCGATCAAAACCGACAACGTTTCCTATACAGGCACACCCGGCAACCTCGCTCAAGGCCACGATCCGCTAGCTACTGACTTTCCGTACTTAGCGCCTGCAAACTAGCCATTTTTTTAAGTCGAACGTTGGGTTTTAGAGAACTCTCTATAAATTTAAATACCTTTGTTTAGATTTGTATAAACGGCTTCTCTAAAACCGACTTCTTCACTTAAATTCCCTGGTCTACTTTTCTCCATTCAACTCTCAATAAACTCTTTTCAGCGAACTATTGGGACTGTTTTCGATGCAGCTAATTCACTTCAACAGACTTTCTCCTAATCGTTGGAAAGCCCCCCGAATCTTGCTGCTAAGCCTGCTATCAGCAACTGCTTTGTTTGGCGTCATTTACTTTCAGCAGTCGTTAGGTGCTCGCCTACAGCCCCGCTACCTGTATCCTTTTTCCTCGGATTTAACAGCTGATAATCAGCAAACGGTAGAAAGCTCCATTGCCTTTTATCAAGGGCGAGTCCAGCAGCGCCCCACCGATGGCCTAGATCGGGCCGCACTCGCAGGTGCTTACCTTAAAATGGCCCGTGTCACTGGGGCTGCTAACTGGTACTTGTTAGCAGAGCAAGAAGCGCAGCAGTCACTGGCAAACCTGCCCTTTCAGAATGACAGTGCGGTCATGGTTTTGGCTGAAATTGCCCAGGCCAAGCATGAATTTGCTGAGGCTATACGCCTCGCAGAAAAGGTATCGGGGGCCAAATCGCTTTCTGTTGTTGTTACTTCAAAACTCGCGATGGGCCAGCTAGCTGAGGCCGAAACAGCGGCTGATGGCCTCGTAAAATTTAGCCCTCCTCTCGGCAGCTTGAGCTTGCGCGGCGTCGCTCGGCTAGCGCGAGGCAATCACGAGGGGGCGCTGCATGACTTTCAGCAGGCGATCGCAGTTGAAGAACCCACCGAGCAGAGAGGCTCCGCTCAGGTGAGAACTTTTTTAGGACGGCTCTATGCTCAGCAGGGTAATAGCGAACAGGCAGAGCAGCTTTACCATGAGGCCCTGAAAATTGTACCGAAGTATCCGCTAGCTCTACAGCACTTGGCTCAGTTAGAAACTCGGATGGGCCACTATCGAGCGGCCAAACGGCATTATTTGCAGCTCAGCGAATCGGTTGCGCTTCAAGGGATTGCTTTGCAAGGCATGGCGCGCATTAGCCACTTACAGGGCAACTCTGCCGAAGCTGACTGGCAAGTTGCTGAAACAACGCTCAGACAACAAATTGATGAAAATGCTCTGGGCCACCGGCGCGATCTGGCGCATTTGCTGTTAGAGCGCGGTTATCAACAAGATGTGGCAGAAGCGATCGCTCTCATGCAAACCGAAACCCAAAACCGCCGCGATGCTGAAACGCTTGATATTTTCGCTTGGGCGCTGTCACGAGACGGTCAGTGGACAGAAGCGCGCTCAACAATTCGGGAGGCACTGGCTCAAGGTGTTCAAGATGCTGGCCTCTTTTACCGGGCGGCTGAGCTTGAAACGGCTTTGAATAACCCTATTCAAGCTGACAAGTATATTCGGCTCATCCAAGCTTTTGGTGAAGCCGGGAAATCAGTAATGTCAGGAAGGCTAAACTCCTTCTGACATAGGCAAAATGAGCCGTTTGGCCAGCAAACCTAAACTAGCTCTGCCATACATTTGCCTCTTGAGCATCTTTAGTTTGTTGTTCAATCCTTCAACCGTGCCGTTGCTCCACTCACTGCTCATGCTAGCTTTGACAGCTGAGTAGTCATCAAAGAGTCCTTTAGCAAATGTTTGCAAGGGTTTGATAGAGGAGCTTGCTGCTCTCAATAGCCAGCTATCGAATAGGTCTGCCTGCCTTTTTCTGATCAGTTGCAAAAACTCGTCAGCCAGCTCCACTAATGATGTCAAATCTGGATGTTGTTTGACGAGTGGTTCTAGCAGGTCTGTATCTTCTGCCTCTCTGTTCTCTGGCCTAAGCACCACTAAGTATGCAGCTTGACGCGGCGTGAAAGGAGGTGCCTGTGAGTCAATGACTTTGGGCAGTTGATGCGTCACTTTAACTCTAACAGGTGGCAATCCTTGAGCGTCTCTCAATCCGCTAATGTATCGCTGTAGCGTGCGAATAGAACCTTCGTAACCTACTGGTTTGAGCAGTGTCATAAGCATACTGGGTTCCCTTAATCCTGAGTTCCACCATCCCAAAAGTTGTTGCTTATAAGGGTCGAGTAGGCTGCGACCAAAGGTGGGACGACGAGCGGGCATCTTCGGAAAGTCTGGACAGCTACTATAGCGCTCGACTGTCTTGAGGCCGATGCCTACCTTCTGAGCAATCGCATATTGAGGCCATCCCTGTGCACGTAGAGCTTTGACTGTTTTCTGCTTCTCTATCTTTCGCTGTTGGTTTCGCTCTATCTGTTGTTGCGACTTCTCTATCGCCGTTGGTTTTGCGATTGCAATGACCGTCTCTTCAGGCGCATCGTTAGCTTTTGTCTGTTGGCATGATTGGTCGGCGGCTTGCAACTCAGCTCGGTAGTGGCCGAAAGCACGCTCTAGCGTCTCGCTCAAGTTTTTCACTAGGTGGAAGCGGTCAGCTACCTGCATTGCATCGGGGGCTGCTTTATCCATCGCACTTTTGTAGGTTTTAGAACGGTCACGAGAGAGCACTTCTATACCGGGGTGGGCCTGTAGCCATTCAATCAGCGTTTCTGCTTTGCGGTCTGCGAGCAGCGCGATTGGCTGATGCGTTTCTAGATCGACCAGGATGGTGCCCTAGTTGTGGCCTTTACGGAAGGCGAAGTCGTCTACGCCTAAGGCGTTGGGTGTCTTGAATGTTGGCAGCGGCAGGCGGTGCAGATGATTGAGCAGGGTGCTACCGCTGCTGGCGTAGCCTAGGTGATCGCCTAATCGCGAACCCGCTGCACCCCCGAGCGCTAAGCCAATTGACTGGATCCGCTGTATGAACCGCACGGTCTTTCTCGCCCAGGGCGTGGCGACTTCTGGCAGGCTCTCGGTAAAGATACGGCGGCGACACTACCCCTGTTAAGGTGAACGTTTGTTCTGCTTTTCCTTCAAAAGCCTTGCGGTAGAAACATGGGGATGCTTGGGGTCAAACTTGGCTTTCTGCTTCAGTTTCTTAGGGCCTCTAGGCGAAGATTTGAATCGCTTCAGG
>JBGTGK010000208.1:0-7743 GCA_041746795.1 Phormidesmis sp.
TAGGCCGCAGCCCCACCTGTAAGAACGAGAAGAAGAAAGCCGGGGGCAAGAAGTGAACTCATTGGAATGAAAGGTTGAGATAAAGGGTTGAGTCGTTGCTATGTGTCTCAAAATTTAGCGTACTTTTAGTGATAATTGATGCTTTAGGAGAACGACGCTAGGAAGCGGGGCATCTGCTACACATCTGTTGGCTTCTGATAGGCTGGAGAAACTGATTTATTCGTGGCAGCTTTATGACGCCAGCCGTAGAGAGCGGTCGCTTCAAATTCTCCTTAGACCAGCTAGGGCCAGGGCTGCTGATGGCGGGCGCAGCGATTGGCGTGTCTCACCTGGTGCAAAGCACACGGGCGGGCGCGATGTACGGCTGGGGAGCGCTGATTTTTGTGCTGCTAGCCAACCTGATGAAGTATCCGTTTTACGAGTACGGCCACCGGTATGCGGCAGCGTCTGGGCAAAACCTGATTCAGGCGTATCGGCAGCAGGGCAAGCGCTTTTTCATTCCGTTTTTAGTCATCAGCGTGATTAGCGCGGTAGGGAGCTTCGCAGTCGATGCTTTTGTGGCGGCGATGCTGCTTCAATACCTGCTGTTTCCAGGGGTTTCGGCGACGGTGTTGGCTGTTGGCGTGCTGCTGTTTTGCTGGGCGCTGATTGCGGTGGGACGCTATCGCCTGTTTGAGCAAATTACCAAGTGGTGCGTTATTTTGCTGTCGGTGGCAACTGTCGGTGCACTGGTAGCGGCTGTGTATGCTGCTGTGTTGCCTGCTTTGAATGGTCAGGCGATCGCTCAGCCGCTGGTTGGCTCAACTTCCATAGTGCTGGAAGCTTCTGGGGAAGTTTCTAAATTAGTTGTAGATACAACTAAAGAGGTCAGCGGCTCTATTTTTTCCTGGTCGGCGGTACCTTTCTTAGTGGCTTTTATGGGTTGGATGCCGGGTGGGCTAGAGCTTTCGGTATGGCAATCGCTGTGGGTGCAGGCCGATGGTAAGGACAGGGGCAAACCAACTGCCCTGGCAGAGGCGAGCTTTGACTTTAATTTTGGCTATGTGCTGACGGTGGTTTTGGCCTGCCTGTTTTTAGCATTGGGCACGTTGACGCTGCCGGGGCAGGGGATGTCGAGTGAGCCTGCTGAATTTGCGGGGCAGCTAGTGGGAATGTATACGAAGTCGATTGGGCAGTGGGCTGAGCCGATGATTGGGTTTTGTGCGATCGCTGCCATTTTCTCCACCACCTTCACCGTCGTAGACGCCTTCCCCCGCACCTTAGAAGCCGGTCTTCACGAACTGTTCCCCAGCACCCAAGCTATTACTTTCCCAATCAGGCAAGCCATCGCCCTCA
Source organism: Phormidesmis sp. (assembly GCA_041746795.1). GTDB lineage: Bacteria > Cyanobacteriota > Cyanobacteriia > Phormidesmidales > Phormidesmidaceae > Phormidesmis. Next base: position 1,336 of record JBGTGK010000208.1, read on the forward strand.
TCCTAATCGCGCTAGCAGGCCTACTCCTCACCGTATTCACCGCTGGATTCGAGCCGCTGATTAATACCATCACCATCATCGCCTTCGTCTTCGCGCCTTTTTACGCCTGGCTCAACATGCGCAGCATTAGCACCCTCGCTGAGGAGGATCAGCCCAAGCCCTGGCTTTCCAGGCTCGCGATTGTGGGCTTGCTTTATTTGTCTGGGTTCAGCCTAATTTTCATGGTCTTGCAGTTTGTCTATCCACTGTGAATAAACAAATGCAAATAAACAACAGGTGTGAATAAACAAGCCGTCAGAGTGAACGGCAAGACGCCCATCCTACCAGGCTCACCGAATGGCGACCTTTCGCATTAAGCTTTCCTTTTGCGAGCGTAGAAATCTAGTATCCTGGCTAGAGATTTCTGCCAGATTGCTATGATAGGCCGGATACTCAGTCTGTTTATTTTCATAGTGTTTACATCCGCTCAAGCACCTCGATACCCAACAGCGAAAGTCCTAGCTTCAGCGACCTAGCTGTTACATCGCATAAGATTAGGCGAGATGTCCGCAAAGGTTCTTCGGCCTGAAGCACCGTGCAGCGATCGTAAAACTGATTGAACTTTTGGCTCAGCTCAAACAAATACTGGCACAGCCGGTTTGGCAACAGTTCCTTCTCTACCTCATCGAGCACTTCGTCAAGTGCCAGCAGATGCTTAGCTAAGGTAAACTCACTCTCGTCAGTCAGCTTCAGTTCAGCAGCGAGCGTCGATAAGTCCACGTCGCCCTTACGGCTAATACCCTGCACCCGCACATAGGCATACATCATGTAGGGAGCCGTGTTGCCCTTAAGATCGAGCATTTTGTCATAGCTAAAGGTATAGTCGCTCGCGCGGTTTTGGCTGAGGTCAGCGTACTTAATCGCGCCAATGCCCACCTTTTCTGCCGCGTTTTGAATGAACTCGTCAGATTCTGTTCTACCTTCTTCGGCTAAGCGCTTTTCAATGTCGGCGCGAGTGCGGGCGATCGCCTCATCTAAAAGATCTTTTAGCGGCACCGCCTCCCCCGAGCGAGACTTTAGCCGTTTGCCATCTTCACCCAGCACTAAGCCAAAGGGCGCATGATCAAGCTCAATGGATTCAGGCACCCATCCTGCCCGTCTAGCCACCTGAAAGATTTGAGCAAAATGGTTAGACTGACCGGCATCGGTCGTATAGACAATACGATCTGCCTTGTCTTCATTAATTCGGTAGCGTAGCGCCGCCAAATCTGTTGTGGCGTAGTTGTAGCCACCATTAGACTTTTGCACGATCATAGGTAGCGGATCGCCATCTTTGTTGGTGAACCCTTCTAAAAATACGCACTGCGCCCCGTTATCTTCTACCAGCAGCCCAGCCTGCTTTAAATCTGTTATCACCGCAGGCAAATATGGATTGTAAAAAGACTCTCCGCGATCAACAATGTCTTTTGAGATATTCAACAGATCGTAAATTTTGCGATAGGATCGTTTAGAAAGCTGGCAAACGCGCTCCCAAGCGGCCAAAATCTCCGGGTCACCCGCCTGCAACTTCACCACGGCCTGTCTAGCTTTTTCTTTGAAAGCCTCATCCGTATCAAACCGCTTTTTTGCCTGCCGATAAAAAGTAGCCAAATCGCCAGAAGTAGACGCCTCAGCCGCCTGCTGAGGATTGGGATAGGCTTCTTGCAAGTAGGTGATCAACATGCCAAAAGGCGTTCCCCAATCGCCAATATGATTGATTTTGAGCAGGTCGTGACCGGCAAATTCCACAACCCGCGCAAAGCATTCGCCAATGATGGCCGGACGCAGGTGACCAACGTGCATTTCTTTAGCAATGTTAGGACTGGGATATTCAACAATCACCCGCTGGGGTGGATTAGCTTTGGCGATACCGAGGCGATCGCTCTCATGCACCGCCTTAAGCTGCTGCTGCAAATACTCAGTTTTGAGCTTAAAATTAATAAACCCTGGCCCCGCGATTGAGGGCGTTTCGCAAAAGTCGGCAACGTTCAGATTTTCGGCGATTTTGGTAGCGATCGCCCTCGGGTTACTCTTCAGCGGCTTCGCCAGCGACATCGCCACATTCGCCTGATAGTCACCAAACTTAGGATTATTCGTACTCACCAGCAGCGGATCGGTACTGCCATACTCATTGCCAAACGCCGCCGCCAAAGCAGCCTGCACACGGTTCTTCAGTTCATTCAGCGTTGATTTCATAAGGCAATTATGCGGCCACCCGCCAAAATATAGTCCCAGCACACCCAATAATAATAGACACCCACCCCCGTACGGGCACTCCCTCGTGGATGCCCTGCAATCATAAGGCCTCCCCCCAAACTCCCAAACTCCCAAACCTAGAAAGACGCCCCCCGATCCTATGCCAAAAGGCCCCACCCGAGAACAAATCGCCGCCTGTCACGGCCAAACCATGCCCGATATCGTCGCCCCCAACCTCAAGGTGCTCTTCTGCGGCATTAACCCCAGCCTTTACAGCGTCGCCATCGGCCATCACTTCGGCAGACCCGGCAACCGCTTTTGGAAAGCCATCCACAAAGCCGGATTCACCCCTCGCTTGTACGACCCCAGCGAAGACGTCACCCTCCCAGAACTCGGCTACGGCATCACCAACATGGCCCCCCGCGCCACCGCCCGCGCCGACGAACTCACCGCCGCCGAAATTAAAGCAGGCCGCGAACTGCTTGCTGCCAAAGTCCAACGGTACAGGCCCGAATGCCTCGCCTTCTTAGGCATCACCGCCTACCGCATCGCCTTTGCCCAGCCCAAAGCCAAAATCGGCCCTCAGCCCGACTGGGAAGGCACAAGCATTTGGGCACTGCCAAACCCTAGTGGCCTTAATGCGCACTATCAGGTAGACGATTTAGCAGAAGTCTATAGCTGGATGATAGAAAGCTGGATGATAGAAAAGCCGTAATGCACGCTTACTGTATTCCCTTAGATATGCCTAACTCAGTGATGACTTCCTCCATTTGACCAAGGTCACAAAGAGATGAAAGCGCTCAAATAAAGGGCGTAAACACGATTAAAGGAGAACAGTATGCCCGTTCGTTTATTTTCCTTGGTGGTTGGTCTTGGCTATTTTGTACTAGGACTGTTTGGCCTCATCTCTGCGTTTGTTGAGCCCGCTCAAGCAGTGCCCAGAATCATGTCAGAGGTCGGTGTGACCGCAGGATTTGGATACTTGTTTGGACTGTTTCCCGTCAATGTATTTGAAGGATTTGTTTATATTGTTATTGGCTTTGCTGGCATCGCAGCCTGTGTAGGCAATGAAGTAGTTGCTCGCCTCTATGCAGAAGGACTGGCAGTTTGGCTAGGCTTTCTTGCTTTCTTGGGCGTAATCCCGATCGCCAATACGCTGTTTGGGCTGATGCCAATTTATGGGAATGACGTTTGGCTTCATTTAGGTACCGCTGTGGCGGCTGCTTACTTTGGCTTTGCGCTTGATAAAGGCCGTCCGGGTAAAGACCCTAGTGGATCGCAGCCGCTCGGAGAGCCCTTTAACGTTGAGGGAGCACCGCCTTACAACGCTAAGTAGACTTATTACAACGCTAAGTAGACTTAGTTGAACAAACGCTCATCCCAGAAAACTCCCTAAAAACAACAAAGTCCTCAAGTTTTTGTCACAGCTTGAGGACTTTACTCTGGATGCAGAACTACCCACAGACAATTCGCGAGTGATGTTCGGCTTCGCTCATTAAGTCTAAAGTGCTCTCTACTCTGTCTAAAAAGACTTTGCCGTTGATGTGGTCGTGTTCGTGCTGAATGATACGGGCAACAAAGTCGGTAAAGACTTTTTGATGCTGCTCGCCGTGGCGGTCGGTGTAGAGGACTTCTATTTCTTGCGATCGCGCCACCAACCCCCGCATCCCCGGCACGCTCAAACACCCTTCCCAATCCTTCACCGTCTCGTCCGAATAGGCCAAAATCTGCGGGTTAATCATGGCCGTCGGCTCCATTGTTGGCGCGTTTAAGTAGCGCAGGTTTGGCCGCGAAGCGACAATGAATAGCTTTAAACTCTCAGAGACTTGCGGGGCGGCGATGCCGAGGCCATTACTCTTCTTGACAGTCTTTAGCAGGCTGTCAATTAGCGCTTGAACTGCGGGATCTTCAATGTTTTGAATTTGGGCGTTGGGCGATCGCAACACCGGATCGCCTAGCTCTGCTATCTTCAAAACCTTGGTCATGATACAGTCCTCCAAATAGCTACTAGCTTAACAAAACAGCTAGTCTTGTTGCACAGCGAGCTGCCACCACGTCATCTGAGAACTGTCAAGAAACAGCTACCGTTCAAAAGAGCGGTCAGGATTGCGCCAATAATGATGCCCTTCATTTTATTGAACTGCCGCTGCCTGCGGTAGTAAATACAAAGCGGAATGACATACAACAGCTGAGTCAGTCCAAATCCGAGCAAAGGCCCAAGCCAAAAGTAAGAAGGCAGTAATCCGAAAACGTCTAGTTTCAAAGAGGACAAGAGGAGAAAAACTAAGTAAAAAAGAACAGAGATTCCTATCCAAAACATAAAGTGGAACGCGATTAGAAGTCCTATTCCAGCGAATACTTCGGCGGTTGGATTGCCTCTAGACATAATGAGCCTCCTCATGACTGCGATTGGTGACTAAATGATGGCCCGCGCTGCCTTCGCGATAAAACATATTGAAGGTGTCAAAAGGGATAATTCGCCCGTCGGGATGAACAATGTGAATGCAGGAGCGCTTGACCGATCGCACGTCAAAGTTGTAGGCGTCTAAAAACTGCACGATAGTAATGCGAAATACGTTCTCGTAGGTGATGCCCGTGGGCGTAGGTAGCAAAGGTAAACAACAAAGTAGCTGTTTAAGAGAAGTGGTCGCCGAGGCTGGCGAATGTTTGGTAGAGAAGAGATCAAATATCTTTTGCTTGAGTCCTTCGCTTTGTTCGTACAAAATGCTGTTTGGTACCGTCTCTACATAGGCTTCGGGTGAAATTAGGCTAGTGAGCGGAATCACTTTTCCTTTTACCTTGAGCGCGTAGGCCATAGCTAAGCAGTCTGGATGGCAGGGAACCGGTAGGATGTCTTCAGGAGAGAAGTAGTCGCTTTGTTCGAGGATGGCGCGGCGGACTTCGGTGAGGGTGTAGCGATCGCGCCCCGCTTCAAAATCTTCCAATCTTCCCGCCGCCTGAATTGGCTGAAATGTCACCCCTCTCACACAGTCCTGAGCGAGCGCATAATCCAGAATTTTGCCAACCTCGCTGTCGTTAAGGCCTTTTTTTACCGTGACGACTAGGTTGGTTGAGATTTTGAGTTCTTCAAGATTGGCCAGTGCGCGCGATCGCACCTCCCTCAAATCCGCCCCTCTCAGCTCCTTCAGCGCGTCCGCTTTAAAGCTATCGAACTGCAAGTACACCTCAATTCCCGGCATGTAGTCAGCCAAGCGCTGACAAAATTCTCGATCTTTGGCGATTCGCACCCCATTAGTATTAATCATCAGATGCTGAATCGGCCTTTCCTTCGCCAAGTCCAAAATCTCAAAAAACTCAGGATGCACCGTTGGCTCACCACCGCTGATTTGCACCACTTGCGGCGAGCCCTCATTGGCTACAATCGCGTCCATCATCTCTGCAATCTGCGCCAGGGTTCGGTGCTTGCGTGGCGCATAACCAGCCTCGTCTGCCGCTCCCGAGTCCGCGTAGCAAATCGGGCAGGCGAGGTTGCATTGATCCGTCACCTCTATGAGCGTTAGGCAGCTGTGCTGTTCGTGATCTGGGCACAGGCCGCAGTCGTAGGGGCAGCCGTATTTAATCGGCGTATTGAACTTCAGCGGCATATCGGCAGGCTTAATGAAGGCATTACATTTTTTGTAATACTCCACGTCATCGGCAATTAGCACTTCCTCGCGTCCATGAATCAGGCAGTGCTTAATCAGGTACACCTTGTCATCACGGAAGATAATTTTGGCCTCTAGCTTGTTCAGGCAAGTAGAGCATACGCTATTGGTCAGCGCATAAAACAGATAAGGGCGAGTCGGCATAGCAGCAGCCAATAAACATCATTATCAAATCGAGCATCGCAGGAAATTTGGCATCGTGTCGAAATTATCGCGTCTTTGGAACCCATCCCATCCGCCCCAAGCGCACCATATCCATCCGGAAATACAGTAGCCCACCTAAGCAGGCAATCTGAATCGCGCTTAGTCCCAACAGCGGGCGAAACTCTGGCTTAATAAAGTCAATCGCCAAGCGAAAGCTCAGGTAAGCAATCATATAAATCTTAAACAAATCACCCTCACGCCGAGGCCAGCGATCACACCCGCGCAAAGCAAAAAACAGCAGCCCTAAAAAAATAATCTCATAGAGCTGCGTAGGATGTCGGGCAATGCCATCGCCAAAATCTACGCCCCAGGGTAATGAGGTGGC
>JBGTGK010000209.1:0-8820 GCA_041746795.1 Phormidesmis sp.
CGCGGCCGAAGACCCTGAGTTTGAGACGTTCTACACGAAGAATATTCTGTTGAACGAGGGCATCCGGGCCTGGTTGAGCCCTCAAGACCAGCCACATGAGCAGTTTGTCTTCCCTGAAGAAGTGCTGCCTCGTGGTAACGCTCTGTAACTCGTTCTGTAGCCTATAAACTACAAACTTGACCTTTGTCCCCATTCTGATTCTTCAGAGTGGGGACACCTTTGTTTAAACGCCAGTAGATCGCATATAGTAGTGAGACCTCGGCACCCTCAGCTATTGCTTACAGCATGTATGAATCTTCGCTTAGCTTTGAGCAGGTTTTAGCAATCGTAAAACAACTGCCAAACATCGAAAAAATCAGGCTCAGCCAAGAGCTTGAGAAGGACACCCGCAGTCGAGTGCTCACTCAACTGCTGAAGGCTTTTGAAACAGACGAGCTTGATCAAGCGACTATCAATGCAGAAGTTGAAACTGTAAGAGCTGAAATTTATGCCCGAAAGTCCAGCGGTTAAGGTGATAATTGACACCAATCTTTGGATTAGCTTTCTGATTGGCAAACGACTTGAGAAATTGAGAGACCTTATAGTCGACAGCACTATTCAGCCTATTTTTTCGAAGCAAAGTATTGACGAAATTGTTCTGGTTACTCGGCGACCTAAGCTTCAGAAATATTTTTCTACTCAGAAAGTTGATGAGCTAATTGTGTTTTTAAAGAACATCGGGCTTTTTATAGATATCCAGTCTGTCGTAACCATTTGCCGCGATCCGAAAGATAACTATTTACTCGCTTTGGTGAAAGATGCTAAAGCCGACTTCTTGACCACTGGCGATCAAGATTTGCTGGTTCTCAAATCTTTCGAAGGGACAGAGATAATAACTTATCGAGATTTTTTGACTGGTCTAAACTTCTAAGCGGTGTGCCGCACAGTGTTTCTTGGGTACTCGCTTTAAACAATGGGATAAGACTTGAGGCCGCTGGCTTCTAGGGGCAAAAAGACTGTCCAGGTAGTGCCCTGATTAGAGCGCTCGCGGACAGTGAGCTTTGCGCCGAGGGCGTGGAAGAGATTTTTGGTGGCTTTTAGGTTGAGGCTGAGGCCACCGGTTTCGGGTTGAAACATGAGCAGGTGGCCCAAGGATTGGAGGGGGGGCGGTGGACAGGTGGGAGCAGCGTTAGGTGTGCTCGGATCGGCTTGAGATTGGAACTGAAGCTTGAGCTGTTCGCCCGCGTGAAGGACGTGGAGCTGGATGTGGCTACCGGGGGAAACGCTGTGGGTGAACAGCTCGACCAACCCTGTGAGCACATGCTGAAGCATGGTGGGGTCACTGGCAACCATAGGTAGCTCGGGAGGAAGGCCAACTTCGAGAGAAAGATTACGACGCTGAGCGGCCTGCTGCCACTGGGGAATGGCTTCTTGAAAGACCTGGTGAAGCGCGATGCTCTGTAAGAGCGGCCTTGCCATCGCACTCAAGGGCGACTTCGCAGTCTGACTAGCCGCCTCTAGCTCTACCGCTCTAAATATCAGGCTAAAGCGGTCAATCTGCTGGGTGCATTCGCGGTCAATGCTTTTAAGCCGCTTGATCACCTGCGGATCCATGTTTTCGCGCTTGAGGAGCGATCGCGTATAAGTCCGAATGGTGGTCAGCGGCGTGCGAATTTCGTGCGCCATCGCTTTAAGCAGAGCGCTGTCGGAAAATTGGCCTGCTGCCTCAGTTGCAGAGGCAGCAGAGGTTATCTCAGGGGTCTGGTGCGAATTAAGCTGATGCGCATGATGTCCGTTTTCTGTTTGAACGCCCTGATGAACAACGCTTTGCACAGCACTTTGAACAGCACTTTGCACAGTATTGTTGCTGTTTGCTGGCTGAGGCAGGCAGGCGAGCATCCAGCGGTTGAACTGGCTGACGATACGGTAGTGGGGGTCTTTAGGGGCAAACTTTTCTACCAGCGGGTCGATGAACTCTAGTTGCTGAGGCCGAACCGCGCGGATGCGCGATCGCAGCATTCGCCAAACAGACTTGACAACTTCAGGCATGAATGAAAACTGAAAGCGCAGCTCGCTATCAGCGTCTTTACCGAGCACCAGCACCATAGAAAACTCAGCCGTGAGCACCACCACAAACTGTTCTTGAGCCAGCGGATCTTCTTTTAGTAGGGGAAGCAGGCGCGTGTGAAATGACTGCTTGTTGAACGTCTGTTGGAAAAGGCGCTTTACGGCAGAAAGGTCGGACGATGAGAGATTGTCTGACAAATCGGGAGACAGGGCGCTAAAGGCAGAGACAAACTGATCTGAATACTGGGGGACGAGTGTCCAGTTTGAGACTTGGCTAGCAATTTGGGGGGCGAGCGACGGGTCGTTGAATAGGGGGACTGGCCCAGATATTACCAGCGCTTTGGAAGATCTGCTGCGGGCGTTCTTCTGAGCTTTGGCGCGTTCTTTAGGGCTCATTTTCCCTGCTATTTGCTGCCCCGATATTTGCTGCCTGAGAAGCTGGCTGAGCGCAGCGATCGCACCCTGCCACTCTCTCTCGGCTCGCTGTTGCTTCTCGGCAGCCGGTAGCGTGTCGCTGACGGTTTGAAGACTGGCGACATCGACCGGCTGATTGCCGGTCGAAAATTCTCCCAAGGCAACCAGTGCGCTAATGGTTGGTAAAAGCTGATCCGAGCAACCCATAAACGGTACAAAAGGTGTCAACAATGCTTCTTTTAAGACTACTGGCAAGCCTTTGATCGTGGCTATGAGTAGAACCGAACGTTAAGCTGGGATAACCCGTCGCCAGGCACAGTTTGCTAAATCGATCTCTATTAAGTGACCCGATAAATAATCAGGTAGATAACCAGACTGCCGAGTCGCTTGGGTTTCAGATGCCGGTGATTGTGGGGCCAGGATTTCATGACCGAGCGCTGACGGGGCGGTTTGTGCGATCGCTCCCTTCTTTCGTACGTCCCTACGTCGTAGACGCTTTTCCTGCCAACCCGCTCGCCGTTTTTCGCTGGCTAACGCAGACGTTTGAATCGCCTCAATATACAAGTGAAAGCGCCGTGCCGACGGCTCTAGTTGCCATCGGGTTTAGCGCTGGCGTCGTTGGCCTGACCGGAGCCCTTACTCTATGGCAGCAGCAGGGGGGCCAGATTGCCCGTTTTTTTGCTGTAGATGGCTGGGGCGTGCCGATTGTGGGGCTACCGGTGTGTCGCTTAAGTCATGACTATTTTACGCACTGGAGTTCCTTGCCTTTGGGATCAGGACATATGAATTTCTATGCCGATCCGCCTGTGGAGCATCTTGAGATGTGGGGCTCGGCAGGGCAGGTAAAGGGCCGGTGTGTGAGCGTCTCAGGTGAGGAATTCATGACAGCGGCTGAGTTTTTGCGGCGGCAGCTGAAATTGGAATGGAATAAGCTTTGTAAGGATAGATATTGTTGTTAGTTTGGCTACAATTTACACTGAAATAAACGTAGAGAGGCATTCATAAGGGATGCCCGTACATTATCCTTTTCTTCTTGCGGATCTCCTATGGTTTCTACGATCGCGACCAAATCTTCAAAAGCTACTGGGCAGGTGAGCGGTGCTTATGCGCTGATTGATAGCCTGGTGCGCCATGGCGTAAAGCATATTTTTGGCTATCCTGGCGGTGCGATTTTGCCCATTTATGACGAGCTGCACAGGGCTGAGGAAAAGGGGCTAGTAAAACACATCTTGGTACGTCATGAGCAGGCAGCGGCTCATGCGGCTGATGGCTATGCTCGGGCGACGGGCGAAGTGGGCGTTTGCTTTGCCACCTCTGGGCCAGGAGCTACTAACCTGATAACGGGGATCGCCACAGCGCAAATGGACTCGATCCCGATGGTGGTAGTAACCGGGCAGGTGAATCGTGCTGCCATTGGTACCGACGCCTTTCAAGAGATTGACACGCACGGAATTACGCTGCCGATCGTGAAGCACTCTTACGTCGTGCGCGATCCTAACCAAATGGCTCAGATTGTAGCTGAGGCCTTTTACATTGCCAGTACGGGCAGACCGGGGCCAGTGCTGATTGACGTGCCCAAAGATGTCGGGCTTGAGGAGATTGACTACCTACCAGTAGAGCCGGGCGACGTGAAGATTCCGGGCTATGCGCCTGAGACCGCCATTGACTTGCAGCAAATAGATGAGGCGATCGCGCTCCTAATGGAGTCTGATCGGCCTTTGCTATATGCGGGCGGCGGGGCGATTACCTCAGGTGCCCACGCTGAGCTGAGGGAGCTGGCCGAGGCCTTTGATGCACCGGTTACTACGACGCTGATGGGCAAAGGTGCTTTTGACGAGCACCATCCGCTGGCCGTTGGTATGTTGGGCATGCACGGTACGGCCTACGCTAACTTCGCGGTGAGTCAGTGCGATTTGCTCGTAGCCATCGGGGCTCGCTTTGATGACCGGGTGACGGGCAAGCTGGATAAATTTGCCTCTAGGGCCAAGGTTATTCATATTGATATTGACCCGGCAGAAGTGGGTAAGGTGCGGGTGCCAGAAGTGCCGATCGCAGGCGATGTGAAGGCCGTACTGCAAAGGCTGCTCGCTCGGATGAAAGAACAAACCGAACCTGATAAGCGCAGGAGTCAGGCATGGCGCGACTGCATCACCACCTGGAAACAGGACTATCCGCTCACCGTGCCGACCTACACTGACCAAATTTCGCCGCAGTCGGTGATTGTAGAGCTGGCTACGCAAGCGCCTCGCGCCTACTACACTACCGACGTAGGCCAGCACCAAATGTGGTCTGCGCAGTTCTTGAAAAACGGGCCGCGCCAGTGGATTTCGAGTGCGGGCCTCGGCACGATGGGCTTTGGGCTACCAGCCGCAATGGGCGCTAAAGTTGCCCTGCCCGATGAGCAGGTGATTTGTATTAGTGGCGACGCGAGCTTTCAAATGTGCCTGCAAGAGCTAGCGACCCTGGTGCAGTACGGCATTAATGTAAAAACCGTGATTTTGAACAACGGCTGGCAGGGGATGGTGCGCCAGTGGCAGCAAACCTTTTTTGAGGAGCGCTATTCGTCTTCTAATATGTCGGTGGGAATGCCGGACTTTGTGATGCTGGCTGCTGCCTTTGGCATGAAGGGTGTAGTGGTGAATGATCCCGGTGATATGGCGGAGGCGATCGCTGACATGCTGGCCTTCGACGGCCCGGTGCTGATGGACGTGCGGGTGCGCCGCGATGAAAACTGCTATCCGATGATTCCGCCCGGCAAGAGCAATGCCGACATGGTAGGCCTGCCCGAAGGTAAGCCTAGACCCGTCGCATAGCCTTAACCTGGTAGACTTACAGACAGTAAATGTGGCCCAGTAGGTTTAGTAATTTCCCTTAGCTTAAAGAGACAATCAGCAGGGCACTTTGCCTCTAGATGTCTCCAAGAGCTAGGGGAAATTTCGATATTAGGCTTGTTCTTCTCCCGTTCTCGGGGTAGTATGCGCGTAATTCAATTAATGGCTGCGTAATTGCCGGGGTAGCAGCCCTAGCTATCGGCGATGTAGCAACCTGCTTAAATTCGCCGCTACACCTAGCTTGCTCGATCCGCTGCATTGTTTGAATTGCTCCTTTCTAAATCTTGCTTCATACTTAATCCCCGATACAACTGCATGGTCTTCGCTACCGAGTTCGATCCTAATAACCAGTCTGCGCAGGCTCGTACTTTACCGCCTCGGCCTGTTACTGCTTCATCAATTGCGCCTTCTAGCTCTTCTATAGCCAACTCTTCTGTAGCTAATAATGTGGTGTCCTTACCGTCACCGCACCACCCGCCGCTGCATCTAGGAAGCCCAGCCGTGCGGGTACGAATGGATACTGACCCGTCTTCAGCACTGTCGCTAACGCTACCGAAACAGCCCAAACTGCCACTGAGACTCCGGCTGCTCCACTACTTACAGCAAGGGTCGGCTGTTGTCACAAGCCTTTTAGTGACCGGCGCTTTAGTCGTCTACGGCTCTACGGTGTATGTAGATAAGTCAACCCATCGCGCCCTCATTCAGCTAGATACCCTCCAGGGCGAATCGCAGCAGCTAACGTCGGCAAACGAGGCGATTAAAGAAAGCCTAGCTGAGCAGGCGACTCAGCCAGATTCGGGGCTGAGGCATTATGATACCGGTGACATGCTACTTTTAACCCCAGAACCGCCTCGAAAAGGGGCCGCGCCTGCTGCACCTGCTGAACCTGCTGCGCTGCCGAGGCCGCTGGGCTACTGATGCTGGGCTGTTGAAATACTGGGCTACTGAATTACGGTGCTGCGTAAAATTTTATGGCTACTTCTCCCCGCTCGCGCACTCGTCGCCGCAAGCCTTCTCGGCCTTTAGCTCACTCAACGCCAGAGCAAATTGAAGATTTTCGGCTCAGTTCGCCCCGTCTGCGGCTGATTAGCGTGTGGCTGGTGCTGCTAGCTGGAATGCTGGGCTTGGGAGCACGGCTAGCGTATTTGCAGCTATTTATTGATGACCAGCTAAAGGTGATTGCTCAGGAGCAGCAGGCTATTCGGGTGACCCCTCGGGCCTCCCGGCGGAAAATGATAGATCGCCAGGGCAATGTAATCGCGATGGATCGGGTGGTGTATACGCTGTATGTACATCCGATGCTGTTTAAAAAGACAGATCAAGAGGTAGCTGAAGCGCTGAGCACGGTGCTGGAGAAAAACCCGCAGAAGCTAACCCGGCTATTTGGCACTCAAGAGAGCGGTATTAAGCTCGATACTGATATTTCTGAAGAAACGGCTAAGCGCTTACAGGGTCTAGGGCTAGACGGCCTAGATTTGCTGCCTTCTCCTCAGCGGGTGTATCCTCAAGGCGATCTGTTCTCTCAGGTGACCGGATATGTTGACCTGGACGGCGTGCCTAAAGCAGGGTTGGAGCTAGGCCTAAAGGATAAGCTGAGATATGACAATCCTAAGGCGGGTGAGCCAACGCCGTTGCAGCAGGTCACTCGCGATGATTCGCAGATGCAGCTCACTATTGATAGTCGGTTGCAGCGCATTGCTCAGGAAAACCTGACGGCGACAGTCGCTCAGTATGGGGCCAAGCGGGGCGCTCTGATGGTGATGGATAGCCATACGGGGGAGATTTTGACGATGGCGATCGCCCCCACTTACGATCCCAATAAGTACTATGACGCGAATATTGAGGAGTTTAGAAACTGGGCGGTGAGCGATCTCTACGAGCCGGGATCGACTTTTAAGCCGCTTAATGTAGCGATCGCGCTAGAAAACGGCAGCATCAATGCCAACGATTCGGTTGATGACGAAGGCCAAATCCAGATTGGCGAATGGCCTATTCGCAACGTGGACTACAGCACCAGAGGCCCTCGCGGCATGATTTCGATCACCGACGTGCTGCGCTACTCTAGCAACGTGGGGATGGTGCGGATAATGCAGCATCTCTCTAGCGCTGACTATTATGGCTGGTTGCAGAAAATAGGCTTAGATAAGCTCACTGGGATCGATTTGCCCGGAGAGGTCAGCGGCCAAATGAAAGCTCGCGATCAGTTTGTGGGTAGCGAGGTCGAAGCGGCAACGACTGCCTTTGGTCAGGGCTTTTCACTCACCCCGATTCAGATGTTGCAGCTACAGGGCACCCTGGCAAACGGCGGCAAAATGGTGACGCCCCACGTCGTTCGCGGCCTGGTAAATGCAGATGGCAAGCTCACTTGGACGCCAAAGCAGGCTGCCCCGAAGCAGATATTTTCGGCTGAAACCACCCGTCAGGTGCTGGAGATGATGAAAGCAGTGGTGGATGATGGCACCGGATCGGGGGCAAAGATAAGCGGCTATCAGATTGCGGGTAAAACCGGCACGGCTCAAAAGGCGACTGACTACGGCACGTATGGCGATCAGCGCATTACCAGCTTTGTGAGCATCGCCCCGGTGAGCAATCCTCGCTATGTAGTACTAGCCGTAATAGATGAGCCCCAAGGTGAAAATTCTTATGGCGGCACGGTGGCTGCGCCGCTGGTGAAAAAAATGCTGGAGTCGCTGGTGGTATTAGAGGGGATTGCGCCCGATGGGAATGTGAAACCGGGTGCGACCGCTCCCCCAAAGCCTTCAGAGTCAGCACCTTCAGAGCCTTCAAAAGCACCTGACTAAGCTTCCAAAGGGCTTTTCAAATGACTGTACGGCGCTATGAGCACGTAATACGACGACGACGAAACACACCAGAATGGCATTGGCCCCATGCCAAGAAAATCTGCCATATTTGAAAAAGGTCGCTGAGCAATATTATGTCTAACGAAGTGCTGAAATTAGCTGAAAGTGCTGTTTATGATGCCGTAGCCAAAGAAGTGATTGTGACTTTGAAAGACGGCTCACGTCATGCATGGCCAGTGCGTTTGCTGGAGATGGTTAAGCAATCCCCAGAGGGCTGGATGCCACTTGAGCATGTTTCGGAACAACAGTTATCTGCCGTTGAGATTTATGGAGGCGGGCAATACATCTTATGGGATGGGCTAGATCAGGCCTTCAGAATTGCTGATTTGCTAGCGGGCATTTATGGCCGTGAGGGGTGGATGCGATCGCTGATGGCAACGGCTAACTAAAAGCACTTTTTTGAAGGATGGTGCCAGTCCGCTTTGCAGCGCCCCAGTGGTTCTATTAGTCTTTTATCGGCTGTGTGCCGTAAGAGCGCACTAAATACAATACTTTTGTTATCGGCTCTCAAAGGCGATAGTTACCTAAGTTTTGCCCAAATTAACGGCAACGTGCTCTGATTTTAGCAGTTGAGCCAATCGATGAACCCAAGGTCTAACTAGGGTGTCAGCAGCATTTAGACGAATTTCAATCAGTTGTCCCTGTGCATTGAAGCAGAGTTGTCCAGT
>JBGTGK010000210.1:0-8349 GCA_041746795.1 Phormidesmis sp.
GCTGATGCGAGACGTGTTCACCACTACTGGACAACTCTGCTTCAACGCACAGGGACAACTGATTGAAATTCGTCTAAATGCTGCTGATACCCTTGTCAGACCTTGGATTCATCGATTGGCTCAACTGCTAAAACCAGAGCACGTTGCCGTTAATTTGGGCAAAACTTAGGTAATAGGCCAGGCTGGGCTAGCTCGTCAGCGGCGATTTCAACCTGTAAAACGGCGGGATCGGTATTTTTGGCGGCGGCGCTATCGGCTGATAGTTTTTCGAATGGCCCGTCGATCGGCAGCGGCACATTAGGATCGACTTGTCCAGATGACCGGCTAGACGAGCGGCCAGTCATCTGGCCAGATACCCGACCAGACGACTGTCCAGACGATCGGAGCGAGCCGCTAGGGGTTTCTAGCGTATACGGGTCTCGATACCGGCTGATGACAGACTCAATGAAGCTGAGTCTTTGAATGACATCGTTAGCGCTTTCCTGAGTGCTTTCATAGGTAGTGATAGAAGCGTTAGAGACAGTAGCCGCCGCTTTGGCTGCGCTTTCAACGGAGAGGCTATCGTCGAGCATTGGCGGCGAAATATCGGCGCTTTTGATGTCAGCACCGTCCGAGAAGGGCCGACTAGAAAGGGGCCGACCCAGTAAAAAACTGTTGATTTTGAACTGGGTGAGGTTATTACGGATGGTGAGCAGCTTGCGATCGCACAGACTTCTCACGTAGTCGTATACCATTTTACCGATTTGAGCGTCGTCGGTAATCGGCTAGCCCTGACAGTACTGATTTTCGAGGGCCCTAATTTCGCGAGCGGCTTCGTAGGCGCTGTTTAAAACCTGAGCATGTCGGCGGCTCAGCCACTGGCTAATTCCTCTTTTGTCTCCCGACCTATCTCCCAACCAGATGCTTATCCCCAGACCGATGTGTGTTCAAGATTCGATGATTTTCCAGCTTTTGAAAGTGACGGTATAGGCCTATTTATTTTGCGACATTTTCGGGCTGATAGGTCGGATCGGCCAAATAAGCTAGCCGATTGAGCGGCCAAAACCGGATAGTCGCACGACCGATGATGCGATCGCTCGGCAAAAAGCCCCAGACGTGACCGTCGTCACTATTATTGCGGTTGTCGCCCAGCATCAGATAAGACCCTTGAGGAACCGTTTGTGGCCCCCAGGTATAGTCTGGCGACGACTCGATGTATTCTTCCGTCAGGGGCGCGCCGTTCACATAGGTCTTGCCATTTTTAACCTCTACCGTCTCTCCCGGTAGCCCAATCACGCGTTTGATAAAAGCTTCCTTAGCGAACTGAGCACCCGCCGCTTCGGGCGGATGAAAAACCACAATGTCTCCCCGGTGCGGGCTGTGAAAGTGGTAGCTAATCTTTTCAACGACCAGGCGATCGTTAATCTCCAGCGTCGGCAGCATCGAGCCAGAAGGAATGTAGCGAGCTTCGGCGACAAAAGTGCGAATGCCCAGCGCTAATACAATGCTCAATCCAACGGTCTGTATCGCTTCGATCCAGGGATTATTAGAAGATTTTTTTGAGTCTTCAGAGTGCCGTGGCGACTGCTCTGGCCCGGATTGATCCGACTTAAAAGCCATTCAAAATACCTGGAAGAGAGGTGTAACGTTTCGATATCAGCACCCATCCTATCTAAAAACACGCTATCTATTCCAGTCTTGCCTTGTCCTGCCTTACTGAGAAGATGTTCGTCATAAAAATGACATCTCACTGTCATCTCCAAGACACCAAGCCCAGCTTTTGCAAAAACTACAGTGAGGCCACGTCAG
Organism: Phormidesmis sp.; assembly: GCA_041746795.1. Taxonomy (GTDB): domain Bacteria; phylum Cyanobacteriota; class Cyanobacteriia; order Phormidesmidales; family Phormidesmidaceae; genus Phormidesmis. The sequence goes on from JBGTGK010000210.1 coordinate 1,789, forward strand.
TTAAACAGCAAATGATTGATAGTTCTTACTCTTTGCAATCACCATTCCTTCAATTACGAATGCCAAAGGCGACAACAGCGGCGGCGGAACCTCCGTACTACTGCCTCTTACCTACGACACCTCTTACCTACGACATTAGTGCTGGCACTGGCTTAGGCCAGAATCTTCATCCTTATTCTAGGCGTAGGGCTAGCTAGGCGTAGGGCTAGGGGTAACCACCGGTGACTACAGATGACCACACTACTAATATCCAGCTAGTAATATCCAGCTAGTCGCAACCGCTGGCGCTGACTGTAAGCTGAGCAGTCGCTACTCAGCCGATGCCTCGGTTAACTACCTGCCATTTGACAATCAGCAGACTGAACTTTGTCGCCGGGGTTGGCTACAACTTCTAGCGAGCGGCTGCCTTTCTCATCCTATTGTCAGATCCTTATTAAGGGCCATTCAGCTAGTCTAGAATGGCCCTTAACAGCTAAACACGGTAGAAAAAACACGGCAGAACAAGGTCACCTCTAAGGTTCGCGTTAATGACGTCTCAAAACTTTCCGGAGATCCCACCCTCTTCACTGTCTGCTGTGCCCACCCAAACAGCCAATAACCAAACAGCTAAAAAAGACTCTGAAAGAGAAGGGATTTCTGCCAAGCCAACCAGCTTTGAAGAGCTAGAAGAGTTCAAACCCGATATAAAGGGAAGGCCCAGGGTAAGACCAAACAAACCTTCGGGCTCCTGGCTAGCGGGTAGTAGAGGTGTACTTGTTGGCATCGGCGTAGGCGCTGTGCTGACGTTCGGCGCACTCAAAATCGCCACATCGGCAAATAGTACAAAGCCAGCGGCGACGGGTACGGCAGTAACGGCAGTAGCTCAAAGCGTGACGGTTGCCTCCGTAGAGCGGGCGATGGTGACGGATACTTTTACGGCCAACGGTACCGTTGCGGCTAATAACTTGCTACCTATTGCAGCGGCGACATCTGGCTTAAAAATTCAGCAGGTGCTGGTTAAAGCGGGCGATCGGGTAGCCGCCGGTCAGCCTCTGGCAATATTAGACAACTCGGTGCTACAGGCTCAGCTGACTCAGGCCCAGGCCACCTATCAGTCGGCGCAGAGCGTAGTACAGCAAAAACAGGCCCAGATGACTCAGGCCGAAGCGCAGCTCAATCAGGCGCAAAGCAACGCTAACCGCTATGAACAGCTGGCCGCGAAAGGAGCCGTGAGCCAACAGGATTTGGAAACGCAGGAGACTAACGCGGCAACGTCAAGGGCCGCCGTGAGCGTTGCCCAATCTGACATTGAAGGCGCAAAGTCCGACGTGCTGGGCAAAAAGGCCCAAATACAGCAGCTACAAACTCAGATTGGCCAGACGGAAGTGGTTGCGCCCGCTAGCGGTCTGATAGCCGAGAAGCTGGCGGAAGTTGGCGATGTGACCGGTACTAGTAAGCTGTTTTCTATTATTCAAAATGGAGCGCTGGAGCTGGACGCGCTGGTGCCTGCTGACCAGCTACCCAACGTAAAAATAGGTGCGCCTGTGCAGGTGAGTTCTGAGAGCAATTCGCAGCTTCAGCTACAGGGCAGCGTGCGAGAGATTGCGCCGCTAGTCGATGCCCAGACCCGTCAGGCAACGGTGAAAATTGATTTGCCCTCTAGCGATCAGCTGCGGCCTGGGCTGTACTTAAAAGCTGCGATCGCCACCCAAACTATCCCTGGACTCACCGTCCCGTCAAAGGCCGTATTGCCTCAGTCGGACGGTAGTGCAATCGTGTATGTGCTTTCAGGCAATAAAGCACAGGCTAAGACAGTGCAGGTAGGTGCGATTCAGCCGGGCGGAAATCTGATGGCAGTTAAGAGTGGGTTAGCGGTGGGCGATCGCGTCATCGTCAGCGGTGCAGGCTACCTCAAAGACGGCGATTCGGTAACGGTCGTCTCTGATGCCGCAGATACCTTGGGTAGTTCGAGCAGCCCAATCACGGCCCCTAATGCCAACAGTCCAGCTAATAAATAATTTCTCTCTATAATTCTATCGCCGTATTCTATCGTCGCTAGAAGGCACACAGCCGTGACGCCCCTATTCACCTATGAACATCTCCGCCTGGTCTATCCGCAATCCAGTTCCCGTCATCCTGTTGTTTTTCATCCTTACCCTGGCGGGCGGGCTGTCGTTTCCCATGCTGGGCATTGATGAGAATCCCAACATCGACATCCCTTCCGTGCAGGTGCTGGTGACTCAGCCTGGCGCTGACCCCAGCGAGCTAGAGTCTCAGGTGACCAAAAAAGTAGAAGACTCCGTCGCAGGCATCGGTAATATTGACACGATTACTTCGACCGTGACCGATGGCTCTTCTACGACGCTAGTCAGCTTCGTGCTAGGAACAGACAGCGATAGAGCCACTAACGATGTCCGTAATGCGGTCTCACAAATTCGCCAGGACTTGCCCGCAAGCATCAACGAGCCGATTGTCCAGCGGTTAGACTTCGCGGGTGGCCCGGTGGTGATCTACGCCGTAGAAGCGCCCAATCAGTCGGTTGCCGATCTCAGTAATCTGGTTGATCAAACCATCAGTCGCGCTTTGTTATCAGTGCCAGGGGTGGCGCAAGTTCAGCGAATTGGCGGGGTAGACCGCGAGATTAATGTAGAGCTGAACCCGACTGCCTTAGACTCCTTGGGTATTACGGCTACTCAGGTAAATGAACAGCTCAGCGCCTTTAACACTAACCTGCCGGGGGGCAGTACCAAGGCGGGAGGCACTCAGCAAAGCATTCGCACGTTAGGCAGTGTCGCTACGGTGCCCCAGCTAGCTAACTACCAAGTAATACTGCCGCAGGGCGGATCTACGCCGCTCTCATCGCTGGGCGCGGTCACTGATGGGTCATCAGAACCGACGCAAATAGCTAGGTTAAACGGCAATCCCGTGGTGGCTTTTAGCGTCATTCGCTCTACGGGTAGTACGCTGGTGACGGTAGAAAAAGGGGTGAAGGCGGCGATCGCCACCCTCCAAACTACCCTCCCTCAAGGCATAAAGCTCAACCTGATTGTAGACAGTGCCGATTCCATTCATGATTCTTACCAGGCTTCGATTGACTCGCTGATAATAGGCGCGGTGCTAGCCGTACTGGTCATTTGGCTATTTTTGCGCAACTGGCGGGCTACCCTAATTACGGCGGTGGCCCTGCCCCTTTCACTCATTCCTACGTTTGCGGTGCTAAAGGTGTTGGACTATACGCTCAACAGCATGACGCTTCTAGCCTTGGCACTTGTTGTCGGTATTCTAGTAGACGACGCCATTGTAGAAATTGAGAACATTGAGCGACACATGGAGATGGGCAAATCTCCTCGGCAGGCTTCCTTAGATGCCTCAGCAGAAATTGGTCTGGCGGTGGTCGCAACCACGATGAGCATTGTGGCCGTGTTTGGGCCAGTGGCGCTGATGAGCGGCATTAGCGGCCAGTTTTTTCGGCCCTTTGGGGTGACGGTATCAGCGTCAGTGCTGTTTTCTTTGTTAGTGGCGCGAATGGTGACGCCGCTGATGGCGGTGCATTTGTTGAAACAGCCCGAGGCGCATCCTAGCCCTCTAGAAACGCAGGATCAGGTGAGTGCAGAGGCCATTAAGCACGACCGCCTCTCTTTTCGCTACCGGCAGCTTTTGATTGTGGCGCTGAAGCATCGGGTGACGGCGCTGGCGGCGGCGATCGCCTTCTTCATCGGTAGCCTGTTCTTAATTCCCCATATCCCCGTCGGCCTTTTCTCCGAAAGTGACACGGGCATCATCACCTTGAACCTCACTTTGCCACCGGGCGCAACCCTGCAAGATACCGACGCAGCGGTACAGCTCGCCACGCAAAAAGTGAAGACAAATCCAGCGATCGTCAGCGTACAAACTGATGAAAAAGTAGGTTCGGCAGCGCTGTATTTGGGTTTGACACCGAGGGGCGATCGCGACTCTCAAAAAGCTATCGAACAAAATCTCCGTCCCCTGCTAGCCCAAGTGCCTGGTGTGCATCTCAACGTTAGCCAGGGTGGGCCAGGCGGCGGTGGCGGTAAAGAGCTGACCATTACGCTAGGCAGTGAAAACTCCGAGGCGCTTAACCAGGCAGCAACCGCGTTAGAGCAACAGATGCAGCAGGTGCCTGGGCTGGTAGAAGTGAACTCTAGCGCCAGCTTGCGTAAGCCTGAGATTTTGATTAAGCCCGACCCTCAACGGGCTGGCGATCAGGGAGTGACGGTGCAGGCGATCGCCCAAACCGCCCTAGTCGCTACCATTGGCAGCAGCGAAGCCAGCCAGGCCAAATTCAACCTCTCAGATCGGCAAATTCCGATTCAGGTACAGCTTGCGCCTGAGTACCGCAACAATCTAGACGTGATTAAAAACCTCAAAGTACCGAGCAACAGCCAAACGCTCGTACCGCTGCAAACGGTTGCCGAGGTCACCAGCGGCAGCGGCCCTTCTGAAATTAATCGCTACAACCGGACTCGTAATGTAACCGTAGGGGCGAACTTGCAGGGCGTCGCTTTAGGAGACGCGCTCAAAACCGTAAGTGCGCTTCCTGCCCTACAAAACCTGCCCGCCGATGTCAAACAAGAAGACTCTGGTAACGCCAAGATTTTGAATGAAATTTTTGCTAACTTCGGTCTGGCGCTGCTAGCTGCGGTTGTCTTTATCTACGCCGTTCTAACGCTGTTGTTCAACAACTTTCTGCATCCATTAACTATTATGGCGGCACTGCCCTTTTCTATTGGTGGGGCGCTGTTGGGCCTGTTGATTGGGCAAAAGGAGCTAGGGCTGTTTGCCCTGATTGGCATTGCGCTACTGCTGGGTCTTGTTTCTAAAAACGCCATTTTGCTGGTGGACTATGCCTTGATTCACCGGCATGAAGGCAAGCCTACCTACCGCGCGGTAGTAGAGTCGGGCGTGGCCAGACTTCGCCCTATCCTGATGACGACCATCGCAATGATAGCGGGAATGGCTCCGATTGCGCTGGGCATTGGGGCTGGTTCGGAGACTCGCAGTCCGATGGCGATCGCAGTCGTTGGCGGACTGATCACCTCTACCCTGCTTACTTTAGTCGTGGTGCCCATCATCTTCACTTATGTAGACGGCATTCTCAACCGTTCTAAACAGCCCGCCAAGCAAAGGCGCTGGTTTGGCAAGCTCAAGCTTCCTCGTCTGCCCGTTTGATACCGCCGCGCAGTATACCTAAGCAGCAACCAGGGTCTGCAATTGATTTTCACACTGTTGAAAAACATAGTTAATAGCCGCAAAAAGCTGATCCAGCTCCTGAATCGTATAGAAGCTGCGGTTATTTGTAAACGTCGTTTCTTTGAGCTGGCCGAACTGCCATAGGCTGCCATTGGAAGTAATGCCAAAGATAGTAATGTTAGGATTATCGTTGAGTCGCTGTGCTGCAACCATTTCCGATAGACACTGCGCCCAAGCACTTTCAAAATTGTCCTGCTTAGCTTCTACAAGCAAAAAATAAGGCTGATCGAAAACGACTTTTCCTAGCGGCGATTCTCCTCAGGAGAGGCTACGCCAACGCCTTGCCAAAATGTACTCAGGAAACCCTGATAGCTTAGTATCAACATTCAAAAACTCACGACTCCAAAGAATAAAGTGCTTTCGATACTGCTTCCACACTTCCTTGAGTATCGGATAAATCAGGTTTTCGCAAATTGCGTACTCTGAGTTATCAACCACGCCTTCTTCCATCATTAGCCGTAGGTCGCTGCGAAAATAATCAGAGACTTCAAAAGGGACTGCTTGAATAAAGTTCTTTTCGGTATAGGTAATCTGAAACTCTTTCAGCGTTTCACTCAGGTTCTTGTACGAACTAAAGAGCATAAGTTTTCACAGCTTGCGGCTAATTCAGTCTTTACTTTATCTCAAATGATCTTAGCTGATTGCTCACCGCCAACGCCCTCTATCGCCGTCTTCTCCACCGGCGCTACCAGTAACCCAACATAAGCCGCTTCCGATAGCGCCGCACAAAGGTTTGCCCGACCAAAAGTACCCCTGTCCAAAATAAGGCCTCACCAACAGCCAGCACTCCCGTAGCGACTACCGCCTTGATAGCCGCCGAGATCGATAAAAAAGGAATTACACCAAAAATAACAGGCTAATGAAGGCAAGACATCGCAATAAATACTACGTCTAGCTTATGACTCAGTGAAGACAGCCTAAAGCGGCTTCTTCGCCCTATTTTCCGTCCTGATTGAGAGATTTTCGTCATGCTGCTGGGCTCAACTTGTTTTCAGGCAGATCCCTCTGGCTTTTTTCGCCTTTTCCTGAGACTGCCAAAATGTGTCGTAGCATACAGTAAAGCAGCAAATATAATCAATATACTTGCTTGCCTCTGCCAAATGCTCTTGCAAAAGGAGTATTTATTCCTAGGGTTAAAACTATCTAAATAAGTAGCAGCTATGCTTTCTGTGCAGCAATTCCAAATTCCAACTTACAGACGTACATTTTGCCTCAACGAGGAACGAAGTTACTGGGTTGCAGCCGTTCAGACCTGCTAGTCGAGTTTGACCATGATCAGAAGCGAACGGTAGATCAAGGGTTTTGAGTGTC
>JBGTGK010000211.1:0-5820 GCA_041746795.1 Phormidesmis sp.
AGCACCTGCGGCGGGGTAGCGTCGGGTGGATAGAGAAATTGGACATTGACATTGCGCTGCTCGCCCGGTTGAAGAGTGACCTCTACGAGTGGCTGTCCCTGCTGACCTCTGTTTTGAACTAAATAGGTGTAGGCAGCGCGAGGTCTACCATTGTCTTCTTTGTAGACAAACAGCACCGTGCCTCGGAAAAACACGCGAGACTCGGGCGACTTGCTGAACTGAAGCGCGTCACTAAGGCGATCGTTCGGTAGCGGTGTTTGAACAGAAAGTGCAACAGTTTTAGCGCTGTTGGTATCGTTGGTAAGTGGCAGGTTAAGGTTGTACTCAACCCCGTAGTTGCCATTGGCGCGGTAGGCGGTGTCGCTGTATCGCTCAGCGATTGGGGCGCTCTGAATTTGCCCCGTACCAAATGTGTTTCGCTCCAAGGTGTTTAGCGCATAGGAGATTTGTTTACCCGAATGCGGAATAGCGAGCTGCTCACTGCGCCCATCGGTTAGGGTGGCTTTCCATTGAGACCCTTTAACTACGCCAGCGACCCGACCGTAGCGAAAGGGACTATCTCGGTTGCCTGGCCGACTAGGCGCAGCGTCGCGGGGCGCGGCTAATCGACCTAAAAAGAGAACCTGCTTCCAATCTTCGAGGCTGGGGACATGTTCTTTGCCGCTGCTTTGGGGGGCGTGCATGGCTAGGCTGGCGACATAGACAGGGCCGCTGCTGTTTAGCCGGATTAGGGTAGAGCGACCGTTGAGACGAGCGCCTTCGCCAGAGCTAGCGCTGGTGGGTGGGGGAGTGATTTCGCTGCCGGGGGGGAGCGTGCCGTCGGTCGCTACTTTTAGGCGGCGGAGCGGGATAGGGGCATTGAGCAGCAGGTGGCTTTGGCCAGCAGGAATGGTGACCTGAGCGGGAAAAACTGACTGACGGCGATCGCGCAGCACGTCATTCATCACTCGAGAGCCGGGGCCAGAAAAATTGTTGCTGTATAAGTTAGAAGTGCCGGAGGCAATTTCGTTCCAGGGCGATTCCTGACTGATGTAGGAGGCCCCATCGCGAATGGAAAGGGTGACGGGGCTACTGCCCGGATTGTGAACCAAAATAGCCTCATAAGTGGTTCGCGTATCGGTATCATTTTGCCCGCGAGCCACATGGTGAGAGAAAATATCGAACCGCCCGTTGAAGGCGTAGTTGAGGTGGGCGCTCGAATCGCTTTTGCCTCGACTGGGAAAGGTAGAGAGCAGAATACCGTCGGACTCGATAATTTCAGGACTGTTGCTGTTGAATACTGGAACGTTGTCTAGCCCGCCAGGGAGCGATCGCACCTCCTGAGGAATTGCAATCACATCGCCTTCCGCTTGGGCTAAGAGCTGGCCATTCGGCTGAACAGCCGCTGCTACGGGTGTGCTTATAAGTACATTAACCAGAGTGAGAAAAGAAAGCAACGAGAACATCAATTTTATGGGCCTGATTTCACAGCCCACCTTTAGCAATATGTTATTTCAACCCTGCGTGCGGCTCTCGGTTGAGCCGTATCAAAACGGGTGGCTAAGAACATATCACCGTAGGTAGACGGCCCGCAATTGAGAGTGGACAGTTGTCTGATAACCAGGCTAGCGTTCGCTTTGGGCATAAAAAACCCCATTACTTTTGCAATGGGGAGGGATCAAAAAAACAAAAGGTGAGGGCAGCTTGAGGACGACCTGCGGCGGTCGCTAGCTCTGTGCGGCGGATGAAGTGAGGATGATAGCATTGATATCTATAATAATAAAGCGTAATCGCCATACAATAACTTGGCTTCAAGCCTCTTACACACAGCTTATGCGAGATTTTCATCTGCCTGGACGTTCTCCTGCTTATGGTCGTTACGGCATGGCGGCAACGTCTCACTCTGTAGCGACCCTGACTGCAATAGACATGCTGCGCGCTGGTGGAAATGCGGTGGACGCGGCGATCGCGGCCTCAGCCGTGCAGTGCGTTGTAGAACCTCAATCTACAGGTATTGGGGGAGATTGCTTTGTGCTATATGCACCCGCAGATGTGAGTGAGGCGGCGGGTGAGGTAATTGCGCTCAACGGCTCGGGCAAATCGCCTGGTGACGCGACTTTGAACTGGTATCTTGGCCAGGGGATGAGGCAAATCTCGCTGCAAAGCCCCCATGCGGTGACCGTGCCGGGTGCCGTCGATGCCTGGTACAAGCTTCACGGTGACTATGGTCGTAAGCCCTGGGCTGAGCTGTTTGCACCTGCTATTCACCTGGCGATAGAAGGGTATATCGTGCATCCGCGAGTCGCTCATGACTGGGCGCAGCTGGTCAAAAAGCTGAGGGCTACAGAGAACGCAGCGCGAACGCTGTTGGTGAAGGGGGAGGCTCCTAAGGCGGGCGATCGCCACCATCAACCCGAGCTAGGCCGTACCCTACAAACCATTGCTGAGCAAGGCCGAGACGGCTTTTACACAGGGCCGGTCGCTGAAGACATGGTGAGCTATCTGCAATCTATCGGTGGACTGCATAAGCTAGAAGACTTTGCTGCGCCTCAGGCAGAATACGTGACCCCCATTTCTACTCAGTATCGCGGCTATGACGTGGTGGAGTGCCCGCCGAACGGGCAGGGTTTGACGGCGCTGATTATGCTGAACATTCTGTCGGGGTTTGACCTGACTGACTTTGCGCCGATGAGCGGGCAGCGGCTACATTTGGAATGTGAGGCGGCAAGGCTGGCCTATGGGGTGCGCGATCGCTACATCGCCGACCCCGACCAGGCTGACATTCCGCTAGAATTTCTCCTTTCTGAGGACTACGCCACTCAGCTTCGGGCCAAAATTAGCTTGAACAAAACCATGCCGCCCTTGACCAATTCAGACTTTCCCACCCATCCCGACACGATTTATCTATGCGTGGTAGACGATGAGGGCAACGCGGTGAGCTTTATTAACTCTCTATTTCACGGCTTTGGCAGTGGATTAGTGAGTCCAAAAACGGGCATAACGCTGCAAAACCGGGGAGCGGGCTTTGTGTTGGAGGCAGGGCATCGAAACGCGATCGCGCCCTACAAACGCCCGCTCCACACGATTATTCCTGGAATGCTGATGAAAAAAGATGCTCAAGGGACACGAGCGGTTATGCCCTTTGGGGTGATGGGCGGTCAGTATCAGCCTACCGGCCAAGCTCACTTTCTTACCAATCTGTTGGACTATCGGATGGACGTGCAGGCCGCGCTAGACTTTCCTAGAGTTTTCCACGATGGCAAGGTTTGTGAGGTAGAGCGGGGCGTGCCCGCTCAGGTGAGAGAGACTCTTATAAATATGGGTCATAAAGTGGTGCCAGCGGTGTTGCCTCACGGTGGCGGGCAGGCCATTTGGATAGGAGAAAAGGGTGAGCTGATTGGCGGTTCTGATGCTCGCAAAGATGGCTGTGCTCTGGGCTATGAATAGCGATGAATAGCTGAGAGAGGGCCGCTTATTTGCTAAATTTTGCGATTCGCGACTGCATCCACAGCGAGTAAAGCAACAGATGATTTCGCTGCTTGAGAAAAAAGTAGATATAAACGCTAACAATCACTGTTGAACACAGTCCGCCCAGGCTGTTGTAACTATCAACAATATGCTGATCGCTCCAGCCGTGGCCCACTAGCCGGTTCATGTCGCCGCCCGCATCGCCCATTCCACCTAGCATAGTACCCCATGGAATTGCCTGCACGCCGCTTTTGATCTGTTGCCAGCGCCACAGCGAGCCCAAAAAGGTGAATCCGGCAAACAGCACGGCTGGGTAGCGGTAAAAATCCCAGCGCCACTGAATCGGTAGGGGAAAGTAAAAGCTGACGATGAGCAGCGTAGAGAGATAAAATTCGCCGCCGATGCCGCCGAAGGAGAACAGCATATCGAAAGTGTTTTCTGAGAGTATCCAGGTCATGTAGAACTGGGCGATCGCCAGTCCGCCTGCTAGCAACATTGGCCACAGACGACGTTCTTTTTGCCCTGTGTAAAACAACAGTCCTAAAAGCGTCAGCACGCCGAAGTATACAAAAAGAGATTTTTCTGAGCTGATGTTTGTCCAGCCGAAGGGCAGCGGTATGGCTCTGTAGCCGCTCAGCCAGGCAACGGTGGCATGACCGCATTCATGAATCCAAATGTTGATGCCAAGCAGCAGAAATTGGATGGCAGATATCCCATTAAGCAAGGCCGCTAGCAGCAGCAGCCCAGGGAAAACCAGCATATTGCTGAAGCGATTGTTAAACGAGTACAGATCTTGATCGTCAGCGGTTGGCTGTACGTTCGGCAAGGGAAATGTTTGCTTCCATATTGTTTGACCGTGCTCTAATCCGTACAGGCGAACGATAGCTACTTGGCCAAGCCCATAGTCTATCGGGTTAGCTTCGCTGAGCAGCTCATAAACTTGAGCGGTGATGTGTCGTTGAGCAGTGGCGGCGCTAACGGTGATGCCCAAGTGGAGAATTTGCCCGCGTATGCTTGCTTTAGCCTTGATACTTCTATGGGCTAGAGCGGCAGTTAAAGATTCTGTCGCTGAAACCGGGTCTTCACCGAGTTGCTGAGGGTGCAAGTGGTCTGAAGTCATGCGTTAGACCCTATCAAGTCTGATGATTACTTGATATCAGTATTCCCGTCAGCATCCTGGTTACCCGCTTAGGCTAACAACTTACGGCATCAGACTTTGGTAAATTTAAGCAAAAGCTAGAGCGAAGATATCAGCATGGAAAGCATTGGGTTAGGACTGGCGATGACCTCGGCTGCTGTTTGGGTAGGGTTGCTAACTTTGTGGGGTGGGTTTTGGCTGGCCGATCAGCGGCTCCATGTGCAAAATGATGGGCAAAATACCGTGCTATCTGAGCCTTGGCCGACGGTAGCGGTGGTTATTCCCGCTCGGAATGAGGCTGATCTGATTGGTAGGGTTGTGCGATCGCACCTCATCCAATCCTACCCAGGCTTTCTTTCTGTTATCCTCGTTGACGACCAAAGCACCGATAAAACCGCTCAAATTGCCGTTCAGGTGGCCAAAGAAATAGATCAAGCTAGCCGTTTGAGAGTGCTCGCGGGCAAACCGCTTCCTCCCGGCTGGACGGGTAAGCTCTGGGCAATGGATCAAGGGTTTCGTCATTTGCAGGCACAGCCACCCGACTATGTTCTCTTTACCGATGCCGACATTGATCACCCGCCAGAGAGCTTGCAGCAGCTAGTCGCTAAAGCAGAATCAGAAGCTTTAGACTTGGTATCTTTAATGGTGCAGCTGCGCTGTCAGAGCTTTTGGGAAAAGCTGTTGATTCCAGCTTTCATTTTCTTTTTTCAAATGCTGTACCCCTTTCGGTGGGTCAACAATCCGCATAAAAAAACGGCAGCGGCAGCAGGCGGCTGCGCCCTGATTCGCTTCAGCGCCCTAGAACGGATTGACGGACTCCAAACAATTCGCCACGCCCTGATTGACGACTGCGCTTTGGGCGCGGCTGTTAAAGCAGGTGGCCCGATTTGGCTAGGGCTAAGCACAACAATTCACAGTTTGCGCCCGTACCCCAGCCTGCCCAGCATTTGGCGAATGGTGACCCGTAGCGCTTACACTCAGCTTCACTATTCGCCGTGGCTATTGATCGGCACCGTATTAGGAATGGCGCTGGTATATGAGTCGTCGCCGCTGGCGTTTGGGCTGGGTTTGGCTTTGGGCGATCGCGCCCTCTCACTCATGGGGCTAACCGGCTGGCTGCTAATGGCCCTAGCTTACTGGCCGACCCTGCGACTGTATAAAGGTTCACCGCTGCTAGCGCTGGCACTTCCCTTCATTGCCCTGCTGTATACGCTGATGACGCTAGATTCTGCCCG
>JBGTGK010000212.1:0-6587 GCA_041746795.1 Phormidesmis sp.
TGCTAGGGACGTTAGATTCAAACAGCGGTATGGCCAGCCTGCTGGCTGAATATCAGGCCAAAACAGGTGATTGGCGCAACGTGTTCGAAGAGCTTCAGCTGATTGACGCGGTGGGCGCTGCTGACGTGCAGCGGGTCGCTAAGGCCACTTTCCGCCCTGAGAATCGAACCGTTGGTAAGCTGATCTCTGCGGGTGGTTCTGTGCCACCCAATGCTGTGCCACCCAATGCTGTGCCGCTGACGCCAGACGAGAGTGCGCCCGGCAGTGCGCCCGAAGGCCCCACCCAGCCGCCTAACAATCCGTCTTCTAGCGTGGAGAGTTCGGCAGAGATAGTAGAGAAACCGATCAATCCGCTAGTTGAACCGCCAGCCGAGCAGTCAGCTAGTAGCGTGCCATCTTCTACTTCCGCAGCTGCGTCCGTGCGGGCTCTGTGGTAGGCAAGTCATGTAACACCTTGAACTTTTGGTTATCAACTGTACGCAATCATTTAAGTGAGTTATCAAGAAAATCCATGGGTTTGACCTTACGGCGCATTCGCAAAAACTTTTTACGCCTGCTGCTTTTAGCCGTTGCCACCTTTGCGGTGCTGCTAACGCTGTCGTGGCCAAAGCCTGCCCAGGCAGTTGAGGCAAAGTCCTACGAAGACCTGGTGTTTCCATCCCTGGGAGACATTCAGATTCCTAACTACGAACGCTACAAACTCGACAATGGCCTAACGGTGTATCTCATGGAAGACCATGATTTGCCTTTAGTTAGCGGATCGGCGACTTTCAGGACGGGTGACTATTTGGTATCGCCTGAGCAAGCGGGCCTAGCGGGTATTACTGGAGAAGCTATGCGCCTGGGTGGTAGCCTCAGCCATCCGCCTGATGTGCTGAGTGCGATGCTAGAGCAAAAAGCGGCTTCGGTTGAAACTAGCATAGGTGATACCAGCGGTAGCGCCGGATTTTCGGCTTTGAGTGAAGACTTAGAAGAGGTGTTTGGCCTGTTTTCTGAGGTGATTACTCAGCCTGCCTTTGATGCGCAGCAGGTGGCCCTAATTAAAAGCCGAGCAGCAGGCGGCATCGCCCGACGCAATGACGATGCGGATAATATTGTCTCGCGGGAGTTTAATAAGCTTGTGTATGGGGGTGAGAGTCCTTACGCTCGCACGTTAGAGTACGCGAACTTGGCGAACGTTAGTCGCGATGGCGTGGTGAACTTTTATCAGACGACGCTGTCGCCAGCAAATACCATCCTGGGCATCGTCGGCGACTTTGATCCTAATCAAATGAAGGCGCAAATTGCGAGCACGCTGGGCCAGTGGAAGCGTAAAAGTGCTGCGGATGCTAAGCCGCCTGAAGGCACGCCTCAACAGGCGGCGGGCTTGTTTGCTATTGACCAGCCGCAGCTGACGCAAAGCTACGTTCGGATTGGCCATATTGGCGGCGAGCTTAGAAACCCTTATCACGCGTCGATGTCGGTGCTAAACGAGGTGTTGAATGGCTTTGGCGGTAGGCTGTTCAACGAGATTCGTTCGCGGCAGGGGTTGGCTTACAGCGTGTATGCCTATTGGAACCCTCAATTTGACCATGACGGGCTGTTTATTGGCGGTGGGCAGACGCGATCGCCCGCAACGGTACCCTTTATCCAGGCGATGTACAAAGAGATAGAGAAAGCTCGCACCGAGCCGATTACTGAAACGGAACTGGCGTTTGCAAAGGACTCTGTGCTCAACAGCTTTGTGTTTAATTTTGAGACGCCGAGTCAGACGCTTTCTCGGCTGATTCGCTATGAGTACTATGGCTATCCTTCGGATCAGATTTTTCAGTTCAAGGCAAAGGTAGAAAGTACGACGGTACAAGACGTGCTGGCAGCAGCGCAGGCCACGCTGAAGCCGGAGCAGCTGATTACGCTAGTGGTGGGTAATATGGCGGAGATCAATCCAAGCCTAGATACGCTGGGGGCTAAGATTACGCCGATAGACGTGACGATTCCCAACCCGGCGAAGCGTTAATGTCTGCAAATGCGGACCCTCGTGCGGAAAACCCCGCGCTGTAGGTGATAAATAGGTTGTGCTGGAAAAAAGGAAGCTTCAAAAGAAGTTGATACGTCCTTTATTTTCCTTTTACTGATTGCCCAGTAGCCTGGGACTAGCATCAGGAAGCACGTTCGTTTTTGCCAGTGTTTAATTTTTTAAACGCTGGCTATTCGCCCTACCATCTACAGCTATGAAAGTTGCCCCCTATAGAATTGAAAAGCTCGCTTTAGACGCGAACAGATGCCAGGTAGAAAGGCTATCTGTAGATCGTTTTAACGCCAGCTCATTTCACTACGCAAAAAATAATCCAAAAAATATAAACGTCTCAGGCTATGCGGTGACGAGCACCGCACCCTACAATACGGACGACGATAAGCAGAATCCGGCAGTGGATAATTCTCCTGAGCAGGCGAGGAAGGGGATTGTTGCGATCGCCCAAGACCTGCACCGGATCAAAAACGATCCGACTAACTGCGAGCCTCCTCAGCTCGTCATCGCCGTTCACGGCTATAACTCTTCAGATTCAGACGTGCGCAAGTGGTATCACGATATTTTTCGCTATGCCGCTAGTGACGACAGGCAAATTAGCCAGAATCGTAATTTGGTATTTGTGGGCTATCGCTGGTCGTCAGAGCAAGTTATTCGTCGGCCTCAAGAGCTGCTAGATAACTTAGAAGCGCTGCCTGATGTGCCGAGAAATCTGCTATTCATCGGCTTGGTGCTGGTCATGCTGTATTTTGGCGGGCTGGTTGCGGGGATATTGCGATCACTAGAAATTCTTTCACCGCCCTCGATCTCCATCCGGCTGCTCAACACTATGTTTGGCAGTTGGAATCCCTGGGGCAAGCTCACTGAAGCCATCATTTTGATCGGGCTTCAGTTCATCCTGGGCTTTGCTTTCATCGTGACTATCGCCATGGCCGTTTTATGGATGCTACGAGTATCTGTGTACTTCCGCGATGTTTACCGAGCGATTAACTCTGCCGTACCCGACCTAACTGAACTCATTCGACAGATTGACAAGGCCGTCATAGATTTAGAAAAGAACGAGCCGAACTATGCTTATGCGGTGCCGATTGATGCGCTGCTGCACGATAAGCGTCCCCGCCTGGAGTCTTGCCAGAGAATCGATCTAAATTTTTTGGGTCACAGCATGGGTGGCTTAGTAATTACCAACGTTGTGAGAATTCTCTCAGATGTGTTCGATAGAAGATCTATTGAGCAAAATCCCACCTCAGAGATCGGCAATGTGCTGCGGTTAGGTCGATTGATCTTAGCGTCTCCTGATATTCCTGTGCTCTCAGTCGTTTCTAATCGTGCTAACGGATTGGCTTCTTCTCTGCGGCGCTTTGATGAAGCCTACTTATTCAGCAATGAGGGCGATCTGGCGCTCAGGCTTGCCTCAACAGCCGCCAACTATATCTCTTTCCCAAGTACTGACCATTACCACGGCCATCGCTTGGGCAGCATTGCGCTCAGAAACGATCTTCACGAAAAAGGTATTATCAACCTACCGGCGCTGCAACAGCAATATTCTTTAGGCAAAACGCTATGTAAGGCGCTTGATGAAGATAAATATGACGTTTTGAAGTGTCTTTTTATCACGCCTGCCTCAGGCGGCAAGAACAGATATAGGTGCTTAGGCGATTTGTTTAAAGACGATTATGACGTTTCTCCTTCTACAAGTTTGGCTAACTTATTTACCTTTTTTGACTGTACAGATTATAAAGACTACTCGCTAAAGCTGCGAGAGAGTGGGATGAATGAGCGATCGCGCATCCCACACGGTCTGCTAACTCGGGCGCACGGCAGGCCACATTTAAACTTAAAAGACTATATAGAGCTTTTCTTGGACATGGTAAGCGGCAAGCGCAATGTTCACGGTGGTTATTTTTACGGCGAGTACAGCCGTAAGCTGATTTATCGGATTGCTTTTTTGGGATTTGAAGGAATGCTGGATGCGATCGCCGCAGAAGCGCTTGACTTCTCCTCTGAGCAGGTGCCAGAAAGAAAAACAGAAAGAAATCCAGAGAATAGAATAGAGAGAAAACAACAGATACTACAGGCTTTTCACTTAGAGTGTAAAGAGAAAGGCCTTCAGGCGTATCTCTCGCCGCTGCGCTACCGCGTAAACGTGCAGGGCGCTCCGCTATCCGTAGCTCGCGATGAAATGCTCAACACGGTGAAAGCGGCTGACCTAAGCAGAGAGAATGGTAGCCCAGAGAATGATGGTACAGAGAACGGCGGTACAGAGAACGGCGGTACAGAGAATGCAGTCGTTGGAAACGCTGCTAAGATTCAAGCGTCAGTTTTTCAATGAGATTGGAGATTTCCTCGGCCTGGTTCATCACCATTAGGTGGCCGCTGTTTTCTATGGTGTAGTCGGGCGTGACGAATCGAAGGGGAAAGATGCGATCGCGCCGTCCATGTACCTGCACAATTGTATTGGGCACCTCTTTATTTCTCCAAACAACAACTCTGTGCAGCGCCCACTTTAAAAAATCAGGATCGGTCTCGATCAAAACTGTTTTAAGCAGCTGTTTCTGTTCTGTTCCTTCAGGTGAGAACAGCCAGTAGGCTAGCCAGTAAAAGGCCCACAGAACGGTTTTGAAAGGCAGGATTCTATGAATGGGTAGCACCCGAAACAGTTTGAAATAAGCTGGAACCTCTGAGCTGTCCTTAACGCTAGAGAGTAAGATTACTTTTTCGGTTTCAATTTGTTTGGCAATTTCAACAGCGACGATTCCACCAAAGGAAAGCCCGATGATAATTGGCCGTTCGTTTTTAATATTTCCTGCGAGCCTGTGGGCATAGTGTTCTACCGATTCTCCTCGCTCCGGTGCTTCCCAGGGAATGTAAACAGGACGGTAGCCGTCGTAACGTAACCATTTAAAGATGCGCTCGTCTGCACCTAGTCCGCTAATAAAATAGATGGGTTTGAGGGTGGGTGGAAGCGATACTTCTGATTCTAGCGGCTGACTATTCATGGCGCTATTTTAGCTGTTCAATGGGAGATTCTACCTGATTGGGGCTGATGGCGAGTGTGGGCTAACGATCAATTTCCTCCATAAGGCAGATTTATTGTTCTTTTTGATAGATTTGTCGCTTGCCTGACATGTGCTGTTAAATAAGTGCTTTACCATTGCTAGAAATATGGCCAATTTATGATTGTCAGTCTCTATTTTGTTTGAAGGGCGGCTTCGCCCTATTCTGTGGCGCTTGTCGATTACCTTAAGGCCTATTTGAGCAGTTCAGCCAAAAGTTTAGCCATTGGCGCGATCGCCATGTTCCTCCCAGGAGAATCGCCATGACAGCCTCAATCCCCCAGCTCCAGACCTCACAGAGGCCTCTGTCAGATGAGGAAGCTCGCAAAATAGATGCCTTCTGGCGAGCCTGCAACTACCTGTCAGTCGGGATGATTTATCTGATGGATAATCCTTTGCTGAAGAGGCCCTTAACGCTGGAGCATGTAAAGCCCCGACTCTTGGGCCACTGGGGGACAAGTCCTGGCATCAGCTTTATGTACATTCATCTCACCCGGCTGATCAAAAAATATGACCTCAATGCCATTTTTATTGCTGGGCCAGGTCACGGTGCCCCAGGCGTGTTGGGGCCGGTGTACTTAGAAGGGACTTACTCTGAGGTTTATCCCGACAAGAGCCAGGATGAGGAGGGAATGCAGAAGTTCTTTAAGCAGTTCTCGTTTCCAGGGCACATTGGCAGTCACTGCACGCCCCACCTGCCTGGCTCTATTCACGAAGGCGGCGAGCTGGGCTATAGCCTTTCCCATGCCTATGGCGCTGTGTTCGACTCTCCAGACTTGATCGCGACGGTGGCGATTGGCGATGGTGAGGCAGAATCTGGGCCGCTGGCGGCTTCCTGGCACGCTAACAAGTTTCTGAATCCAAGAAGGGACGGGGCAGTGCTGCCCATTTTGCATTTAAATGGCTATAAAATCGCGAACCCAACTATTCTTGCTCGCATTTCGCACGAGGAGCTAGAGGCGCTGTTTGTGGGGTATGGCTACAAGCCTTATTTTGTAGAAGGCGAAGATCCGGCTGAAATGCATCAGCAGATGGCGGGCGTGATGGAGGAGTGCATTAGCCAGATTCGTTCTATTCAGGCGAAGGCGCGCAACAGCTCTGAAGGACTGCCGGAGCGTCCGAGGTGGCCGATGATTGTGCTGCGATCGCCCAAAGGCTGGACAGGCCCCAAGGAATTAGATGGGCACAAGGTTGAAGGCATGTGGCGAGCCCATCAGGTGCCGATGGGTCACATGGAGCAGCAAGGCCATGTGCAAATTCTAGAAGACTGGATGCGCAGCTATCGGCCCGAGGAGCTGTTTGATGAAAACGGCACTTTGATCCTTGAGCTACAGGATCTGACGCCGAAGGGAAATCGGCGGATGAGCGCTAACCTTCATGCCAACGGCGGACTCCTGCGCAAAGACCTGAAAATGCCCGACTTCCGCGAGTATGCGGTGAAGATGGACAGGCCTGGAAACCTGGAGGTCAGTAATACTGGCGTAATGGCTAAGTTTTTGCGGGATGTGATGGCGGGCAACATG
>JBGTGK010000213.1:0-7986 GCA_041746795.1 Phormidesmis sp.
TTTTGTACTGCTCAAAGGGATCGTGATGGGGATCGCGATCGCCGCTCCCGTCGGCCCCATTGCCCTGCTATGTATCCGCCGAACCTTAGCGCAAGGCCGCTTAGTCGGGCTCGCCACCGGTTTTGGTGCAGCCACAGCCGACGGCCTGTATGGCATGGTTGCCGCCTTTGGCCTAACCGCCCTCTCAGATCTGTTAGTCAACAACACAAATCTCCTCCAGCTCATTGGCGGCATTTTCCTCTGCTACCTGGGCCTAACTGCCTTCTCCAGGCCGATAATAGCCAGTCCCACCCTGGCCCCTGATCTCCTGCCCCCTCACGCCTTCTCTCCGCCTACGCCTCCACTCTTGCCTTCACTCTCACCAACCCCGCCACTATTCTCTCCTTTGTTGCCATTTTCGCTGGCTTAGGTATTACGCAGACCAGCTACGCAAGTTCTGTAACCCTTGTGTTTGGCGTTTTTACAGGCTCAGTGCTGTGGTGGTTAGTGCTAGTGTCAGGAGTAATTTATCTGCGCAACCGGCTCACGCCCCAGCGGCTAGCTAAGTTCAACCAAGTATCGGTCAAATTTTTTGGAGTGCTTCTCCTCGGCTTCGGCCTAGCTGCTTTGGTTTTTTCAATCGGTCAATTTTAAGAAGTTTTTTGATAGAAGCTATGGTCTTAGGGTATCGTCAGTGGCAAAGGTATGTGGTTTGGGTGGTAGCGGTTGCGATCGCTCTCTGGCTCATTTCAGGCGGGCTCATTTCAGGAAGCCTCACACAGAGCCAAACCGCCAAAGCTCAAACCGTCAAAGCTCAAACCGTCAAAGCCCAATCTGCCAACAGCCAAACGCTGGAACAGCTCAGGCAGGAGCGCAACCAGATAGACCACCAGCTAAAAACTCAAAATGAGACCGATCGGCGCTATCAGAAGGCCGAAAACCAGGGCAATCAGAAGCTGCGCGACCTGTCTAAAACAATTCAAGGCACTGACGCCTGGATTGCCAACACCGAATATCAGCTCGCTCAGGCCGAGGGACGGCTCGGCCAGCTACAGACAGACTTAGCACGCAACCAGCAGGTGTATGAGCAAGCCCGCATGGCTGTCGTCGGTCGGCTTCAGTTTATGCAGCGTCAGCAGGGAGCGCAGGGTTGGGCGCTGCTACTCCAAAGCAGCAACCTTAATGACTTTTTAGACCGACGGTACCGGCTCAAGCAGGTGTATACCGCCGATAGAGCCATGCTGGTAGGCTTAGACGCCCATTCGACTGAGATTCTGGCGCAGCAAGAGGGCGTTGAGCAGCAGAAAAATGATATTTCCCTTTTACGTCAGCAGCTGATGGCTAGCCGAAAGCAGTACACCGAGCAGCTTCAGCAGCAGTCTGTCACGATTACCCGCCTGCGCGAAAATAGAGGCGCACTATCGGCGGCAATTAAGCAGCTAGACAGCGATTCTGACAAAGTGACCGAGCTGATTTTGCAGCGGGTGGCGGCGGCGGATGCGGCGGATTCTAAAATTGCCCGGGAAGAAGCCCTGCGGGCAGCTCACAGCTCTGGCAAAATGCTGATGCCGAGCCGAGGCCCGATCACCAGTCCGTTTGGCAACCGGTTTCACCCCGTGCTGGGCTACAGTCGCTTTCATGCAGGCACTGACTTCGGCGCGGAGCAGGGCAGCCCTATTCTGGCGGCTGAGACCGGAGTTGTGATTTTTGCGGGCTGGTATGGCGGCTACGGTAATGCGGTCATCCTTGAGCATGGCGACGGGCTGACAACGCTATATGGTCACGCTAGTCGGTTAAATGTCCGTGAAGGTCAGACGGTGAAAAAAGGGGATGTCATTGCAGCGGTGGGAACGACCGGGCTTTCTACCGGCCCTCATCTGCACTTTGAAGTTCGCCGAAACGGTAAGCCTGTCGATCCAATGGCTTTTCTATAGAAGATTGGCCAGAAGATTAGCCGGAGGGCTGACTTTGTATGAGTACTCGGGCTAGTCTGTGCCTATGAAACATCAGAAAAATTTGGTGGGTTGGCTAGTTTTTAGTGCAGCTTTACTCACCCATCCGCTCACTGCCGCTGCCCAAATTCCTAACGCTGATGTATCTGCCGATGTATCTGATGTATCTATGGAGTCTGCTGCTGAGCCCGCTACTTACATCGGGCGCGAGATCGATGTAATTGAGCAAAGTCCGGTTCTTCAGCGCTGGCTACAGAAAGTGCCTGATGTACGGACGGATATTCGTGACGACCCTAGCTTCGTAACGCGAGTTCAGGCGGGCTATAGCGTTTTTCCTTCTTCCGACGGTAAAGGCGGCTTTGCTGTTGGCGTAGAAGACTGGTTTGTGGGCAGCACGCCGCTGACAATCAGCGCTGACTATCAGCAGAATTTTAAGGGCGATCGCGGCGCCTCTCCTTCGGAGTTTCGCCAGGCCTATGGCGCTGACCTGCACTACTACGTTTTGCCTTTGGGAGGCTACTTCAATGTGGCTCCCACTTTAGGCTATCGCCATGCCGAATCAGCTAATAACTACAGCGTTAGCGGTGCTAACGTTGGCCTGCGCTTACGCTTCGTGCCTTCTCGTACGGGCGCGGCTGACTTTACCGTGAATCAGTCCTGGATTGTGGGCGGCAGTGAAGGGCTCAGCATTACTCAGCTAAACTTTGGCTACGCAGTCACCCAAACTCTGCGCCTCTCAACCGATTTGGAATGGCAAAGCACGGCTGATAAAGGCGATAGCCGAGTAGGCATTAACTTAGAATGGTCGCCGTAGCAGGCATAATATACTTTTAATTGCTCGCATCTTTTTTCATCTGACTGCTCGCATCTCTTTTTCCATCGAATCATGGCAAAACCTACACAGGCCCACATTTCTAAGACGATTGCTAAGAGCGAAAGCCCGTTTTTGCGCGATCGCACCCTCAGACAAACTGAATACTACATGGGTGCCAAGCTTTTAGAAGTGGGCATTAACCCCAATAAAGGCGTAATCTATCGCTGGAAAACAGTCGATCGGGGCAACAGCGAAGAATGGACTTACAGCGCTTATTGGGGTGATTCTCGCGAGAAAATTGAGGCAGAAGAAGCTTAAATTACCTCGATCCCCTTTACCTCAGCGACTTCCAAAAGACGCTCTGCAATGAGCTGGTTGTCTAGCACCATCGTCGTTGTGCTGTTTGGCTTAAAGCCGATGCGCTCATAGAAACTTTGCTGATGGGTGGTCATCAAGTAAGTGCGCTCTACCTTATTCATGTGGGGATGGGCAATTAAGGTTTGAACCAGCCTCCGGCCTAGTCCAGCGCCTCGGTAGTCAGGATGAATCACCACGTCCCAAATAGTGGCGCGAAAAACCCCGTCAGAAGTAGCGCGGGTAAAGCCAATTAGCTGCTCATCGTCCCAGGCCGTGACGACTGGCTTGCTGTGCGCGATCGCTTTGGCCATTTCCGAAGGGCGACGATCTTCAGCCCAAAAGGCTGCCAGCTTAAAAAGGTCGCACAGCTGATTGAGCTGATAGGGCGTAAAAATCTGCGTATAGCGAAACTGAATGTGTCGACTGTCCATATGCTATTCATCCGGCAGTTACCTGACCGGGTCTCTATCTAGAAAAAGTAGAAAGCTAAAAAAGCAGAAAGCGTAGGCATCCATACTTCCCTAAAACTTAGTCTTCAATAGGACGCATTTTATGTATGCATTTACACTGATCGTTAAGATAGCTGCTGAATTGGATTTGTGATCCTGGCAAAGATGACGTTTTCATGACTTAGTTTAATTTTGCGAGCTTAGCCATCAAGCCATCACCATTAAGCCATCAAAGGCGAAAACGTAGAGGCGAGATAGATAAATTGGAATGCGTAGCGAGGTATGCAGTGTGCTGATGAGTAGACCCTTGAAGGTGGTAACATTTTTAAGAGGCTCATATTTTCTAGGGATCATAGTTAACATCGCCTGATCGCTTTACCTGACCGCGTTAAAAGTATTCTGTCAGGTGTTCTACCCGTAATTTCTATCGATAATTGTGGTAGGGTAACCCACCCGGAATACCGCCTTACAAAAAGGTGCGATGCCTCCCCATAATGTTAGCTAGAATCAACGTTCCACACCTTATCTTTGCCCGTCGTTTCTCTGCCCTGCCATGCTAAAAAGACTTTTAGGCGACCCCAACGTTCGCAAGCTCAAAAAATATCAGCCCGATATTAAAGAGATCAATCTGCTTGAAGAAGAAATGCAGGCGCTCTCAGACGATGAGCTAGCGAGTAAAACGGCTGAGTTTCGGCAGCGCCTGAAAGATGGTGAGGAGGTTGACGACATTTTGACCGAAGCGTTTGCCGTCGTTCGCGAAGCGGCCAAGCGGGTACTGGGCCTGCGCCATTACGACGTGCAGCTGTTAGGGGGCATGGTGCTTCACGATGGGCAAATTGCCGAGATGAAAACTGGCGAGGGCAAAACGCTGGTTTCTACACTGCCAGCTTACCTGAACGCGATTTCGGGCAAAGGCGTTCACATTGTGACCGTCAACGACTACTTAGCTCGCCGTGACGCCGAGTGGATGGGGCAGGTACACCGCTTTTTGGGCTTAACCGTTGGCCTAATTCAGCAGGGCATGAGCCCGACCGACCGCAAAAAAAACTACGCTTGCGACATCACCTACGGTACCAACAGCGAATTTGGCTTCGACTACTTGCGCGATAACATGAGCACGCAAATGGAGGACGTGGTGCAGCGTCCGTTTAACTTTTGCGTAATTGACGAGGTGGATTCGATTTTAGTCGATGAGGCCCGGACGCCGCTAATTATTTCAGGTCAGGTAGAAAGACCGGGCGAAAAGTACACTCAGGCGGCTGAGGTAGCCACTCAGCTAGAGGCTGATGAGGTTGACTACGAGGTTGATGAGAAGGCCCGTAACGTGCTGCTCACCGATGAAGGCTTTGAGAAAGCAGAGCAGCTGCTAGGCGTTACCGACCTGTTTGATCCCCAAGACCCTTGGGCGCATTACATATTCAACGCTATTAAGGCAAAGGAGCTGTTCACTAAGGACGTGAACTACATTGCGCGTAACGGTGAAATCGTTATTGTTGATGAGTTCACCGGGCGGGTAATGACGGGTCGGCGCTGGAGCGATGGCCTGCATCAGGCAATTGAAGCTAAAGAGCATGTAGAAATTCAGCCTGAGACTCAAACGCTGGCTTCAATTACCTATCAAAACTTTTTCTTGCTGTACCCTAAGCTGTCGGGAATGACGGGTACCGCGAAGACTGAAGAGGCTGAATTTGAGAAAATTTATAAGCTGGAAGTGGCGATCGCGCCAACCAATCGGCCTTCAGCTCGGCGTGATTTGGCTGATGTGGTGTACAAAACTGAGAATGCAAAGTGGAGTGCGATCGCCCAAGAATGTGCCGACATGCACGAAACCGGACGCCCGGTTCTAGTCGGTACAACCAGCGTAGAAAAGTCTGAAGTGCTCTCAGCGCTGCTAAAAGATCTCAGCGTAGAACACAATCTGCTCAACGCTAAGCCCGAAAACGTAGAGCGTGAGTCAGAAATTGTGGCTCAAGCCGGTCGCAGCGGGTCGGTGACCATTGCCACCAACATGGCCGGACGCGGTACAGACATTATTTTGGGTGGTAACGCCGACTATATGGCCCGGCTGAAAGTGCGCGAATATTTCATGCCTCGCCTAGTGCAGCCCGAAGACGATGAAGGGTTTGGCGTGGCTCAAGTAGCAGGTGCTAAGAACGGTAGCTCGGCCCAAGGCTTTGGCGATGGCAAAAAGCCCAAGACCTGGCGGGTTGCCCCTCAAATTTTTCCAACGGAGCTAAGCCCTGATGCCAAGACGGCGCTGAAAGAGGCGGTTTCCTTTGCCGTCAAAACTTACGGCGAGCAAAGCTTGCCTGAACTAACGGCTGAAGATAAGATTGCTGTAGCCGCAGAGAAAGCGCCCACAGACGATCCGGTGATTCAAAAGCTGCGCGATGTTTACAACCAAATACTGAATGAGTACGAGGCGATTACCTCATCGGCTCATGATGATGTGGTTGCCCTCGGTGGCCTGCATGTGATTGGAACTGAGCGCCATGAGTCGCGCCGGGTAGACAATCAGCTCAGGGGCCGTGCGGGTCGTCAGGGTGACCCTGGTTCGACGAAGTTCTTTTTGAGCTTAGAAGATAACTTGCTGCGGATTTTTGGGGGCGATCGCGTCGCCGGACTGATGAACGCCTTCCGCGTAGAAGAGGACATGCCGATTGAGTCGGGGATGCTGACGCGATCGCTAGAAGGCGCACAAAAAAAAGTAGAGACCTACTACTACGACATTCGTAAGCAGGTTTTTGAATACGACGAAGTTATGAACAATCAGCGCCGGGCGATTTACGCTGAGCGTCGGCGGGTGCTAGAAGGCGAGGCTCTTAAAGAGCTAGTGCTGGGCTACGCCGTGCGGACTATGGACGATATCGTCGAAGCCTACGTGAACCCAGAGCTACCGTCAGAAGAATGGGATTTAGCTAGCGTGGTGAGCAAGGTGCAGGAGTTTGTTTACCTGCTGGCAGATCTCACGCCTGAGCAGCTAGAAAATCTTTCTATGGGTGAAATGAAAACCTTCCTCGCTGAGCAGGTACGGATTGCTTACGATCTCAAAGAGGCTCAAGTTGATCTGATTAAGCCAGGCCTGATGCGTGAGGCCGAGCGCTTCTTTATCTTGCAGCAAATTGACACTCTCTGGCGCGAGCACCTTCAGCAGATGGACGCTTTGCGTGAAACGGTCGGCCTGCGCGGCTACGGCCAAAAAGACCCGCTGATTGAGTACAAAAGCGAAGGTTACGAAGTGTTCTTAGACATGATGACGGGCATTCGCCGGAACGTAGTGTATACCCTATTCCAGTTCCAGCCTCAGCCTCAGCCTGCGGTCAGGCAATCCGAAATGGTGTGATATTCCTATCTCTTGCCACTTGAAGAACAATGATCTTTCAGGAACTAGAGAGACAGCTGTTGTCTTTGAATGAAACCGACAAAGTGAAGGCCATTCAGGTTTTAGCAAAGAGCTTAGGTAGCTTGTGGCAAGGGATAGAGAGTACCCCTAATGTGTGCGGCGGTGATGCTCGAATTGCTAATACGCGCATCCCGGTTTGGGTATTAGTAGATGTTAGGGCAAGTGGCTACAGTGATAGGGAGTAGCTTGCTCTTATCATCCATCACAACCATTTGGACACAGCATAGAGCCATCCTCATAGAGTAGTAAAACGTTTTCATAGGTACAATCCCATGCGGTATCACACTCAGTGCAGCGTGCCCCTAGCTCTTTAAGAAGTTCTCCAAAGTCCTTTACTATCTCATCAATACTCAATGTTCCGAATTGATGGTGTAGGTGTAGCATCATGCCAGCGTAGCTTCTTAGTGGCAGGACATCGAAGGTACTGTCTCGGCTTGCAAATCTCGATATTAGCGCTTCTACTACTTCCACTGCATGAAAGAGCAGCATAGGGACATGCGAATAGTATCCAATCCATTGTGAGTAGCGTGACTCGTCATCAGAAAATATAAAGTTGAGGTTGCAACTTTCAGTTTCCATGTGCCGAAAAGTAGTAACGAGATGTGTAGCCTTCTGCCACGTTGGTTCTAAACTAAGGGACGATTGTTTTTGAAACCGCAGCTCGTGGAGAAGGCTAGCGTCAAGACACTTACCCATCTTCGTACTATTTACGGCTTCCTCTATGATCTTGATATGCTCCGATTCAGAGGGTGTCTCTGGGTACGGTAGCTTGAATCGTTTAGGATCATTTTTCTCAAACCGTATGAGAAAGTCTTTAGGTCTTGCAAGTAGCCACTCCATGTAGAACAAATTTTCTTTTAGAGGCTTTCTCAACAATGCATAGGAGACAGCCAATTTTCCCTTCTCACTACACTAGACCTCTTGCATAATAGGATTCATGGTAGCCTAGTAGGCTTTGGTTTACTGTTTCCCTCACAGATAGATGAACTACGAAGCCAGCCAAGCCCTCAGTCATAGACAGTTTAAGCGTCG
>JBGTGK010000214.1:0-16453 GCA_041746795.1 Phormidesmis sp.
GTGTACGGGCAGCATCAGATAGATCCGGCGCACACGGCAAAATGGTTGGAGTTGCGTGATCGCGGTTTTGAAGCGATCGCCCAACCCGACAATGATCCGCTGGCCCAAGGTGATAGAGAAGATGCCCTCACCGACTGGTTAGAAGACTACGGCGTAGAAGATGCCTGGAAACTAGCTGAACCGTTAGCCGCCGGGAAAATCACCCCCGAAATATTAGACCCGATGCTGGAGCAGTGGCGCAATGCAAAAGACGAACTGCACGATATGGGCATCCGCTGGCTGGCGCTCTCCCTTGAGGTTATGGGCATGATCCGCAGCGGCTTGGACGGGGCTGAACGCATTTCAGAGCTGGTCGGCTCCATGAAGGCTTACTCATACATGGACAGAGCCGCCCAGCAGCAAATTAACATTCACGATGGCATTGAAGACACCCTGTGCCTGTTTGCCTTCAAGCTCAAGCACGGCGTTAAAGTCGAGCGTAAATACAGTCGTGATTTGCCTAAAATTGACGCCTTTGGCAGCGAACTCAATCAGGTATGGACAAACCTAATTGATAACGCCATTGACGCGCTAGAAGACGGCACCCCCAGCGGCGATCCCCCTTTAATCACAATTCGCACCTGCCAGAAAAATCATGACCTACTCGTAGAGATTGAAGATAACGGCCCTGGCATCCAGCAATTCCAAATTCCAACTTACAGACGTGATTGTTATCTCAACTTGGAACGAGTTTGCTCGGTTTCAGCCATTCAAAGAGGTAAGTCAGATTTGACCCGGACTTGAGACGACCGAGTAATCAAGGGGTTTGGGCGTACGTAGTCTGGAATTTGGAATTGCTGCCTGGCATCCCTTCAGATGTGAAAAATCGAATTTTAGAGCCTTTCTTTACCACCAAACCCATGGGCAAAGGCACCGGGCTAGGCCTTGATGTCGTGCGGCGCATTGTTCAAAATCGTCACGGCGGTAGCCTGCTGATAGACTCCAAACCGGGCCAAACTCGCTTTACCGTACGTCTGCCTTTGAAACAATAGGCTCATCCTTTACTCATTCACTCTCTGCCTATAGAGATATTCCTTAAGTAAGGCCTGATGCCTAAGATAAGCGGGGCCGTGCCTACGAGCATAAAGCCTGACGACCTACCTTCCTACAGCATAGATCTATAGCACAGGGCAACAGAAGCTTATGAACTCTCTCAATCGTGTCCTTGGCATTCTGCGCTCGTATTTTTGGCTGTCTGTAGGCGCAACTGTGAGCGTGCTGCTGCTGACGGCGGCTAATGCAATTACGCCGCAGCTGTTTCGACGCGGCATAGACCAAGGGATTGCACTGCAAAATCAGCAGGTGGTGCTGGTGACGGGAGCCATGATGGTGGGGGTTGCGATCGCCCGAGGCCTGTTCAACTTCACCCAAAGCTACTGGGCCGAAGCGATCTCTCAAGGCGTGGCCTATCAGCTACGCAGCCAGGTTTTCCGCCGAATTGAAACCCTCAGCTTCAGCTACCACGATCAGGCCCAAACCTCACAGCTGCTCACGCGCATCACCAGCGACATCGAACAGATCCGCGCCTTTATCGGCACTAGCCTCATTCAGGTGATTAGCTCGGTGGTGACCCTGGTGACAATTGCCACTATTTTGCTGATTATGAACTGGCGGCTGGCGATCGTGACGCTGGCGGTGATTCCACTGGCCGGGGCGCTGCTGTATCGGTTTTTTGTTAAAAACCAGCCTTTGTTTGGACAGGTTCAAGAAAGGCTGGGCGATCTTAACGACGTACTGCGTGAGAATCTTCTGGGCGTGCGCGTGGTTAAGGCGTTTGCGCGTGAGCCAGTAGAGCTAGTGCGCTACGAGCAAATGAACAACAATTTAATCGCGGTGTATCTCAAAACGCTCAGCGCTATTCGCAACACGTTTCCGTTTATCTTTTTGCTGAGTAATTTAATTACGCTGGCCGTGATTGGCTACGGCGGTGCGCAGGTGATCGACGGCACGTTTACGATAGGTCAGCTTGTCGCCTTTAACGCTTATCTACTGTTTATTTTACAGCCGGTGCTGCTGATTGGCTTTGCTGCCCCTGTGATTGCCCAGGCTGCGGCTTCTGCTGAGCGGGTGTATGAGATTGTGGATGCGCCGATTGAAATTACCAACCGTCCTGAGGCAGTTCCTTTTACTGAATGCGGCGGTCGGATTACGTTTGAAGACGTTTGGTTTCGCTATCCAGGGGCAACGACGGCGGCGCTCAAAGGCGTTTCTTTTGAGACGAAGCCGAAGGAGCTAATTGCTATTTTGGGAATGACGGGCTCGGGAAAAAGCACGGTAATTAATTTGATTCAGCGGTTTTACGATGTGACGAAGGGATCTGTGCGGATTGACGGGCGAGACGTGCGGGATTTTGAATTGGAGAGTTTGCGATCGCACATCGGCCTGGTCTTTCAAGAAACTACACTGTTCTCGGGCACGCTGCGCGAAAATATCGCCTATGCCAAACCTGATGCTTCTTTGGATGAGATAGTCGAGGTGGCAAAAACGGCGCATATTCACGAGTTTATTGAGAGCTTGCCGGATGGGTACGACACGACAGTAGGCGAGCGAGGAGGAGGACTGTCGGGAGGGCAAAAGCAGCGAATTGCGATCGCGCGAACTTTGCTCACGGACTATCACATTTTAATTTTGGACGACAGCACTTCTGCGGTAGATGCCGAGACGGCTGATCAAATTCAAACAGATCTCGATAAGCTGATGCAAGAGCGGACTTGTAGCGCTTTCGTCATTGCGCAACGCATCAGCACAATTAAAAGTGCCGATAGAATTCTGTTGATTGATAACGGCGAGCTAGCTGCGCAGGGCACACATGAACAGTTAATGCGGACGAGTTCTTTGTATGGGGCAATCTTGGAGTCACAGATGAGAGAGCCTACAGCAATGGCTGCTCGTTAGGAACCTGTTCTATACATCCTCTATACATCCCACCCGTTGGCTGAGCGCAGCCGTAACGCCAAACTCTCCCATTCTCCCCTTCTTCCCCTCTCTCTCCATGCCCCTCTCCCCCGTCGCCCCCGAACAAACTGCTGACAAAAAGCTTTCTACCACCCGCCGTTTTCTCGACTACCTCAAACCCTATCGCCGCGAACTCCCGATCGCGATTGGCGCAGTCATCATCGGTGCCTTCACCCAGGCCGTTGGCCCTTTCCTCATTGGCTGGTCAATCGACAATCTCATTCGCCCCGGCAATCTCTCTGGGCTAATGTGGATGGTCGCGGGTCTAGCGCTCATTTACGGCGTCGGCACTATTGCCATTCGCGCCCAAATTTTTCGAGTAGGTGCAATTGTTCAAAAGGTGCTCGCTCAGCTACGACAGGACATTTTCGATAAAATTCAGCGGCTCTCTGTTGGCTTTTTCGACAAAAGCGAAGCAGGCGATTTAATGAGCCGCTTACTCAACGATGTCAGCGTGATTAATCAGGCTTTCGGGCAAAGCATCCCGCAGATTTTGGGCAATACGTTCAGCCTGATTGGCATCATTATTGCCATGCTGTTGATGAACCTACAGCTCGGGCTGCTAAGTAATTTGGTGGTGCCTATCATGATCTTAACCACCAGCCTTTTTTCTCGCTGGGCCAGATCCCGATTTCGGGTAACCCGTCAAACTATTGGCGAACTCTCTGCCCGGATTGAAGAAGATGTGAGCAGCGTTAAAGAAGCGCAGGCTTTTAACCGGGTAGCGTATAACATCGACGCCTTTGAATCACTCAATGCCGCAAACCGAGACGCGAACATACAGGCGGTTGCGGTCACTGCGGCCTTTCTCCCTTCGATTGATTTCTTGAATACGCTAGCGACCGCAGGCGTGCTGGCCTACGGGGGGTATTTAGCCGTCACAGGCGCGGCGACCGTCGGCACAGTGACCGCTTTTTTACTGTATGTGCAACAGTTTTTTAGGCCGATTCAAATTCTCAGTCAGTTTTATACGCAGGCGCAGAGTGCGATCGCTGGCCTAGAGCGCATTTTTGCCCTCCTCGACGAACCCGAAACCCTCAAAGACACACCCAACGCTGTTGAACTGCCCACCATCAAAGGCAAAGTAGAGTTCGATCAGGTTACCTTTGGCTACGCCCCCGGCCAAACGATTCTAGATGGCATCAACATCTGTGCGCAGCCGGGCCAAATGATTGCGCTGGTTGGCCCGACGGGCGCGGGCAAAAGCACGATTATCAATCTCATCCTGCGCTTTTACGACGTCACCGCAGGCGCAGTGAGAATTGACGGTATAGACGTTCGCAAAGTGACTCAGGCGAGCCTGCGCAGCCAAATTGGGTTTGTGCTGCAAGACAACATTCTCTTTAGCGGTACGGTCGCAGAAAACATTGCTTTTGGTCAGCCAGCGGCGTCCCAAATGGACATAGAGGCGGCGGCTCAAGTGGCTAACGTGCATGAGTTTGTGCGGACGTTGCCACAGGGCTATGCGACTGAGTTAGGCGAACGAGGAGCCTCACTTAGCCAGGGGCAGCGGCAGCTGATTAGCATTGCCAGAGCCGTGTTGATTGATCCGCGTATTTTAATTTTGGATGAGGCAACGAGCAGTATTGATACGCAAACGGAAGGATTGGTGCAAGATGCGATCGCCAACCTCCTCAAAAACCGTACCAGCTTTGTAATCGCCCATCGCCTCAGCACCGTCACCCAGGCCAATCAGGTGCTCGTCATTCAGCAGGGCCACATTGTTGAAAACGGCACCCACCAGCAGCTAATAGACAAAGAAGGCGTTTATGCCAAGCTATACACCTTACAGCTTGGCAGCAATAAATGATCAAAGATTCAGCTGAATTTTGCAAGTCAAAGATAACGTCCGCTTTTGCCAACGACATAAGCAAGTAAAACACACAGCAACAGAAAAATGCTAAGGCCAATCACCCAAAGCCAAATAGAGTTTTGGCTACCGTGAATCTTGCCATGAACTTGGGGATACAGCTTACTCGCAACGGGTCGATTGCCTTTAAGGTGCTGCTCGGCAATGCGCGGAACGTCTTTAGGCTGAACTCGGTGATACCAGGTTTTGTCGGGCAGGGTCAGCACCATAGGGCCATTGCCGCACTGCCCTAAGCAGCCTGAAGGCTCCACCTTGACCTGATCGGGAGCCTGTTGCTGCAAGGCTGCGAGCACTTTTTCTGAACCCTGCTGACGACAGGTGACATTTTGACACACCAAAACCTTTTTAGGCATGACCTTCAGGGCATTTTCTGGACATTTCTCAGGACATTTCGCGAGCGACGGCTGGTTGGAGCCCCAGTTCTCCCTGAAGTTCAACCTGAATTATAGAGCTAATTAGCAGTGCCATGTGTTTTCGGACGGTGGTTTTCTCAAGTCGGTAAATCCTTCAAAAGATAGAGGGATGGTATGTCTTCTGGCAGATAAGCTTACTTGAGGCAAGGTATGTGATGAGTGCTATGTGCGAAGTGACGCCCGAACTGACATTGGAGAGTATGTTCTCGGGCGGGAGCGAAATGGCAGCTTTGATACAAAGCACTTTTGGCGAGGCGATCTCCGATGGAGATGCTGCGCAAACAACCTCCTTGGGTGCTTTTTCTACTTGGTCAGCGGCCCTGAAGACAGCCGTTAGCATTTGTCTTAACTCTCAGTTTCCAGTGATTGTCTGGTGGGGTGAAGACTTTCGGCTGCTCTACAACGACGCTTTTTGTCCCATTCTGGGCGACCGGCATCCGCAGGCGTTAGGATGCACGGCTCAGTCTGTTTTTCCAGAAAGCTGGCATATTATCGGGCCACAGCTAAACAGCGTTTTTAAAACCCAGTCTGCCAATCGAGCAGAGAATTTACTTATTCCCTCTTTACGATCGGGCTATTTAGAAGAATCTTATTACACCTATTCCTATAGTCCATTGCTGACTAAATCAGGCAAAGTAAGCGGTGTTTTTACCATCATCAATGAGACGACCAAGCAGATATTGAGCGAGCGCCGACTGGTCACCTCCACCCAGCTAGCAGATCAGGCAGAGCCAGAATCTGATGAGATTCAAACCACTGAAGAGATATATCAGTCCATTATTAAAACGCTCTCAGAAAATCCTATAGACATTCCGTTTGCCGCTTTGTACTGGCTGAACCCGGCTAAAACGCAGGCGGTGCTGTGTGGCCAGACAGGTAGCCAGACAGGTAGCCAGACAAATGGCCAAACAGGTGGCCATATTTTACTGCCACAGGTGATAGATTTTGCCCAGCAGATCGATCCTTGGCAGTTTGAACTGGTGCTGCACTCTCGAAAGGCGATAACGATGGAAGATTTGCCCAGTCGATTGAGCCCTAGCTCGGTCACAGCAATACCCAGCGGCTTGTTCAATTTGCCAGTGACTGAGGCGCAGGTAATGCCGATTCGAGCGCTGGGTCTCAAAAGTATTGTCGGAATGCTGATAGTCGGTATCAATCCGGCGCGGCGACTAGATGCTGACTACACGGCATTTTTGGAGCTGATGGCCAGTCATATTACCAGCCGGATTAATAATGCGATCGCCAACGCCCAGTCTCAAAGCACCCAGCAGGCACTCAAAATTAGCGAGGAGCGGTTCAAAAGCTTTGTAGAGTCAAATGTGGTGGGCATGTTGTTTGGCGATGTAGACGGCACCATTGAGGAAGCGAATGACGAGCTGCTGAGAATTGTGGGCTATACCAGGGAGGACGTGCGGGCGGGTTTGCTGCGCTGGACAGAGATAACGCCGCCCGAATACTTTCCAGCCGATGAAGCAGGCATTGCCGAAGCGCTGCAAACCGGATCTTGTACGCCTTATGAGAAGGAGTACATTCGTAAGGATGGTAGCCGAGTGCCCGTGCTCGTAGGCTATACCTTGCTAGGAGAGAACAAAGATAAGTCGGCAGCGTTTGTTTTAGATGTGAGCGATCGCAAGGAAATAGAAGAGTCTTTGCAACAGCGCGAGACCGAGCTTCAAATAGTCACAGATACCGTTCCTGTGATGATCTCTTTTATTGATGCTGACCAGCGCTATCGCTTTAACAACCAGCGTTACGAAGAATGGTTTGGGTGCTCGGCCTCAGCGCTTTATGGTAAGCACATTCGCGAGGTACTAGGTAGGGCAGGCTATGAAAAAGTTCGGCCTTATGTCGATCAGGTGCTCGCGGGTCAGCAAGTGAGCTATGAAAATGAGTTCTCTTTAAATGGCGGCGAGCCCCATTACCTTAACGTCACCTATACGCCTCGGTTCAACGCATCAGGCGCAGTAGAAGGGTTTGTTTCAATGGCTAGCGATGTGAGCGATCGCAAAAGAATCGAAGCTGAAAGAGAACAGCTGCTGCAAAGAGAATACGCCGCTCGCGAAGCTGCCGAACGGGCCAACCGAATCAAAGACGAATTTTTGGCCGTGGTTTCTCACGAGCTGCGGACGCCCATGAATCCCATTTTAGGCTGGTCGCAGCTGCTAAAACGGGGCAACCTCAGCGCCGAGAAAATAGCGCTGGCGTTAGAAACTATTGAGCGTAACGCCCGCTCTCAGGTACAGCTAATCGACGATCTGTTAGACATTTCTCGCGTGCTGCGAGGCAAAATGACGCTGGCTGAAAATCCCATCAATCTCAGTCCGATTGTGTCTGCCGCCTTAGAAACCGTTCGGCTGGCGGCTGAAGCTAAGTCCATCTCAATAAAAACGACGCTCTTGCCCTGTATGGTCAACGGCGATGAAGGGCGCTTGCAGCAGGTGATGTGGAATTTGCTCTCTAACGCGGTTAAATTCACCCCTGAAGGCGGTCAGATCAGCGTGGATTTACGGCCTGAGGGAAGGGCTGCTCAAATTAAAGTCATCGACACGGGGCAGGGCATTAGCACCGACTTTTTGCCCTATGTATTCGAGCATTTTCGTCAGGAAGACTACTCTACAACCCGGCAGTTTGGCGGGCTAGGGCTAGGGCTGGCAATTGTTCGACAGGTTGCCGAACTTCACGGTGGCAGCGTAGCGGTTACCAGCGCCGGGGAAAATCAGGGCGCGACCTTTACCGTACGCATTCCCCTGGCAGCGAAAAACGCCGTGGATTCTCTCGCACCTGAGCCAGCCTCTGCTCAAAAGGATCTTAGCGGGCTGCACATCCTGGTCGTTGATGATGAAGCCGACTCGCAGGCGATCACTGCGTTTGCGCTAGAGCAATCAGGCGCGGTGGTGACCATCGCTGCGGGTGGAGCCGAGGCGCTAGCGTCAATCCGTCAGCGGGTTCCGGACCTAATCGTCAGCGATATTGCCATGCCAGAAATGGATGGCTACGCGCTAATTCGGCAAATTCGGGCGCTGCCTGCCGAGCAAGGGGGCGGGATTTTAGCGATTGCTCTGACTGCCTACGCAGGCGAAGTTGATCTTAAGCGGGCGATCTCAGCGGGATTTCAGCGGCATGTGGCCAAGCCCATCGATCCCGAAAAACTGGTAGAAATCATTGCTAATACGCCGAGCGATCGGCCTTCCTAGCGTCTCTTAACCTGATTTATATTCACTGCTCTCATAAGTGTGTATATTATTAACAAAAGTAAGCCGTAGTCGTGGCACTAGCAGCAAGCGTTTGAGGAATTGAAGGAGTTGAAGGAGTCGAGGGCCGCAGGCCAAATCCAAGCCTTTGCTAGTCAAGCAATATTTTTATAAAAATCCTCACATAAAAGTCATCATTCTGTAGTTCAATTTAGTCTTGCTTGTCCAAACGGCTTTTTGTCAAGATTTGCCTTTTTTGACGGCGAAAATAAATAGGGGAGAAGTTTTCGTGGCGGATGCGGTCGAGAAGAAAGCACTTGAGAACACGCCATTCGAGAACACAGCGTTTGAGGACACGGCTGCGAGCATTTTCACGGGTGGAGGTGAGATGGGATCGCTGATGCGATCGCACGACTGGGCATCTACACCGCTCGGCCCTGTAGAAACCTGGCCCCAAAATCTACGCACGATCGTGAGCCTCATGCTGGGCTCTACAAGTCACTACGTATTGTGGGGGCCACAGCTCACCCTGCTATACAACGATGGCTACCGCTCTACCTTGGGCGTAAAGCATCCTAGCGCGCTCGGAAAATCTGGGGCGAACGTATGGGCTGAGGCTTGGGGCACGCTTGGCCCAATGGTAGAGCGAACCATGAGAACCGGCGAATCTACCGGTACTAGCGACTTGCAGCTGTTTGTGCAGCGGAGTGCTGGGTTGGAAGAATGCTATTTCACCTTTTGCTACAGTCCTATTCGGAATGGTTCAGGCGAGATTGAAGGCGTATTTTGTGCTTGCAGCGAAACGACACAGCAGGTAATAGACCGTCGTAGGCTGCAAACTTTGCGATCGCTCGACGGCATCACCACCCTGATCAAAACCGTTACCGAGGCCTGCCGCCTCACGGTTGACGCCTTATCTAACAATCCTCAAGACATTCCCTTCGCCCTGCTGTACTTGTTAGAAGGCGATCTCGCTCGGCTGGTAAGCACTACAGGGATAGATCCTGACACAGCCGCAAGCCCCATGATTGTGGACTTGTTAGCAGCGCAGCCCGCAACTGGCTGGGAGTTTGCCAAGGTTCGTCAGCACCCGCAAAAGGTAACGATCGATAGCTTGTCTGAGCGGTTTGATGCCCTGCCCACAGATGTGTGGGATCACTCTCTTTCAATGGCGGTCGTTCGGCCCCTAATACAGTCCACCTCAGAGCAAGTCTTTGGGTTTCTAGTAATGGGCGTCAGCCCTACGCAGCGGTTTGACGACGACTATCAAGGCTTTTTTGACCTAGTGGTGGCTCATGTCGAAACCGCCCTTGTCAACGCTAAGGTGCATTCTAGTGAGCGCGATCGCCTCGCTGCCCTAGTCAGAAGTGACCGAGCGCTGAGGCAAAGCCAGCAGCAGCAAGAACTGGCACTAGAAGCGGGCAGAATCGGTTGCTGGCAGCTTGAGCTAGCCACCCTTAAGCTAACGACTTCCGAGCAGTGTAAAACCAACTATGGCCTGCCCGCTGACGGAGACTTTACGCATCAGGCTTTAATTACTCGCATTCATCCTGACGACCGTGAGCGGGTGCAAGCAGAGATCCAAAGTGCGATCGCCAGCCAGACAAAGTACGACACAGAGTACCGCATTGTTTGGAACGATGGTAGCACTCACTGGGTGATTGCTCGCGCCAATGTCGTCACTGACGAAGCGGGTGAGCCCGAGCAAATGGTGGGCATTGCTATTGATATCACAGAGCGCAAGCGAGCTGAAGAAGCCGTTAAAGAGAGCGAATGGCGGTTCCGGCGAGTGGTGGAATCCAACATGTTTGGCGTTATCTTTGCCGACCTAGCAGGCGGCGTGCATTATGCCAACAGCTACTTCAAAGACCTGTTAGGCTACAGCGATGATGAGATAGCCGCAGGAGAAGTTCGGTGGGATCAGCTCACGCCGCCCGAGTTCGCAACGGCTGACAGTAAGGCCCTCAAGCAAGTCGAAACACAGGGCGTCTGTACGCCCTACGAAAAAGTTTTTTGGCATAAGGACGGGCGACGAATTCCAGTTTTGATGACGGCGGCCATGCTACGTGGGCCTCAGTCGTCAGAAGCCATCGGTATCTTTTTAGACTTAACCGACATTAAGCAGATAACGGCGGAGCGCGATCGCTTCTTTCAGCTATCACCCGACATATTCTGCATCGCTAACCCGCAAGGTTATTTCACCTATGTAAACCCTGCCTGTGAGAAAGTCCTCGGCTTCACACCGCTGGAAATGACCTCGCAGCCCTATTTGAGCTTTGTGCATCCTGACGATGTTGAAGCCACAGTATCAGTGGCTCAACAGCTAGCCGAGGGGCACGAGCTGATCAACTTTGAAAATCGATATTGGCATAAAGACGGCACCTACCGATGGATCTCATGGAACGCGACCTTAACGCCAAGCCACGATCTGTTTTATTGCGCTGGCCATAGTATTACTGAGCAAAAACAAAGAGAAGCAGAACGAGAACAGCTGCTTGCCCGAGAGTATGCTGCTCGCGAAGCCGCCGAACGCGCCAACCGCATCAAAGATGAATTTTTGGCGATGGTTTCCCACGAGCTGCGCTCTCCTTTAAACCCCATTTTGGGCTGGTCGCAGCTATTGAAACGGGGCCAGCTTAGCCCTGAAAAAACCGCTCAAGCGCTAGAAATTATTGAGCGCAACGCCAAGCTTCAGGTACAGCTAATTGACGATCTGCTCGACATCTCTCGAATTTTACGCGGCAAGCTCAGCCTAGAGAAAGTACCTACCGACTTAAGCGCCGTTATTTCAGCCGCCATAGAAACCGTTCGGCTTAGTGCCGAAGCCAAGTCTATTCAGGTTAAAACAATTATTTCCTCTTGCGCCATTCTTGGAGATTCTGGCAGGCTGCAACAGGTGATCTGGAATCTGCTGTCTAATGCGGTTAAGTTCACGCCTGAAGGCGGCGATGTCACCGTTACCTCTGTCGTAATAGGAGACTTGGCTCAAATCACGGTCACCGACACAGGCAAAGGCATTGGCCCTGAATTTTTACCTTTTGTATTTGAGCACTTTCAGCAGGAAGACTATTCCACGACTCGCCAGTTTGGCGGCTTGGGCTTAGGGCTCGCGATCGCCCGTCAGCTGGTTGAGCTACACAACGGCACCATTGCTGTCGATAGCCCTGGCGAAGAGCAAGGCGCGACGTTCACCGTGCAAATTCCCACCGCCCCCGACCATAGGCTCTCCCAGCCAGTTTCTATCGCTGAACCCGCCCATAGCCTGCGAGGCCTTCGCATCCTCGCGGTAGACGACGACAGCGACTCGCAAGAAATTACGGCTTTTGTCCTGGCGGAAGCAGGCGCTACGGTCACGGCGGTTTCGTCTGGAGCTGCCGCTCTTCAGGCCATGGCTCAATCATCTCCCGATGTTTTAATCAGCGATATTGGGATGCCCGACATGGACGGCTATATGTTGATACAAGAAATTCGCAAGCTATCTGCTCAGCAGGATAAAAGACTTATGGCGATCGCCTTGAGTGCCTATGCCGGAGAGCTAGATCAACAGCAGTCTTTAGCCGCTGGCTTTCAGCGCCATCTGACTAAGCCAATCGATCCAGATACATTAATCGCAGCGATTAGTGAACTGCTAGCCGCCAGCTAATACGCCCTTGTCCGATAATAGTGCGCCCGGTTACGCGCTGTCAGCGTCTCACAGTTCCAGCCTGCGGCATCGCTATGCTTTAAGTGCAAATAAGTGAGTTCGTGACAGCGGCAAAGCGTTTGCTCTGGGGTAAGATAGCGCTCAATTACATCCTGATCTTCAGCACCCCAGCCGACAAATGCCTCGTCCCAGCCGCCAATGCAAAGAAGGCGATCGCGCTCAAACAAAGGCATCATCCCAAAGCGCTCTCCTTTAAGCAAATGCTTCCGCAGCGCCGACGGTTGATCTTCTGGCCCTAGTGTTGCTTCGTCTAGCGCCTGAGCCAACTTACCCAAATCTATCGTCTCAGTTTGAGCCATCAGCCGGTAGCCCGTTACTAACAGATAAGGTGACTTTTCGGCTAGCAGGCAATGTCTCTCTAACGTCTTTCCCAATGGGATCAAATCTACGTCAAAAGCCGCCACTAGCGCCCCCGTCGAATGCTTCAGCCCCAGGTTCAACGCCCTAGTTTTATGAAAAGGGCCTTCGCAGCTAAGATGACAGTAGCGCACCTGATGCTGTAAAAGCATCTGTTGAAGACTGTTTGAAGGTTCAGCCGTGACCTCTACAACAATCCATTCTATAGGCTGCTTGAGCGCACATGTTTTCCACCAGGCTAGCTGATTGGTGAGGTGTTGAAGGCGATCGCGATACGGAGTAATTAGGGTAAGCCGCATAGGTTAACGTGAGTTTTCTTTTTCCACTCGCTTTACAGACCAAACAGCAACCTGATCATGGGCAATAGCCGACCGCAAACTTCGACCAGCTTAGTAGTCTCTGTCAGCCCGGTAGTCATTCCTTTTAGCGCGTTCATTGCCCGCTTTGCCCGCTTCTGGCCTCTGGTTGCCTCTGCTAACTGCCCTGCTTCAGCGATGGTTTTGACTTCCTCCAACGCATCGGCTTTTTCATCTTTACTTAAGGCTGGCTCTGTCTCAATGGCGGACTGTAGCTGAGTAAGCAGGTCTTTGAGCTGAGCTTGCGTTTCACTGCCGCCAAGCTGATTGATTTGGTTGCTGACCTGACCGCTGGTGTCGCGCAGGCTGACAATCGAATTATCGGCATTGATATTGAAATCGCCGCCGACGGTCACACTTTGGCTCTGGTCGTTTCCTTGCATGGCTTCACTCTTGGCAGTAGCGTTCACATCTACAGTAACGGGTCGCTCTGCTAAAGACTTTGTAATCAGCGTCATATCGGCACTCTGCTGACGATGTAAATCTATGAGGGCTTCTTTGTGCTGAATCTCTTGCTCTTTGCT
This sequence comes from Phormidesmis sp., assembly GCA_041746795.1. Classification (GTDB taxonomy): domain Bacteria; phylum Cyanobacteriota; class Cyanobacteriia; order Phormidesmidales; family Phormidesmidaceae; genus Phormidesmis. The sequence continues at coordinate 13,409 of JBGTGK010000214.1, forward strand.
CTGTAGCAGCGCTTTGTATTTTCGTTCAACGGCTTTAAGTGCCTTTTGGTACTGCTGCTTGAAAGCTTGGTGAATAGTAGATTTGTCAGCTTCGGGATTAGCATTGAGGCGCACGACCATCACGCCGTCGCCTTTGTTCTCTATGCTTTGAATCTCAAGATTTGCGCCCTCGTGCTGCACCTGAATGTTTTGAAAGGTTTGCAAAAAAGCCCGCCAGTCGATGCCATCGCGAAAGATCAGGTCGATGGTGTTGAGCACTTCTTCAAACAGCTTGGTGAATTCGCCGGGCGCGAAGGTGCCGCTGCTAGGGCGACGCTCTTGCTGATTTTGCAGGAGATAGATATGCTCGCAGATAGTACCCGCTAGCTGTGTAGTGCTGTCAATGTTCCAGGCTTCAAGGCAAGCCGCGTTGAGGTCTGTCTGGTGAAAACAGGTGCCTAGTGCTTGCACTTTAGTGAGATTTGCCCGCTGCATATCTGCGCCTTCTAGTGTTGCCTCGCTAAGGTCGGCTTCAGTTAAATTGATGTCGGCGAGCTGAGCGTTGCTAAGGTTGGCACCTTTCAGGTTTAGGCCAACGTAAGATTTTTTCGGTTCGGGGCGGAGCGAAACGAGCAAATTGAGGGCTGTACGGTTAGCCAAGCTGGTTTGATAGGCTCTGGAGAGATGCAGCTTTTTACTCAAGTGGAAACAGGTGCGGGTGAGCTGGGCTCCTTTGAAATGGGCGCTTTTTACAGTGGCTTCAGAGAAATTAGCATCGGTGAGATCTGCGCCGCGAAAGCTAGTGCCGCCGAGGGAAGAAAGGCCAACGGCCAGGTCACGAATGGGCTTGTCGCGCGGATCGCCAGAGAGCGCCCGGCGGCTGATAATGAAGTTGAGAAAGGTTATCAGAAGAACCATTGCAACTGTTAATGCAACAATTAATAGTACATTAGAACTATCTCCAGCGCCAGCGAAAGCGACAGCGCCGAGCGTGGCTAATAGTCCTTGGCGATAGTTAAAGTAAAGCGCGATTGCGATCACACCCAGTCCGGCAGTTCCTGCTATCACTTCAGCAGACTCATTGTCAGAAAAGGTCGCTTGGCTCGGCTCAATAATGGCGATTAAGAAAAAGGCAACGAATATTCCTGTCAAAGACGCAGCTAGCCCTGATAGGGCAAGTGCCAGCAAGATAACAAGCACACTCCAACGTCGCCGTGTGCCCGTGCTCGATTCACAAAACTGAGCCCCCGCCAGCTTCGCATCTGTAAACTGGGTGCCTCGCAAGTCAGTCTTCATTAGGTTCGCCCCTGACAGGTCAATCCCTGCTAGATTCATCCCCCGCAGCAACTCCCCCCTGAGATCTACTTCACGAAAATTGCGTTCTCCCTGACGGTAGCGGCTCAGCAGTTCTTTTGCCTTCATCAATCACACCGGCTCTCGCCTTATTCTTTTGGCACTATACCAGTAGCATAAGTTCCGTGCTACCGTGTTCCTATGATTCAAAGCTTCAAGAATCAAGCCACTCAAGACATCTTTAACGGTAGGCTCACAAAAGCCACTCGAAAGCTGTGCCCACAGCCGCTATGGAAAACTGCCTTTCGTAAGCTAGATCAGCTTGATTCTGTCAAATTTTTAGATGAGCTGCGGATTCCACCCGGTAATCGTTTAGAAGCGCTAAAGGGCGATCGCAATCAACAACACAGCATCCGTATCAATGAGCAATACCGTCTCTGTTTTGTCTGGCACGAAAACGGCCCTCACAATGTCGAAATTGTTGACTATCACTGAATGATTATCACTAAAGCAAAAGCAGGTAACTCACAATGAATATCCCAACCCACAGGCCGCCGACCCATCCGGGTGAAATGCTGCTAAAAGAATTTCTATTGCCGATGGAAATTACACAGCGATCGCTCGCCGAAGCCATCCATGTTCCCTATCAGCGCATTAACGAAATCGTCAACGGTCGCAGAGGCATCACGCCCAGCACGGCCTTGCGACTCGCAAAATACTTTAGAATGTCCGCCGATTTTTGGATGACCCTGCAACTTCGCTGGGATCTGTACCACGCTCAGCAGACAGAAGCAGATACGCTAAAGGCCATTCAGCCCTGTCAGTCTGCTTAGAAACCGTGCCGTTAGGTTAGGAGGGTATTGAACAGAAACTGAGCAGGAAAAGCGCCTTGATGCATTATCAATGACAGACTGTTTTAAGGGCAGATCGCCCAGCAGCTGGCCTTTGGCTAGTCCATTTAAGCATCTCAGAATGTTGCGATCGCGACTCCATTCAGGAGAACACTGCCCATGCAGAGCATTACGGCTAATATCCGCATGGGTAAGGTGAACCGCCGAGCCCAGGGCTGCAACAGGATAGCCCAAAAGCTGAGCCCTGATCAACAGGTCTTGATCCTCCCAGCCCCAGCCCCAAAAGCAATTGCGGTATCCCCCAATTTGTTGCAATACCCTTTTCTCCGCGCACAACAGACCGCAGCCAGGGCGATCAGCTACTGGCTCAGCCCCTGACAAAGGTGCCAAAGGTGCCAAATAAACTTCTACTCTCGCAGCTTCAGCGGTCTGCACGATGCGATAAGCGTAGCGCTGTCGCCGAATCGCCTCAGCCGCCGGGTTAGATTCTCTGACAGATTGAACAGAATAAATATGGTTGGGCTCACTCGCTACCGCTGTCGCCAAAGACTTTATCGTAGCCGCATCCCAAAGAATATCAATGTCTGAAATTAACACCAGCCGTGCGCTTGCAGCAGCGAGTCCTTGGTTAAGCAGCCAGCCTTTGTTGAAGCCCTGATGAGCGTAGGGAAAAACTTGTACGCCAGGCAGCTCAGCGACCTGAGCGAGCTGTTGTTGACAGCTCTGAGTAAGTGAGCCGCCGTCACACAGCAAAACTTGGCCCAAAGCGATCTCTTCGACCAAATTCATTTGCGCTAGCAGCGTAGACACACAGCGAAAAACGGTCGTTCGATCCTTTACAGCCACGATCACGTCTAGCGTTACTGTGCCCATTGCAGCGGTGGCCCCCAAAGGTGAGTGAGTTCAACTGGGGATGCGACAC
>JBGTGK010000215.1:0-45761 GCA_041746795.1 Phormidesmis sp.
GGTGTTGCAGAAGTTGACTGAGGAAATTGGGGCGATCGCCGCCGAAATTGATACCGCCACCGAACGCTGGATGGAGCTAGCTGAGCTGATCTCTTGAATTTGGAATTTGAAATTGCTGCTACCTATGGCCTCTCCTCAGAATTAGCTTCCAACGCCTTGAGACGCTTATGTAACAGCTCCAAGCGACGTAGGCAATCTCCAATCAGCCCAGTAATTCCAACAAGCCCTAAGCAGATCCACAGAACTACGTTGTCACGTCCTGCTTCTGTCGGATTGACCAGCCCGACATAAATAACAAGTCCACAAAACCAGATCTGCGCAAAGTGGAAACGGAAGAAGGCATCTCTAAAATTATTCATCTTACCGTTCTAGATCTAATCTTTAGTATGGGTATTTCCTAATTTCACCATGTAGCTCTTGAGTTAAACGATTCGTTTAATTCACTTAACCTGTTTACTTACCGTATGGACATCAAAATCTATAACGAATCTCACAGACAGTAGCGCTTTTTGCAATTATGAGCGAGCGACTCCTGATTTTTGGTACCACTACCGTCAACTGTCAACCGACATTCAACAGCTCAGAGTGTAAACATATAGGGATATCCTTGATTACCCGCTAAGTTGTGGCTTACTTGATATTCTAAGGAAGTTACCTAGCAGCCGTTGAGATCCGGCACTTAAAGAAGCCAATGAATGACTTAGGAAAAGCCCTGCTGAGCAAAGTCGATGACATCATTGAGACTTGGGTGGATGAGGTTCGCAGCGATATGGAAATAGAGAGCAACCGGGGGATGACCTATGAGGCCATTCATGACGGGTTGCCGCAAGTTTTGGCGGCGGTGGCGACGCTGCTGACGTCAGCTCTGGCCGATGAGGAAGTAGCGCTAAAAGAAAGTGCCCTAGAGCATGGCGATGTGAGAGCCAAGCAGGGGTTTGATATCGCTGAAGTCGTGCATGAGTACAAGGTGCTGCGCAATGTATTGGTTACTGCGCTGGAGCCTGACTTAAAAACGGGATCGGTGAGCGAGGCCTTAAAAGCTGTCCGTAAAATTAACGACGTGCTAGATGGCGTTGTGATTATTTCGATGAAGCGCTACGTGGATCGAAAACTTTCCATGCTAGACCAGATGCACGGACAGCTACTGCTGACGAATCAAGAGCTACTTCGCCTAGTAGAAACTCAAAAAGACAGCGTATCGCACTTGGCTCACGAGCTAAAAAATCCATTGAATTCTATTATTGCATTCTCTTCAATTCTGCTACGTAAGCAACGTCAGCAGCTCAGCCAAGTACCTATGCAGTCTATGGAAATGCAGCAGATTGAGCGCATTTTGGATAACGGCAGGCAGCTGCTTCGCCTGATTAACAACACGTTAGAGGTTTCACGCAGTGGGTCGGAGCAGGCCAGCTTAAATATAGGACAAGTGGCTGTAGCCGACCTAGTTAGAACGGTGATAGAGGCATTGGAGCCGAGCGTGCAGGATAAGCCCATTACGCTGAAATGGGATTGCAGCTTAGCCCCCAAAACTGTCAGCATTGACGAGCTTCGTCTACAGCAAATTTTGACTAACCTAATTAGCAACGCTATTCGCTACACCGACGAAGGCAGCGTGAAGGTGACGTGCTACACACAGGGTGATTTGGCGGACGGGCTTTGGGCGATCGCAGTGCGCGACACCGGCAAAGGCATCAGCATTGAACAGCAGACCCAAATATTTGAGCCTTACTTTCGAGTCGGCGGCGAAGAAGGCTATTTACCTGATGGCAGCGGACTAGGATTAGCGGTTGTAAGTAAGCTAGTTAGGCTTTTTAACGGAAAAATTGAGGTGAAATCAGCGCTTGGACAAGGCGCTACTTTTACGGTTATCTTACCGCTGAATATAGAACCACCGAGTATAAAGCCGCTGAGTGCAGAACTACCGAGTATAGAGCCGCTGAGCACGAGATAGCCTTCGGTTTAACAGCTTATCACTATAACTTTAAAAATGGGCGTAGCTAATGAGCTACGGGAGTGATGTTTATCCCGACAGAAGGTCGTATCTTGGTAAGGATAATATACAACTTTTTACATTGGTATAAATAAGCTGACCATGAAGCAAAAAGTAGGTGAATGGCTAAAGTACCGGTCAACCTGGCAGCTGTGTTGTTTGAGCGTATTTCTGACGCTGATCATTGGAGCAGTTGATTTGGCAGTCCGGATAGACCTATCGATTTCAATTTTTTATCTGGTGCCGATTGCACTTGCCGCCTGGTACATCAGTCGCAGTGCCGGAATGCTGGTGGCGGTGCTGTGTAGTTTGGTATGGCTGTGGGCCGATATTGCCCCAAAACACTACGCTCTACTTTTTCTTCCCATTTGGAATTCGAGTATTCGGCTGGGCTTCTCCCTGGTTGTGAGCTACCTCATTTCACTGCAAAAGCAGGCCTACCAAAGAGAACTTCACTTAGCGCAAAGAGATGGATTGACCGGGATTCACAATCGCCGGGCTTTTATAGAAGTATTGGAGCTAGAAATGGAGCGATCGCGTCGCTACGGCACTCCTTTCACGCTGGCCTACTTAGACATTGACTACTTTAAAGTGGTGAATGACCGGCTAGGCCATATTGAAGGCGATCGCCTGCTCAAAGCGGTTGCCCGCCAGCTTCAAACAACCGTGAGAACCAGCGATACGATCAGTCGGCTTGGGGGTGACGAATTTGCCATTTTGCTGCCCCAGATTGGGTTTGTTCAGGCTTACCAGTCTTTGTTCAGGATTCACGCACAGCTCAAATCGATAGTGAGTAGCCGCTGGCCGATTGGATTTAGCATGGGTGCAGCCACTTTTTTAGAGAGTCCTAGCTCGGTAGATGATGCGATCGCCCGAGCCGATGCGATTATGTACAAGATCAAGAAAACCGGAAAAAACGGATTAGAAGTTTGCATCATTGAGCCCGGCCTACAGGTAAATCAGGCGATTGATGTTTCAAAAGCAGCTTATTAATCTGGGCTGCACCCATTTTTCCAACCCTTATGCATCTATCTTTGGAATGATTGTTTAATAATAGATATATAGATTATTTTATAGGTTCTGTTAACGATTGGCACAACGAATATATCCATTAACTGAATGACTGAGAAACGCTATGGCATAAGTAGTAGCCTGTATCGCAATCCTTTATCGCTGATGGTAGGTGCAGGTGTGGCAGTGGCGTTGCTAGCTGCTAACGTAGCCGTTACTTCAAGAAATATTCAAGCGCTAAAGGACGACACCCAGCGAGTCGCGGAAACCTATCAAACTATCGCTAGCCTAGAAGGCGTTGTATCGCTCGCAAAAGATGCTGAAACCGGGCAGCGAGGCTTCATCATCACGGGAGATGCGGCCTATTTAGATCCCTATTACCAGGCTGTCGCGAAGGCTAAAGCAGCGATCGCAACGGTTGATCTGCTGCTAAAAAGCGATCCTCGGCAGCAAGCGCGGATCGTAATGCTGCGGAACTCCTTAGATAAAAAGCTTAGCGAGCTAGCGAAAACCATTGCGTTCAGGCAAAATGCTGGCTTTGAGGCCGCTCAGCAAATAGTGCTGACTAATCAAGGCAAGCAGGAAATGGACACTATTCGCGCCGTCGTCGATGAAATGATTCAGGCCGAACAAGCACTTTTAGAGGTGCGATCGCATCAGGCCACGCGCGCCTACCAAACGGCTGTAGTCACCAGCTTACTCTCTGGCCTTTTGGCCTTGGGCGCACTGATTGCGTTTTTAACTGCTTTAAGAAAGTATTTGGACACTCGCGATCGGGCAGATGCGACCATTAGCGAGCAGGCCGAGAACCTGCGAATAACGCTCAAAAGTATTGGAGACGCGGTAATTACGACCGACGCCAGCGGGGCCATTACCAACCTTAACCCAGTCGCCGAGTCGCTCACCGGCTGGACGAACCCTGAGGCGATTGGGCAACCGCTAGAGCGCATTTTTCGGATTGTGAATGAAGCGACTCGTCAGACCGCCCCGAGTCCGGCGGCCAGAGCCCTCAGCGAAGGCACCATTGTCGGCCTGGCAAATCATACGATACTGATTGCTCAAGACGGCTTTGAAAGACCCATTGATGACAGCGCCGCGCCGATCCGGGCGAAGTCGGGTGTGATCGCGGGCTGCGTGCTGGTATTTCGAGACGTAAGCGAGCGGCGGAGCCAAGAAAAGCAGCTGCGGACTAGCGAGCAGCGCTTTCGACAAATCGCCGATACCATGCCTCAAATTGTGTGGGTTACCCGGCCCGATGGCTACCACGAATACTACAACCGCCGCTGGTACGAATACACCGGCCTAACCTTTGAAGAGAGTGTTGGCGCTAGCTGGAACAATCCGCTTCACCCCGCCGACCGACAGCTCTCTATTGACCGCTGGAACCATTCTTTGCAGACGGGTGAACCTTACGAAATCGAATATCGCTTTCGGTCGCAGGCCGGTGACTATCGCTGGTTCTTAGGTCGGGCTCTACCCGTCAGAGACGAGGCCGGTCAAATTATTAGATGGTTTGGCACCTGCACCGATATTGACGAAGCTAAGCGGATTGCCGCTGAACGAAGCAAACTAGCCGCTGATTTAGCTGAAGCCGATCGCCACAAGGATGAGTTTTTGGCAACGCTGGCCCATGAGCTACGCAATCCATTGGCCCCCATTCGCAACGGTCTGCAAATACTGCGGCTGACGGGCCAGCAGTCGGGCCAGGTGAACGAGGCAACAGAGCGCGTTCAAGCCATGATGGAGCGCCAGCTCACGCAAATGGTGCGATTAATAGATGAGCTGATGGACATCAGCCGGATTAGTCGGGGCAAGGTTGATCTGCGCCGCGAGCAGGTTGAAATGTCCGCTGTGATTGAGCAAGCGGTTGAAACTAGCCGCCCCGCCATTGAACAAGCTGAACAGGTGTTGACGGTGGCGTTGCCGCCTCAGCCGATCTATCTACAGGCTGATGTAGTGCGACTGGTACAGGTGTTTAGCAACTTGTTGAACAATGCCTGCAAGTATAGCGAGCCAGGCAGCGAAATTTTTCTAACGGTGAAGCTAGATGCTCTACCAGAGAGTGAAAATTCAGAGAGTGAAAATTTAAAGCGTGAAGCATCTCAAAGTGAAGCCAAAGAGGAAGTTGTTATATCGATCAGAGATACCGGGATTGGTATTTCTGCTGATATGCTACCTGAGATTTTTGAATTGTTTACTCAGGTAAAGGGCGCTTTTGAGCGGGCTTCGGGGCAAGCGGCAACGCCCACCCAAGGCGGACTAGGCATTGGCCTAACCCTGGTAAAACAGCTCGTAGAAATGCACGGTGGGTCGGTACGAGCTGACAGCGAAGGATTGGGGCAGGGAAGCGAATTTGTTGTCCGGTTGCCCACTATAATTGGGCAACGCCAAACGGCAGAAAACACCGGTAGCAAGCCGCAGCCTATGAACGCCCGCCGCATTTTAATTGTTGATGATAACGAAGATTCGGCGATGACGCTTTCGATGCTGTTTGAGATGACTGGGGATGAAACACAAACAGCTCACGACGGGCTAAAGGCATTAGCCGCTGCGGAGACTTTTCAGCCAGATGTGGCGCTGCTAGACATTGGCTTGCCCGAAATTAGTGGATACGATGTCGCCCGTAAAATCCGCGAGCAGCCCTGGGGTAAGACTGTGGTGCTGGTGGCTTTGACCGGCTGGGGGCAGGTGGAAGACCGGCAAAAGTCTAAGGAAGCTGGCTTTGACGAGCATATGGTAAAGCCGGTGGATCATGAGGCGCTTTTGAAGCTGCTAGATGAGCTGTTGGCATGAGTGATGTGGGCAGACAAAGATGCCTATCCACACCAGATTCTAAACCTGCCTATTTTACTTTTCTTCTGCTTCTGGTTTCGGTTTGCTGAAGGTAGGGTTCTCCTACTAAGATGAGCGATCCCCTGATGCGTTCTATCAGAGGCTGAGTGCTGGTAGATAGGCTAAGGCTGCTGCCCACTTTGCGGCGCTGCGATCGCAAAATTACCAAATCATAGTTTTGTGACTGCTCTGCAATCGTGCTGAGCCAACTGTCTTGCACCGCTAGCTGCACCTCTATGTCACAGGCCGCTGAAGGCAGCTCATCAATCAGCGTATGTAGCTGTTTTTCTAACCGCAGGCGATGCTGCTTTGACGAAAAAGAGCTGCACACATGTAGCAGCGTCACCTTACCCTGATTGGCTGCGGCCAGCACTTGAGCAAACCGCAGCACCCTAATCGTGAGCGGCGAGGGGGTTTCAATCGGCAGCAAGATATGCTTAAACTCGGCGGGCGAGGCCAGCAGTCGGGCGACGACAACGGGGCAGTGCGCCGACCATAGAATATCGTCATGCACGCTGTTAATCGCGCCCAGCTTAGGTTGATATCCCATGCCTAGCACAATCAGGTTGGCGTCTTTTTCCCGGCTGAGGTGGCAAATCGCCTGAGGAATGCTGTACTCGACTCTGAGCGTCGGGTCTAACGGGACTGAAAAGCTCTGGCTAATCGCTTCGGCGGCGGCTAGGCGACGACGACTGTGGGCGATCGCCCGCGTTAGCTGCGGCGAGTCCATCTGAGGCTGAGCTAAGGCCACGGCAAGCGGCACGACCCGTCCCTGTTCATATTGAGCGATCGTCGCTGCTAGCTCCAGCAGCCGAAACTCTGTTTTCGGATTGTAAACCGGAACAACCACTGTGAAGACCTGTTCCTGTTCGGATTCTGGCATGGGAACGGGTAGCCAGCTCAGCGGCGTAATATCTTGCGATGTCTTGGTTAGGGCAATTCGGGGAGCCGTACGAGCGGTGATCAGCGGCCCCATAATCGCGGTCACCAGCATCAGCAAAATCACGCTGTTGAAAACCTGCACGTTAATAATATTGGCCTGGTAGCCGACCAAAGCCGCTGCCAGCGTGGCGGCGACCTGCGGCAGTGAGAGCGACCACATTGTCCAGGTTTGGGGCCAGCTATAGCCAAACAACAGCTTGGTTCCCAGCGCCGCTAGCAGCTTAGAAGTTATCAGCGCTCCCACAATTAGCACCGGCAGGGCAATCGTCTGAAGTAGGTTCCCCAATGCGCCCAAATCTAGCAGCAGCCCCATATTCACAAAAAACATGGGGATAAACAGCACGCCGCCCAGGAACTCAGTTTTTTCCTTAACGGGGCCATCGCCGATGACGCTGTTGATTGCAAGCCCGGCTAAAAACGCGCCAATAATGCTTTCCACCCCAATTAGCTGAGCGACCACCGCCGACAAAAAGACCGAGAGCATCACAAATAAAAACTGGTTGCCTTCGTCCTTACCGGTGGCGCGAAAGAAGGCTTCGGCCAGCCGCTTGAGGCCAAAGAGGACGGCGATCGCATACAGCCCTAGCGACCCCAATAAAATAACTAGCTTCAGCGTGGTAAAGTCACCTTTGCTAATGCCCAAGCAAATTGCCAGCACTACCAGCGCGGCTACGTCCGTAAAAATGGTCGCACCGACGGTAATGGTAATCGCCTCGTCGCTGACAACGCCCAGGCGCTGCACAATCGGGTAGGCCAGCAGCGTATGAGAAGCCAGCAGCGAGCCAATCAGCACCGCTGCTAGCCAGCCAAAGCCAAAGAAAAGCCCGACGGCCACACCGCTGATGAATGGAATGATAAAGGTTAAGACTCCAAAGCTAAGCGACCGATTGCGCGTTCTTTGAAAAAGGGCCAGGTCAATTTCTAAGCCCGCCACAAACATCAGGTATATTTTGCCGATTTCAGACAGCAGCTTCATCGTTTCTGAGGTGGGGTCAAGCCAGCCCAAGGCGCTGCCGCCAAACAGAACGCCAGCAGCCAGCAGGCCCACCAGCCCAGGCAGCTTTAGCCGCTCAAACAGGGGCGGAATAATCAGGGCGATCGCCAGCAGCAGCACAAAAGTAGCGATCGGCGATCGCAGGGTTGCTGCCATGGGCTCGACCAAAAGAAGTGCCATATTGGGTCTCTCTCTAATCTAGGTCACTAAGTACAGGCCAAACTTAAGCGTATTAGATCTTCCAACAATTGCATCCTAACTTTGTTAATAGCTGCGGTTAAGAGCTATGATTCATCCGGCTATCGGGCTAGGTTTGTAGGCGAAAAGCCATCCTCATGATAGAGATTTTGTGTATAAGAACCCTGGTACAGTGACCGGGGTCGTTATGATGAGCAGGCTCACTGGCCCGCTTGTAAAGCCATTAGGATGTAAAGAAGGATATTTGATTGCTGTGGGAGATAATATTTCGATATCAGCCGCTACCGAAAAAATTACCAGTATGGTTCAAGGGGCGATCGCCCTATTGCCTAACCTAGTGATTGGCCTGGTTATTTTCATTATTTTTGTGATTATTGGCAGAATTGTTCGGGGCTTCGTCCGCAATCAGACGCGCGATCGCGACGCTCGCAATGTCGGCTTAGTGTTTGGCCGGTTAGCCCAAGGTGGCCTGATCATCCTGGGCTTTTTAATTGCGGCAACGGTCGTCTTTCCTAGCTTTAATCCCGCCGATGCCCTCGCTACCCTTGGCATTGGGGGCGTAGCGATTGGTTTTGCCTTCAAAGACATTTTACAAAACTTCCTAGCAGGCATCTTAATTCTATTGACCGAGCCGTTCAGCCTAGACGACCAAATTATCTATAAAGACTACGAAGGCACGGTAGAACAGATTGAAACACGGGCGACCTCTATTCGGACTTACGACGGTCGCCGCGTTGTTATTCCCAACGCCGAGCTGTTTACCAATGCGGTCATGGTGAACACCGCCTACGACCGCCGCCGATTGCAGTACGACTTTGGCATTGGCTACGGCGATGATATTGCCAAGGCTAAAGAGATCATTTTAGACGTGCTGGGCAGTAGAGAGGATGTGATCAAGGATCCTCAGCCAGAAGCGCTCGTGGTGGACTTGGCCGCTAGCACCATCAACATTCGCGCTCGCTGGTGGATTGAACCCCCACGTCGGGCCGACTACATGGCCTCTATGGACTGGGTGTTAGAAACTGTTTGCGTCAAGCTAGTCACCGCAGGTATTGACCTACCCTTCCCCACGCAGCAAATCCTGCTTCACGACCAAACAGAAGAAACCGATGGCAACAGAGCCAAGCAGCGCGAAGGCTGGCCAGCGAGCCCCGATAGCGATCCGCCCAGGTCATTAAATATGTCTCGGTCGGTGCTGGCACTGGCGAAAAGTCGGCGTGACCAAAGCCAAAATGGTCAAGCAGGTAGCCAACAGGAAGCAGACAGTAACAAGCATCAGTAGATACTAGAAGACGGCCTGTAGACCCTTTAAAAAATGGCAAATCAGATCCAAAAATTTAGGCAGTGGCTGCTCGAAAAGCGCCATTTTCGAGTGGCCTGGTTTGCTAAAGACGCGCAGCATAAGCCTGCACCTGAAGAAGCTTTGTCTAATCTGCCTGATGAAATGGCAGAGGCGCTGATCGATGCCGTTAACGGGTTGCCTACTCACCCACGAGAACTAGCCACGGTAAAAGAAGCCGTAGAAAAGGCGCTTGAAGAGTGGCAGCACGATCCTCATCCGTCAACTAACTCCATTGTGCTTTTGGGCGATCCGGTTTCTTCGGTATCTCGCATTTTGTCAGATGGCGTCAGTGAGCTACAGTCCGAGCAGGAGGAGAAGCTGCCCGTTCATCTGTTGAGCTGGGTTGAGCGGCCCGCCCATGTAGCCTCTATCAAACAACAGGTCAAGGAAAAGTTGGGGCTTGAGGAGGACGAGTTCAACGAGGAGGAGTTCGAGGAAAAATCAAAGGAGGCTGACGCTAACCAGCATCTGATGATTGTTCCTAATTTGTGCTGGTGCTTTTTGCGCAGTGCCGATGGGTTGGATGGGTTGGACTATTTGCAGGAACTGCTGCCGCGCAATCAGAATCAATTTTGGATTTTAGGCAGTGGTATTGTCGGCTGGGATTATTTAAAGTCTACGCTTAAGTTCCACGCTTACTGTGGGAATACCGTTAACCTTCCTCAGCTTTCAGGGAAAGAGCTGAAAAGCTGGCTAGAGCCGGTTGTTCAACAGTTTGAGATTCGATTTCCTGATGCAGCGCTGCACAAGCGGCTACAAAATCCTGACGGCCTGCTAGATATAGATCTAGACGCTGGCCATCCGATTGAAACGCTCTCTGACATTGGCCAGGAGGTGAGTGCTACGGTGCGCTCTTCAGTGCGGACCGTCAAAGCAGAGATACTGCCGTCAGATGAGCCGGAGAGTACGGAAGAAGATACTTCCAAGCTTGACTATTTTGATCGGCTGGCCAATATTTCAGATGGTATTAGCGTAGTTGCTTTGCAGCTGTTCATTAAGTCATTACGCTATCGAGAGGACAAGGAGATAGAAAAGCTAGATTCTCCTGCTGATGAAGACACTCAGAAAAAGCCAGAAGAGCTAGAGCCAGAAGAACGCTCGAAAGCGAGTTCAAAAGACGGTCAGCTTCGTTTGATTGCGTCGGTTCCGAAGCTGCCTCCCCTGCCAGACTTAAGTCAAAACGATATGTACTTGCTTTATTCTTTAATGCTTCACGGCGATATGACCGTTGTGGCAATGGCCCAAAGCTTGGGGGACGCACCGCAGGTCGTCAATAATCAGGTGCAGATGCTGCGCAACTCTGGCCTGATAGAACAGCGAGGCAAAGTAATTAAAATAAATCCAGCGCATTATCCTAAGCTCAGAAGAGAGCTGGTTAAAAATAACTTTGTGATTGAGGCTCCCTAAAGCCAACAATCTAAAGCCCATAATCTAAAGCCCATAAAAGGTAGGGAAAAAGGCAGGACAAATGACGGCAATTCGATATTTCGCTCAAGGATTTAGTCAGGCTAACCTTATGCTGCTGGCTCAGTCAGGTGGCGACACGGCTAAAAATGCCGCAAAGGGTGCTGCCGACAGTGCCGGTAAGGCGGCTAGCGATACGGCTGAGCAAGCCAAGAGCATCCTTTCTAAAATCACCGGGCCAAAAATTTTACAGGCGCTCATCATCCTAGTGGTCGCCTTTGCCATCATCAAATTAGTTGACTGGATGTCCGTCACGCTATCCGAAAAGGTCGCTCGCCACAACAGATTGCGCATTAAGCAATTTCAACCGTTTTTGCGCACTTTCGTGATGACGATAACGATTATCATGCTGATGAATTTGTTTTTGAATCTTTCTAGAGACAATGTGCTGGCGGTTACGGGTACGGTAGCCGTTGCCCTGGGCTTTGCCTTTAAAGACTATGTCAGCTCCATTATTGCGGGCATTGTTGGGCTGTTTGAAGCGTCTTATCGGGTGGGCGATCGCATTGCCATTGACGACGAATACGGTGAAGTGATTAGTTACGGCCTGCGAGCCATTCGTCTGCGCACCCCCAGTGACAACGTGGTCACCGTGCCGCACAACTACGTATGGACTAACTCTGTCTCTAACGCCAACATGGGCGAGCTAGAAGCCCAGGTAGTCACCGAGTTCTATCTGGCGCACGAAGCCAATCCAGAAGAGGTCGAAAATATTCTCTATCGAATTGCCTACACCAGTAAGTACACTCACCTGAAGCTGCCGATTAAGGTGGTCATGGCAGACCATAGCTGGGGTAGCCTGTTCAAGCTGCGCTCATATCCGCTAGATGCTCGCGATGAATTTGCCTATGCAACAGATCTTACCGTCCGGGCTAAAAAAGAGTTTGCCAAGCGCAATCTTCCCTACCCCAGAAGGTTTGATCTCACTGAGCCAGAGTAAATTAAGGGCATTGCAGTGAAATAATGTGCCGAAAATTTTGCTGGCTGAGCGCAGCCGTTGGCGAAGCCTCTGCATAGCAGATAGCCACGACCCAGCCGGATTATTCCTACCGACCTTTCCTAGGAATTTCATAGGGCGCATCGAGATCCAACGCATCACGCGCATCATCTACAATCACATTCTCTTTGGTAATTTCCTCCAGATTAAGCTTTTCGTTCAAAACTTCACCCAACGAATCTGCTTTTTCCTCATCATTTGCAGCTCTCGCAGCCTGACTGTTCATAGCGCGACGCCCAGCTCGCAGCTGCTCTACGCTTTCTCCTGTCATCGTCTTTTCGGGGTTGCCTGTCATATCAGCAGGAGCCGCTTCGACTGCGAGCTGAAGGCCGAAAAATAAAGCCATGCCTATCAATAGTGAAACGGCTCTCGTAGCAAAATTTTGGGCAAACTTTCTGGCAAGCTTTTGAAGGGTGAGAATCGCATTAGTATGCATACCTTTGACCTTGATAAAAGAACTTTAAAGAGCGTAGCTAGCCTTAGATCTTTGTCTTAAACTAAGGCAAAGATCAATGTTATCACTGTATGAATGCGCTTAGCGGTTGCACGCCTCCCCTAAGACAGATAGCAAATCAGCTCATTCCCTTTAAGCTATGCCTTTAGGGATGCCTTATAAAGCACAGCCTTAAGTCAGTATTAAGTGCTTTCCTTGCTACTGCTCTCTTCCACCCTGGCCCACATGGATCCTAAGATTATTTTGTACATTACCTTCGGGCTGGCGCTGCTAGGGTTTACCTGGCTACCCGGCGTGAAGGGCGCACGCTTTATCAACATTCCGCTGTTGTACTTTCTGCTGGCGGATATTTTGTTCATTCAGATAGGCGGGTTGCCTGTGCTTGATCCGATCAACAACGCAGTGCATACGGCTGTAACTGAATATGTGACTGAGCTGATTGTTATTTTCTCTTTAGCGGGCGCAGGCCTCTCGATTGATCGAAGCTTTCGCTTTCGTACCTGGCAATCTACGCTACGATTACTATGCATTGCAATGCCTATTAGCATCGCAGCGGCGGCTTTTTTGGGCAATTGGATATTCGGCCTGCCGTTAGCAGATGCTATTTTGCTGGGCGCTTGTTTGGCCCCTACCGATCCGGTGATGGCCCACAGTGTGCAGGTAGGCCCGCCGAATAAGGGCAAAGAAGATCCGGTGCGCTTTAGCCTTACGACAGAAGCTGGGCTAAACGATGGCCTAGCTTTCCCCTTTGTTTATTTAGCGCTGGGTGTAGCTGAGCACGAGGGCAAGCTAGGCTCCTGGCTGATAAACTGGGCAGCTTATGATCTGATCTATCGGGTCACAGTAGGTACGATTGTGGGCGTCGCGGTTGGCTGGCTGCTAGCCCAGTATATGTTTCGCGTTTCTGATGAGACGGAGCGGGAAGAAACGCGGGAAGGACTGTTTATTGCAGCGTCTATTTTTCTGGCTTACGGTATTGCTGAAGCCCTTCATGGCTATGGTTTTTTGGCCGTGTTTGCGGCGGCGATCGCTAGCCGACAAAATATTCAAAAGCATCATGATTATTACACTAAGCCCTATCAGTTTGCTACCCAGTTAGAGCGTATTTTAGCGGGTCTTTTGCTGATAGCGCTGGGCGGGTTTGTCGCTACCAACGATTTAAACTTGCTGAGCTGGCAAAACTTCTTGTTTGCAGGGCTGTTTATTTTTCTGGCGCGGCCTTTGTCAGGGCTATTGTCTCTGGCGGGATTAAAGCTTACGAAGTTGGAGAAGGGCGCGATCGCCTTTCTCGGCATTCGCGGTTTTGGCTCGTACTACTACTTGGCCTACGCCCAAAACAACGGTAGCTTTGAAAACATCAGCTTGCTTTGGAGCATCACAACGCTCACGGTGCTAATGTCACTGCTGATTCATGGCAATACGGCAACCATTGCGCTGGGATGGATAGATGCAAGGCAGCGCCGTCAGAAATCCAATAAAAAAGGGCGGCTCAAGGCGCAGATGCCCCCTTCTTAGTCAGGCTGTTGCTCTGGGGTTTGCTCTTTATATTTAATTTCTAGCTTGGGCAACCCTTCTAGCTTTTCAAGCGGGTCAAAGTTGCCGTCTCTAGGCGCGATAATGGTTAACCCCCGAGTGATACAGTGAACCTCTACAGGCGTTGTCCCCCTCATTTCTCCATCTACTACTACTTTTTGCTCAGGCTCGGTTGTGATTTTGACGGCTTTGCAGCGAAAGTAGCCAACATCTTCTCGGTTGCTTGAGCGCCTGTTTAAGGCGGATTGAAATAGATTGTAGGAAGCAGCGATCGCCCCACCAGTTCCTTCAGGCGCAAAGATAGTCACATCCAACAGCCCGTCATAAGGCACAACCCCCGCCGACCCTTGGGCAAGTACAGACGTTGCAGGCGCAATGTTGGCAACCGTCACACCAGAAGCTTCAACCGTGATAATCCTGTCGTCTGTTTCCATTTCTACTTTAAATACATCGAGATCTCTGACCTGCTGGAAGGCTGAGAGGATATAGGCAGCACTGCCCAGCCTATTTTTGAGCTCGCGGTTGGCCTGTGATATCACGTCGGCTTCTAGGCCAATGCCTGCTAGCAGCATCAGCGGATGACCGTTACAGCGAGCCATATCTACTTCTGTGGGAATGCCATCTAAGATATTTTCGCTAGCAATGCCAACGTTACTAGAAATACCAAATGCAGAGGCGATCGCATTGGCAGTTCCTCTTGGCACAATCCCTAGCGGCACGTCACCATTCACCAGTTCGCCCGCCACCTCTGAAACCGTACCATCGCCACCTGAGGCGATTACACAGTCGGCCCCTTGGGCGATCGCTAGCTCAGCCAGTTCACCTGCTGAGTCGTCAGGGGTTGTCTCTAGCACGGTCAGCTTACACTGCGCTTCGATCACGCTGCGAATAGTCGCTAGTTCGTTCCCCGGATCTCCCTGCCCTGATACAGGATTAAAGATGAGATACACGTTGTTGAACATTCGAGATTGACCTTTAGGGGAGGATTAATTACGTTTAGATATGATGGAACGCAAAAGCTGGAAACTAGCCGTCCGACTCGCTGCCATCGTTGCTGCTTAGCGCGTAGCGAGATTGGTCATTATTTTGGTCGCTGTTCTGATTTTCATCACTAGAGATTAACGCCTCATTATCATTGTACTTCTCCTGGTCGAAGTGATAAATAGTCCTAATGGGATATGGAATACTGATATTAGCTCCATCGCAGGCATGCTTCAGCGCTATCATCATTTGAGTGGTAATTCGACGAACGCTCTTTTGCTCTGAGTATGTCCAATAGCGTACAACCAAATCAATCGAGCTATCGCCAAATCCAACAACATCCACTTCAATAGAAGGATTAGATCTCACTTCATCTACGGTCTCTGCTGCTGCTAGTAGCGTACTTACCGCCCCAGGAAGCGGCGTGTTGTAATCCACGCCGATGGCCAGGTCGGTTCGTCGATAGGGTTTGCCTGTCATTACCTTCACAGGACTTGTAAACACAATAGAATTAGGCACAACCACTAGCTCACCTTTGTAAGTCCGAATTTGAGTGGAGCGCAGCGCAATTTCTTCTACCGTGCCTTCATAATCGCTCACAATGATTTGGTCGCCGATAGAGAAAGGCTCTTGCAAAAGTAAGAGAATACCCGATAAAAAGTTTTTGAAAATATCTTGAAAGGCAAATCCGATCGCAACAGAGCCTAATCCCAGCAGACTGATGATACTGCCAAGACCCACATCGGGGAAGGCAATGACGCAGGCGAACAGCACGCCAACCACCCATGTGGCCGCATAGCTAGTTTGTACCAATAAAGACCGTAACGAGATACTTTTCAGCGTACGATTAGCCATTTTGCGAACGCCTCGCTGCACCAGTCTTGCTACCGTGCGGGTAAGCAGCACAATAACAATGGCAAAAACAAACCCCGGCAGTACGAGTATGCCATCACCTACTAGCTCAATTAGCTTAGATCGAACTTCCTCAATCAAGGATTTCATGTGGGTGTTTTCCTCCCATTCATAATAAAGCTGCCACAAAGAGGGTATAGCTTTGCGGCAGCTTTTAGATATGCTTTTATTGCACAGTGGTCAACCGCCTCAGAAAACCGCCCAGCTACTGCTCAGCTATCACCACTTACGATCTCCGTCCTCATCAACGCGAGCTTGACGAATGACATCTGAAATCTCTTCTGCATCTTTGACATGGTGAAGTGCTTCCTTATGGCCCTCCTCATCCTCTACCGTAAAGTAGGTAGGCACCTCAATCGGATTTCCCAGGGCATCTTCATAGGCAACCGCAGTTTTTTGCCCCTTTTCCTCTACAGAAGCATCAGGCGACATTTCCTTATCGCCGGGGTTGATATGCGCAGTTCCCGGTTCATTAGGTTCTCTTGGATCTGTATTGTCAGTAGTCATTTTAAGCTTCCTCCCATAGTTTACGAACTTCGCCGGGCATAAAGCCAGCGATTTCAGCGACTCGCTCAGCAGACAGTTCTTCCTTAGTCGCACTAAAGACGGCTTTAACAACGGTTTTAGGGCCAGTTGTTTTTGCCAGTCCGCCTTCTTGTTCTACCCTAAAGAAAAAGGTTTCGTCGTCAAACTTTAGGGTAGGGCGAACCTTGATCAGCAGGCGTACCAGCGGGTTAGATTCTTTCCACAGCTCGGCCACCTCTTCTTGAACGGCCTTTTTGTCGGTATGGAGAGCTTCTGTATGCAGCTCAGAAGAAACATTCTTAGTCGCTTCTGGACTCATCAGGTCGCGCATGGTTCTAAAGACGACTTCAGTGGCATCGCGAGCGTCGTAAATATCTTGGATGTTGCCTTTGAGCATAACCTTCTTAAGAAAGTCCGTGTCCTTAGTGGCAATTTCTGTACTTGGCCCGCTCTCAAGCGCCTCAGGCGGGTTCTCGCTCATTTCCTTAAAGAGCGCTTCCCCCTTAGGAGTCAGCTCAACGTCTTCAAGATCCACGTTGTCGGGCAGGGGATTTGGCCCTTTATCAGCGTAGGCGTCACCCTCAAAGTCGGCGTTGATGTAGCCCTTTTGATTGAGATAGTCAAGATGAGACAGGATTTCAGTATGGCTGGTGTTGCGACCTACAAAATCTGTCGCGCTCAAAGTTAGGGGAGTTGGCCCATCGGCTTTGGGGCGATCGCTCATCTTTTTAAGAAGAATATACATAATATCTTCCTTCAGCTCTATCGTCATAAAAAAAGTCTCCAACAACTCGATTAAACAGCGATTGGCCACGCACCGATCATAAAATAATGGCTACCAATACGGCTGAATTAGGTAAAGGCTGGCATTTGCGCTGTTAACCTCGATCTTAAGAGATAGCGATCTGATCAACGCTCACCCGTTAGAAAGAAAAGCCAGATAGCAAACCATGCCTTTCGACGTATAGATATTTATAAAGCCGTCAGCACTTCCTACTTTTTCATTTTCGGAATAGCATCTGGATTGCGGACGCCAGGCGCGGCTGAGAGCACAACGATAATGCCAGTGCGTTCAGTTTCTAGGGTCGCATCGCTCAGCAAATCCACCACAGCCACACCCAGCACGCTCTCTACTAAGGACTTAATTTGAGGTCGCATAGCCTGATTGAGATCCACGCGCACCTTTTCAGCTAGCTCCACCTCACCTTCTTCTACCAGGAGCTGCTCAGGTAGGGTGAGGGAATTTTCCAGTATGATAGCTAGCTTTGCATCAAACAGCTGACAGGTTACCTTACTAGGCTGATGGCCTAAGTGCTTTTTATAAAGTGCCTGCATTTTCTGAGAAATTTCACGCTCTAACTGGCCTACGGTTTGCTGGGCAGGGATTTCCATTAGCGTTGATCCTTAGCAGATAAAGACAGCTGTAAACACACTATGACGCTACTTCCTCTGCGTCTGCTGCGAGTGACACAAAAGGTATAGATGCCCTGGCCTGAGCATATACACATTAGTAGAGCATTAATAAATAGAGCAGTAGCGGAGCGTATTTTCAACAAAGCTTTTTAACAAAGCGTTGAGCTAGCCCGCTTCACCCATTCTGCCTGTAGCTTGATCTGCCTGTAGCTTACTCAACCCCTAATTACGCTATTTTCATCTCTCTAAAGATGCTTTTGAATCTGTCGCAAGGTGGATTTGGAACTGCATCTCAAAAAGATTGTATAGGTAGGTACTGAAAAATAAGTTTTTACAAGGAGGAAAGGTGTAATGGTTGCATTCAACCAATATCGTCAGCAGCTCAAGGCGCTAGCCGTGCGAGCAGTCTGTTTAATTATGGTGACAGTTGCCGTATGGGGCGGTGCTTGGGTTCCTGGCGCTGCGGCTGTAGGCTCTGAGAAGGCAGGGGCAGTCATGAATGAGCGAGCAGCGGCAGAGCTTGACCGGATGTCGGGCGAGGGCACTAGCGATCAGCTCAAGGGCGCTGTGCAAGGTACTGTCGGCAAAGCCAAGCGTGGCGTCGCTAGAGTCACCGATGGGCTAGACGATTCTTTGGGCGGTAAGCTAGATAACGCCACAGACCGGACGGCCGGTGCGGGCGATGAGCTGAAGGGCAAAGTGAATCGCGATATCGGCAAAGCCAAAGGAACGGCAGCTGACGCGGGTGATGATGCTAAGGACGAGGCTCAAGGTATAGTTGAGTCTATTAAGGATTTCTTTGATTAGTCTTTAATCAGGTAGGCACGGTGCTCCGTTTCCTTAATTTGTGTAAAAACTCACATCTATATTGTTTAGACTTTCCAAGGAGGAAATTCTCATGAAAAATTTTCGTAATCACGTTTCTAGTCTGCTAGCAAGCCTGCGTCCTTTTGCGATCGCCCTGGCCTGTGCGGTGGTGCTCTTCTCAAACGCTACGCCTGCGCTGGCGCTGTTTGGGTTCGGTAACAGCAGCTCTCAGCCTGAAAAAGGTCTAGAGCAGCTAGATACCGTGCAAAAGAAATCGGAAGAAGCTATTACGGGCTCTATAGACCATGCGAATGATGGCAAAAGCGTCATGGAAAACTCTGCAAAGGGTCTTAACGGCGTGCAGGGTGATGCCAACAAAAAAGAGATGGTTACTCGGGGTAATGCCAAGGGCAACACCATTGAAGGCGAAATCAAGGACGTCCTTGAAGATATTACGCCTTAGTATCTGACACTGTTGGCGAACTCCATAATAGCGGCTCAAACCCAGTCAATTCGTTCTTAGCGCCTTGGCCAAACCAACGACTTTGCGTTGGGTCAGCATTTAAGATTTAGTTCGCCAACAGTGTCGTATCTCTTTGTAGACACCCTGATTAATCCATCATACGAAAGCCGACCAGAGCGAAATATCTGGTCGGCTTTCGTGCGTTTACTTATCGACAAAGGAGTACAAAGACTCAGTTAGAGTGATATTAAAGTGGTGGAAAACCGTTAGGAAACTTAGCTGATGCGAGCAAAAATACGAGATACAGAGATTTACTTTGACGTTGAAGGGGTAGGACTGGCCATAGAGCGATCGCAACTGCGCTCAAAGCCAGCCACCTTCCTCGTTCATGGCGGGCCGGGTGCTGACCATACTTCCTACAAAGCTGCCTTTTCTCCGCTCAGCGATCAGATGCAGCTGATCTATTTTGACCACCGGGGTCAGGGCCGATCGGCGCGAGGCCCCAAGGAAACCTATACCCTAGACAACAATGTTGAAGATATGGAAGCGCTACGCCAGCACCTGGGCTTAGACAAAATTGTAGTCCTGGGCACTTCTTATGGCGGTATGGTAGCGCTCTCCTATGCGGTTCGCTATCCTCAGCAGGTTTCGCATTTAATTGTTGTTGCTACGGTAGCGAGTTCTCGCTTTCTAAGCCGAGCAAAGGAGATTTTGGCAGAGCGGGGTACTGAAGCACAAAAGGCGATCGCGCAGCGACTCTGGGATGGCGCATTTGAAAATGAGGCACAGCTGCGCGAGTACTTTCAGGTAATGGCACCGATGTACTCACTCAGCCACGATCCCAACTCAAGCCCCAACTCAAGCCCCAAATTAAGCCAGGAGGCCTGGGATCGAACCATTTTTTCTCCAGATGCTATTAACGTTGCCTTTGGCGGCTTTTTACGCACTTACAACGTGCTAGATCAGCTCCATAAAATTACCTCACCCACCCTAGTTATTGGTGGACGACACGACTGGATTTGTCCCCCAGAGTTCTCTGAAGAAATAGCTCAAAACATTCCCAATGCTGACCTGAGAATTTTTGAAAACAGCGGTCATTTAATCCGAGCTGACGAGTTAGAAGCGCTTCGAGACGCGATCGCAGGCTTTTTAAGCAAGTCATCCTATACTTAGCTAGCCGAGATAACAGTGACAGTCAGGCTTCTCAATTAAAGAAGCGGCTAGCCGGTTGAGCGCGATCGCAGCCAATAGCCCCCCGCCTAAAGCGCCTTCGGTTGTCAGATAAGGAACGCTTAGCTGCATTAGCCGCCGTTTTGCGGCTGGCGCATGACTAAATCCAATCGGTAGCCCAATGACTAAAGCTGGCCGACAGTCTTGGTGCTCAATCAGGTCACAAAGTTTCATCAGCACCGATGGGGAATAGCCAATTACCCAAATATTGCCGTCAATGAGACTCGCTAGCCGCTGGTGCCAGCGGGAATCTTGCCAAAAAGCGTGTTCGGCCTCAGCGACCCCCTCCAAGTGAGGATCGTCCAAAAGGGCTGCTTGCTGGCAGCCTAAATGAGCCAAACGAGTATGATCTAGCGCTGTGATGATGGCAGGCACGTCGCTCACAACAGTACACCCTGCCAACAGCGTTTCTCTCGCTGCTTTGATGGCGTCTGGGCTAAAGCGCACAAAAGCCGCCAAGCTGACATCACCGCAGGCCAAAACCAGATGGGAGAGAACATCTACTTCAATTTCGGGACGCTGCGAAAGATCGGGGAGCAGACGTTTGAGAGCTTCTTGAAAATTCTCGGGATGGCTGTAGGTTGCTGCGTCTAGCTGGTGCCAAAGTTTTTCGGTGAGAGAATGTACGGTTTGAGTCTCGGCGCTGAGCCATTGCAGCTGGGCGAGCGCCTGTGCCTGAGTAAATTGACAGGCGCGATCGCGTCCAATCACACTTTCTAGCGCCGTCGCCGTTTGCCGTAGCTTAACGAGCTGTTTTAGCACAACCTGATACTGCTGCTGGAGCTGATCAGTTAGCTGAGGCGTCTGCTGAGGAAACTGCTGAGGCATCTGCTGAGGAAACTGCTGAGGAGACTGCTGATCCGGCTGGGCTGCTGCTGGCATCGTCAGTATTTGCTTGATATGAGAGAGCTGAAAGCCCTGCTGCTTTAGCGCCATAATCCGCTGAAGGAACTGCACGTCTGTGGGGCTGTATAGCCGGTAATTACTGCTGGATCGCACGGGCTGTGGCAGCAGGCCAATCTGATGATAGTGCCGCACCATGCGCGGCGTCACGCCACCGACCGTTTGAGTGAGTTCTTTGATGGTGAGCATCTTAACTTTTCATTGCTGCCGCTTGACCTTAACACTTATGTCAATGTTTATCGTAAGCCTCTAACCTACTGGGATGAGGGCGATGACTGAGACTTTCTCAAAAACTTGGCAGATGAGAGGGCGTAGCCTCTTTACAGAAGAATTGCGCCGTTGGATACAAACCTATCCTGAGCTAGTGGCAGCGCTGCTTTGCGCCGTACTCACGCTGTTGGGCTGGGTGGCCTTAAACGGAAATTGGCTGGGGTTAGGCATTTGGATTTTGCTAGCTGCCTATGTCATTGGTGGCTATGAGAGCACCCGTGAAGGGCTGACCACTCTTTGGCAAGAGCAAGAGCTAGACGTTGACCTGCTGATGATTGTGGCGGCATTGGGTGCAGCTACCTTGGGGCTATGGCAGCGAGAATACTATTTGCTGGTAGATGGCGCAGTGCTGATTTTGATTTTTGCGATTAGCGGGGCGCTGGAAAGTGTGGCGATGCATCGCACGGAACGTAATATTCGGGGGCTGATGCAGCTCGCGCCTGATACCGCTAGGGTGATGCGAGACGGGCAAGAAGAGATGGTTGCGACTGAGCGTTTGCAGGTGGGCGATCACGTCTTAGTCAAACCGGGCGAACTTATTCCTGCTGACGGTGTGGTTAAAGAGGGAGCCAGTACCATTAACCAGGCTCCGATTACGGGAGAATCTGTGCCGGTTGAAAAGGCGCTGGGAGACGAAGCCTTTGCGGGCACGATTAACGGCAGCGGTGCGCTTGTATTAGAGCTGCACAAGCCGCCAGAAAGTAGCTTAATTCAGCGGGTGATTCGGCTGGTAGAAGAAGCTCAAACGACTCAGCCGCGATCGCAGCAGTTTTTAGAACGGTTTGAACGAGGCTATGCCAGGGTGATTGTGGTCTCGGCTCTGTTACTCGTTTTCTTACCGCCGCTACTGCTGGGCTGGGGCTGGGAAACCACTATCTACCGGGCGCTGGTTTTTTTAGTGGTGGCCTCACCTTGCGCTTTGATGGCCGCGATTATGCCGACGCTGCTCTCGGGGATCGCTAGCGGTGCCAGGCAGGGCATTTTGTTCAAAGACGGCGCTCAGCTAGAAACGATTGGGCAGTTGGGGGCGATTCTCCACGGGAGGGGCTGCGCCATCGCCTTCGATAAAACCGGCACCCTTACCACCGGCAACCTACAGGTTTGCGATTTGGTGCCTGCTAACGGCATTGAGGCCGATCGGGTTTTACAAGCTGCCGCCTCTCTAGAAGCCTATTCAGAGCATCCGATCGCTCAAGCCGTTGTCAGGGCGGCTCAAAAACGCGCTATTCCGCTGCTTCCCCTTGCCAGCGTGCAGGCGCAAGCCGGTCAGGGAATATCTGGCACCTTATCAGGCGACACCCTTAAGCTAGGCAAGCGGTCTTTTATCACGACCGACCTATCTGCCTATGCCCAGCTTGCACACACTAGCCAGCAGCTAGAGACCGAAGGCAAAACCGTCATTTGGGTGAGCCGACAAGGCCAGATGGAAGGCCAGATGGAAGGCCAGATACTGGGACTGCTCGCCGTCGCCAATCGGGTTCGCCCTGAGTCATCTCATTTACTCAACGGGCTGAAGCGAATGGGGATCAAAACAACCGTGATGCTAACGGGGGACAATGCCGCGACCGCTCAGAGCGTTGCCCAAGCGGTAGGCGTTGATCGAGTCTATGCAGATTTGCTCCCCGAAGACAAAGTAGAGGTCGTTAAACAGCTACAGCAGCAGTATCACACGGTGGCCATGGTCGGCGACGGTATTAACGATGCCCCAGCCCTAGCTCAGGCGTCGGTGGGCATTGCGATGGGCGGCACAGGCTCAGATATGGCGTTAGAAACGGCTGATATTGTGCTCATGGCTGACCGGCTAGAAAAGCTAGAGCAGGCGATCCATCTGGGGGTAAAATCGCAGCGAATTATCAAGCAGAATATGACGCTAGCGCTGAGTTCGGTTGCTTTTTTAATGGTCGCTAACTTCTTGGGTGACTTAACGCTACCCGCTGGCGTCCTTGGGCATGAAGGCTCAACGCTGCTGGTCACCCTAAACGGCCTGCGAATGCTGCGATCTGATCAAAACTCTCCGATTTGAGGAGAGCGGTAAGGACATTAAGGCTGCTGTGTAGGCTGGGGCTGATCAAATTCAGCGGCTAGCTGGGAGGGCTGGCGCGATCACACTATCAGGCTAATGCCGATAACCAGGGCGGCTGCGATCGCCGCAATCCCAATCCAAATCACCGCGCGGTTTTTTCGCTGGGGCTGCGGCTGAGACTCATCCGGCTCAAGCATTTGGTACCGCTCGAAAACTTCATCTTTGAGCCACTCAGAAGTTGCCTTGAAATTGTGACTAGGGGTAGGCAGCATCTCCAAATAGGTTTTATTACGAATGAGATCGCCCGCTGCGCCGCCAATTTGCACCTTATCAAACACGTTAGCAACGCCGCTGCGAATCCCCAGCTTCATCAGGGTTCCTCGCATGTTGGCCTGTACCGGACTAGGCGATCGCTGCCGAGAGCGCGCGATCAAATTGTCAGCAATGCCCTTCCCTTGCTGGTAGGCAATTTGAGCAACCGGCGGCAAAGGATCGGGCTGCACAACCGCGCAGTCTCCGGCGATGAATACGTTGGGGAAATCAGGCAGCTGTAGGGTAGATGAAACCAAGGGAAGACCGTGCTTGTTTTGGGCCTCAGCCGCTAGCGGCAATGACTTGATCAGCGGATTGGTCGCTGTGCCTGCCGTCCAAATGGCCGTAGCAGTGGGCAGGTGCTTCACGGGAGCATTCTCTCCTTTCTCCTGATAGGATAGCTCGTGAGGGCTGACCAACTTCACGCCAGCGTCCAGCAGTAGCTCAACTGGAACAGTTCGACTCTTTATTGAAAGGCTGTGGAAGTTTGTCATGGAAACCTGGTTGTCCTTAAAATTTCAGTCTCTTAAGGATGTCCATATCTTAAACGTTTAGAGTATAGTTCCTTCAATTATTTTTAGAATACTCATTTGGAGAGAATTCATCGCTCAGAACAACAGAGCTGACTGAGCCTAAAGGATCGGCGTGAACATAAAATCCTTAACGTACAGATCTAAAAGGTTGGATGAAAAGTTCTGGTGCTGTATCACTACATACTGTCAATCCCCCTAGCCCGCCAAAAGGGAGGCTAGAGGGATCGATTTACCCTTTCTTAAGGGAACTAAAGCAGGATTGGCTAAGGCGTCGAGAGAACCTTACGGCTATATAACAGCTATATAACAACTTTAACCACACCGACCAAGCCGCCAATAATAGCTACCACAGCAGAAACCACAGCAGTCCCAAAGAGCCACCAGGCCGCAGCTTCTGCCGCTTTCTTGGTGTCTTCTATCTGCTTTTGAGTTTGCATCTTAACTACGTTTATGCGATCTTCTATCTGCCGCTCTACGCTCTCTGCTCTTCGCAGCGCCGTATCCTTGGCCGATTCAATTTGATCGATCACCCGGTTGGCGTCCCGCTCGGAGACGCGATTGTTAGAAGTTACCAGTGCGACTAAGGTGTCACGGTCGAACTGAGAGAAGCGATCGCGCAGAGCCGAAAAGCCTGCCTGAGGATCGTTAAACAACGTCCGAACGTCGCGCTGAATGCCGTAGTAGTCTAACTCTGGGCGATCTAAAGAATCTAGGAAATCGTGAATTTTCCCGAAAATACTCGCGAACACCGACTCAATGCTGCTCTGAATGCTCTGAATTTGAGCCATTATCTGACGGCGGACATCAGCGATTCGGCCCACTACTTCAGCGGCTTCTTGCTCAGTCATATCAGGCCGCTGAGCCAGCAGCGCCACCAGGGTAGAATCGTCCATTTGGCTGAGGCGATCGCCCAGCTTGCTAGCGCCCAACTTAGGGTCATTTAGCAACAGCCTCAGGTCACGCTTAATGCCTACAGGATTCAGCTCTTCCTTGTTGGTATTGTACAGATAATCCTCTAGGGCCGATTCAAACGATTTCACCTGAGACTTAGCCTGTGAAGTCGCCCGCCGCGCTAGACGACGAGGTGATTTAACCACGCTTTGAATGTTGGAGAGCAAGTTGTCAATGGTGCTGTTGACTTCGCCTTCGCTGAGGTCACCGCGCTGGCTAAGCAGCTGCACTAGGGTATCGCGATCCATCTTAGAAAGGCGGTAGCGAATGGCCTGAGCCCCTACTTTAGGATTGTCGATTAGCTTTTGCAGATCGCGCTGAATGCCTTCAGGGCTTAGCTCTGGCTTGCCAGTGCTGCGCAGGTATTCGGCGATCGCATTAGTCGCCTCCCCGTACTTAGCCTGTGCCTGATCCACCAACTGGCGAGGTGCGTGTACAGCCGCTACCCAGCTCCCTTCTACCGAGTCAATCACCTGATTGACATCTTGCTCAGAGAATTCAGGACGCTGGGCTAACAAGGCGACTAGGCTGCTGCGATCAAGCTGAGAGAGACGGCCTCTCACCCGGCGAATGCCTTCATCGGGCTCATCCAATAGCTTTTGCAAATCCCGCTTGATCCCATCGGGATTCAGCTCAGACTTGCCCGTGCTGCGCAAATAGTCTTCCAGTGACTGTTGCTGCTGCTGAAAACGAACCTTTGCAGCTTTTTCTACACCTTCGGCATCAGCAATCGTGCGCTCCAGCAGCCGGGCATAATGCTCTGCGACTTCATGGGCAGCAACATCGTTGCGTTCTACTAAAAACTGACGGATGTAGTCGGCATTTGTAGAAGATCCTAAGCGCTCCCGTAGCTGGGTAGCCTGGAGAGGCTCGTTCTCAACAATGGATTTGAAGGCGCGATCGCCCATTTCACTGATCAGCTCGCTAGCAGGCGAATACTTAAAGAAAGTCGCCATCTGCTGATGAATCCGCTCTTCAGACTCAGCGGCCTCCGCTGCGGAAACATCGGTTAAAACCGTCTGACGAACGTTTTCTAAACGATTGCTGATGTCTTTAATCTCGTCTTGAGTCAGCATTCCGCGCGAAGAAAGCACATCCGTGAAGAGCTTGCTGTCAATCGCAGAAATTTGCTCTCGCATCTGAGTTTTGTCAGCTTCATTGTCATAGAGCACGTTTTGAAAAACGCCTTCTAGCTCAGGAGACTTTAGCTCGCCGATGTAAGCATGGCGCAGATAATCTTCAACGTCCGCTTTAATGATGTTGTCATCAGTAGGCATAGCGTCTTTTAGCTTTTGGGGGATGCCGCTACCCGACGACTGATTCATAAGCTCTTGCTGGGCTGACTTAATCTGGCCAACGATATTGTTGGCGTCCAAATCAGGTAGGTCTACTTTGGCAAGCACCATGCTGATTAAAGAGTTGAGTCCTTGAGCAGCTACTCGTTGGATTGGGCCGCCAACGACTTCTTCACTGTCATCCTTCTGGCCATCCTTCTGGCCATCGTTCTGGCCATCATTCTCACCATCTGACTGGTCGACTGACTGGCCACGCTTTGGACTTCCCTGACCGCCTTTTTGTTGACGAAGCTCATTCACTAACTGACCGAGCTGATCGCTCAGTCCTTTAGAGGCTAGCTGTCCGCCTGTGGCAGCTGCAACGAAGCCCATAATGTCACTCAAATTATCCTTGCCGCCCGTGTTTTGCTTCCAAATGCGGTAGAAGCGGCTAGCGAGGCGATCGGCTTCTTCTTTAGAAACGTTAGTGCGATCACTCAGCAGCTTAACAAACATCTCCTTATTCACCTGGGGCAGCGAATCGCGATCAACGTTGGCAATCTCGGAGCTGTTGACCAAGCGCTCAAATTCTTTTTCAACCGACTCTACGTCAACATCGTGAGACTTGAGTGAGTACAAATAGTCTTGCAGCGTATCTTGCAGACCGGATGAATCCAATCCACTAGTAAACTCGCGTCTAATCGCTGCTGCCGCCGCTTCTGCGGTATTCACCACCTGATCGCCAGCGGCCTTGGCACCGATAGCAGCCGTGGCCGTTCCCACAATACTTTGCAAGCCGCTACCCGCAGACTTTATTACCGAGCCAATCAAAGAGCCGACAGCCGTAGAGCTAAACCACACGAGCAGGGTAAAGTAAGTCGCCCAAATCACCAGTCCCGTAATCGCAGCCGACCAAGGGTCGGTGTAAATGGTCAGCCTGACCGCCAGCCAGCAGGCGAAAAACAGCGCCAAGCTAACGGTAATCAGCGTCCAAAGGCCAAAAGCAAGGCTAATTGTTTTAATGGGTGAGCCGCTTGAGTCACTCGAATCATCGCTGCTAGAGCTATCAGAGCCGCCAGAGTGAGCGACGTAAGAGACCCCAGCGGCCATTGAAAGGTTGGTGAGTAACAGCTGAAAGCCAAACGCTAAGATGACACCCGAAAGCATCGTGACTAGGAACTGTCCCCCTTGGACGGGTTGCCTGGCGACAACGACAGTATTCACTTGCCCTAGCAAGCTAGCCATATGAGCGGCCATATGATCATGTGTTGTGGCCGACAGCAGACCCTCGTAAAATTCCATAGTTTTTCTCTTTGCGTTTATTTAATTAATAGGGCTCCTAGATATTAAGCGCCTTCAGTGAAATATTGTCCTCTCCCGACAGATGGAATTTTGGGGACGACCCTTTTGCCGGACAGACGAGACTTTTCATCCTTTTGACGCAGAGGCGGCTGTAGAGACCCCGTAAATAGGATTAAGAAATTTAGTTAGCGCGTGGTTTTTTTGCTTTGCCCTGTAGGCGTTGACGCTGAGAAGGTCTCAGAACCGATCGCTGAGCTTTGTACTCTGAACGAGTTTTAGGTAAGTTGTCTGATGAGTGTATATTTGATGGCGTCGTCTTCGATGGATTTTCATGAGAAGCCTCAGAAGTTTCTCCTTTCTCTTCAGGCGTGGCGTCGGCAGCGAAAACAGCATGTTCACTGGGCCGAATATCTGAGCCAAAGCGGTTGGCGTATACCTGAGTGAACTCTGCGCCAAAAAGGAGGATTTGAGCGGAGTAGTAAATCCACAGCAGTAAGACGACAAAGGAACCGGCTGCGCCATAGGCAGAAGCAACGCTGCTGCTGCCCAAATAGAGACCGATCAGAGATTTACCAATGGTGAAGAGCAAAGCGGTCATAGCCGAGCCAATCCACACATCGCTCCAGCTCACGGTGGCGTCGGGTAGCACTTTATAAATTAGCGCAAACAGCAGCGTGATCACGCCAAATGAGACAATTGTATTGAGAATTCGCCAGCCGAGATCCCAGCCAAACAGCGCGTCGCCAAACAGGCTGCTCACTGCCGCCAAACCGGCGCTAAGCATCAGCGATACCAGCAGCAAAAAGCCAATGGACAGTAGCATACCAAAAGACAATAGGCGATCGCGAATTAATCCCCAAAGGCCCGCATCCGGCCTAGTCTCGACGTTCCACACGGTGTTGAGCGCATCTTGTAGCTGCACAAACAGCCCTGAAGCACCCACAATGAGTAGGGTAACGCTAATGACGGTGGGCCAAAAGCCGCCGCCCTCATTGGCTTGGGCACTGGTGAGCATTCCTTCAACCAGCTTGGCTCCGTCTGGGCCAAGTAAGCCCTGAAGCTGCTCTATGATGCGGTTTTGAACGGTGCTTCGCTCAAACAAAAAGCTAGCGATCGCAATCACAATAACCAGTACGGGAGCCAGCGCAAAGGCGGTGTAGTAAGCCAGGGCGGCGGCTAACCTAGAGACTTTATCCCGCTGCCACTCAACAAAGGTTTGCTTAAGAACTGACCAAAAATTAGAGAAAGACATATAAGTGTGGGGTTTGTAGGTTTTTTTATGTTCTTTTAGGCTGCTTAAGGGCGCTGTCACTAAAACTACAAAAGGCAACCCAGTTGGATTGCCCTGAATATGCTTCACTACAAAAACTGAGAGCTTAGCTAATTAAGCCCGACCGCAAAGCGCGAACAGCTGCTTGAGTGCGATCGCTCGCGCCCAGCTTGTTCAAAATATTGCGAACGTGAGTCTTCACCGTGCCCACGGTAACAAACAGCTGCTCGGCAATTTTGGCATTGCTACAGCCCGCCACGATGCACTCCAAAATCTCCAGCTCGCGGTCGGTCAGCGGGTAGGCCTCAATAATTTGCTCATACTCAGCATCTACCGCTCGAATCTCCACCGTCTTGCTGTTAAAAGATTCGCCCACCGCTACTTTAGGCTTAACCTGACTGAGCACTAGGCTAGCAATAGAAGGATCGATCCAGGAATTCCCGGCCTTAGTCTCTCTGATTGCTGTAATCAAATCTTGAGTCTCGATCTCTTTGGTGCAGTAGGAGTCTGCACCGGCTGCAAAGGCCGCTAGCACCGCTTTTTCGCTGTCGTGCATTGTCAGCATCAAAATTCGCGTGTGGCTGTCAGGATTCTCCTTTTTGAACTGCTGGATCATCTCTATGCCATCAATGTCGGGCAGGCCCACATCGACAACAGCCACGTCCGGCGACATTTCCTGAATTAAAGCCAGCCCTTTTTGGCCATTGTCAGCCTCGCCTAGAAATCTTAGCCCTGCCTGTCTAAAAGCGGCTCTCAGACCCATCCGAGTCAAGTCGTGGTCTTCAACTAGAGCAACGCTGATTTCTTCATCCGTCTTTAGTGTCATAAGTCGCTATACGTGGGTCTAGGGGAATGGGGCTTTATAGGTAATGTGCTGAAGGTTGTTTTCTTGCAGATTTCTTATAAATTAAGAACTTTAGGTGTAGGGTCTGATGTATCAGAATGCAGTATATGTGCATCCTATGTATCTATCAGCCGAATGACACATTTTGATAGCAGCTCTCTCTAAAGATATATACAATACAAGCCGTTAGGCCTATTTTGGGATGCCCGAGCGGCGGATTTTATCTATGAGCGAGTCGAGTCCCCAGTCTTTTAAGTTTTCTGCTGATTTCTCTAACGACGTGATCGCCAGCAAAATGGCCCAAGCAGAGGCGGACGTACAGCTATATATAGCGGCTGTACAAAACATGCAGGTAGGGCTGCACATTTGGCAGCTGGAAGAAAAAGAGGACGGCAGCGATTGCTTACGCTTGGTGGCGACTAACCCAGCTGCATATGTGTCTACAGGGATACCTGAAACGGCGGCAATAGTGGGCAAAGCAATGGCAGAAGTTTTCCCAGCGATGATTGAAACCGACATTCCCACCATCTATGCCCAGGTCGCTCGCAGCGGCCAAGGGCGAGACTTAGGAGAAGTTTCCTACGAAGACAGTCGGGTGAAAAAAAGCATATTTTCGGTCAAGGCTTTTCCCTTGCCGGGGCGGTGCGTAGGCGTGGCTTTTGAAAACATTACCGAGCGTAAGCGCTATGAGCAGCGCCATAGCGAGCAGGAGGCAGCGTTAAAAAGCGCCAACATTGCCCTACAGCATCAAAAAGATGACCTGCTGACGGTCAATACGATGCTTACCGATACGATGGCAATGCTAGAGCAGCGCAATCAAGAGCTAGATCAGTTTGCTTACGTGACTTCCCATGACCTGAAAGCGCCTTTGCGGGCGATCGCCAACCTCGCTACCTGGATTGAAGAAGACATTGGCGCTGAGCTACCTGCTGAAAACAGAGAGCAGTTTGAGCTGCTCAAAAGCCGGGTGCAGCGCATGGAAGGGCTGATTGACGGCCTACTGGAGTACTCCCGCATTGGCCGCACGCATCAGAGTCACGAACGCATTGACGTAACAGAACTGCTCGCAGAAATCATCGATTCTATCTCACCCCTAGGCGAGTTCAGGGTGGAAGTTGCGCCTGCCATGCCGGTACTTGAGGCCACAAAAATTCCCTTAGTCCAAATATTTGCCAACCTAATTACCAACGCTATTAAGCATCACGACCGTCCTAATGGCACCGTGCGGATATCGGCGCGTGAGCTTGACAAGGCTTACGAGTTTTCAGTAGCTGACGATGGCCCTGGGATTGATCCGGCCTACCACGACCAAATATTCACTATTTTTCAAACCCTGAAAGCCAGAGATCAGCTAGAGAGTACCGGCATTGGTCTTTCACTGGTGAAAAAAATAGTCACCCATGAAGGCGGTCGGGTAATGGTAGAGTCTGAACCTGGAGAAGGCGCCATTTTTCGCTTTACCTGGCCAAAATCGCCCCATTAAGGAATTTCCTTTCCCCGGCTTGCTGGCTGCAAACGAATATATGTCGATAGAGTCAGCTCTTTTACTGACAGGATTCCCTAACATACTAATAGCTTATCTATCTTGCGCGAAGGTACTTAACATGCCAGGAGTTATGCCAGAGGTGGCTATTACCAACATACTGCTAGTAGAGGACGACAGAGTGGACGTGATGAACGTCCAGCGCGCTTTTAAGAAATCCAATATTACGAATCCTTTGTTCGTTGCCAACGATGGCATTGAGGCGCTAAAAGTGCTGCGGAATGAGTCAGAAACCGTCCACATGCCGAAAACTAGGCGATTGGTGCTGTTAGACCTTAACATGCCGAAAATGGGAGGCATTGAGTTCCTTAAAGCGCTCAGAGCCGATCGTGAGCTGCGGCCTACGCCTGTGATCGTGCTGACGACCTCTGATCAAGAAAGAGATCGAGTGAATGCTTACAACCTTAATGTTGCCGGATATATTCTCAAGCCGGTAACGTTTGCAAACTTCTCAGAGGTAATGGCCGCGCTTAACCGCTATTGGACGCTATGCGAAATACCTTAAATAGATAGCTCGGATGGATACTCGGACGAATACTCATATGAATACTAAGCAATAGCCAGACAAATATCTTACGAAGTACCGTAGATAGTTTGTTTGATCTTTATAACCATAAAAATTTTTTAACAGGTGGCTTGGTAAAGCAGCATGGCTACAACCCTAGATGAAAACATATCTGTCCTGATTGTGGACGATGACGAAGTTGATCGGATGGCGCTGAAGCGATCGCTGAAGGGAACTCACTTTGACCTGTCTGTGTCAGAAGCCGCCGATGCTGATACTGCTTTGGCACTGATCGCCAAGGCCAGCTATGGCTGTATATTTTTAGACTACAACCTGCCGGGCAAAAACGGCTTAGAGCTAACCAAGGCTATTCGCAGCCGGGATACCACCGTCCCTGTGCTAGTGCTTACCGGACAGGGTGACGAGCAAACGGCAGTAGAGCTGATGAAGGCAGGCGCTTCCGACTATCTGCCCAAGAGTAAGCTTTCGGCTGAGGCGATCGCCCACCTAATGCGCAACGCGATTCGGATGCATCAGGCAGAGGCGCTGGTTGAATTTTCTAACAACAAGCTAATCGAAAAAAACCGCCTCTTAGAAAAGAAGAATAAAGAACTAGCACAGCAGCGACAGTACATTTATCGGCAAAATCTTAAGCTGCAAGAGGCATCGCGCCTGAAGTCAGAATTTTTATCAACGATGTCTCATGAGCTGAGAACGCCCCTGAACGCGATTATAGGCTTTTCACAAATTTTACTCAGTCGGCCCAAAAACTCGCTTAGCGAGGCTCAAAGCAACATGCTTATGCGCGTGCTAGCGAACGGCAGGGCTTTGCTAGAACTAATCAACGACATTCTAGCTTTTTCTAAAATTGAAGCGGGCCGTTTAGCCTTGGAACCTGCTCCTTTAGATATGGTAGAGCTAGTGAGCCAGGCAGTTGAAGAAGTGCGATCGCTCGCTTTGCAAAAGTCACTGACGCTAGAAACAGAAATCAGTCTTAGCCATCCAATGGTAGAAAACGACCCGCTGCGGCTGCGGCAGGTTTTAAATAACCTGCTTTCTAACGCGATTAAGTTTACGGATAAAGGCGGCGTAAAAGTTCGGCTAAAGGCGCTACCAGCCAAAGCACAGGGGGGCGAACAGCCAGACAAAATAATCATCTCAGTAGTGGATACGGGCTGCGGCATCAGTGACACAGAGCGTCTGCATATTTTTGAGCCCTTTCATCAGGCCGACCAAAAAGTGACGCGCAGGCATCCCGGCACAGGACTAGGACTCGCCATCACCCATTCAATTGTAAAAATGATGCACGGCGACATTACCGTTAACACTCGGGTCAATGAAGGCTCCACCTTTACCGTAGAGCTACCCAGAGTTGTCGGGGCCGATCCCGCTGATGCGCCGACAGGCAAGTTCTTGTTTAGCGCCAGCAGACCTGCCGAAGTGAGCGAAAGCTAGCAAATTTATACCTTTAGCTAGAAAAGATATTCGCGACAAAGTGCTACGTTCTAAGCGGCTAGAAGGGCGAGGGCAATCTAGCGAGTGCTATAAAATCTTGTTAAAAGATACTTTGGAACCAGTGATATCGAAACTTGTGAACATCCTTGCGGTTGATGACGTACCTGATAATTTATTCATATTAGAGTCCATCCTAGGAGATATCGATAACTACCATATTGACTCCGTAGATGGCGGCAAGGTCGCTTTAGAGTATGTCAACAGTCGCCTGCCTGACCTGATACTGCTAGATGTGATGATGCCGGGTATGGATGGCTACGAGGTCACGCGACGCATCCGAGAAAACAAAAACATTCCATACATTCCGATTTTGCTGATCACTGCCCACGATCAGTCCAGCCTTTCAGAAGGACTTGATTCGGGCGCGGATGACTTTATTCGCAAGCCGTTTGATATTGATGAGCTGATGGCTAGGGTGCGATCGCTCCTAAGGCTCAAGCACAGCCTAGACGAGCAGTCAGAAATGCTGCGCCAGCGGGACGACTTTGTGGCTAGGCTCACGCACGACCTGCGAACGCCCTTAGTGGCAGCCAATAGAATGCTCAGCCTTTCGCTACAGGGCGTTTTTGGTAAGCCGCCCGAGGAAATGGGGGAAGCCATTGAAAACGTAATTGCCAACAACGAGAACCTGCTAAATATGACGAATACCCTATTGCAGGTGTATCGTCATGAGGCTGGCCAAAAAAAGCTGGTGCGATCGTCTTTGTCAGCCTATACGCTTGCCCAAGAAATTGTCAGAGAGCTTAAGCCTTTAGCCGACGAAAAAAGCATCATGCTAAAAGTAGAGGCTCAGCCGGAGGAACGCGCCGCTGCCAGCGAGTCAGACAGTTTCGCTCAATACCGTACAGAAGGAGATCTGATTGAACTCAGGCGACTGTTAACCAACCTAGTCGGCAACGCCATTAAGTTTACCGACGCAGGCAGTATTGTCGTTCGCCTTTCTGTTACCGATCGGCCTGTGGCTAGCGTTAAGTCAGCTCAGGCCATCGAAATAGCCGTTGAAGATACGGGCATGGGAATTGCGCCCGACGGGCAAGAACAAATTTTTGAATGGTTTTATCAGGGCGATCACATGCGAGCGGGCAGTGGCTTAGGGCTACATTTGTCTAAGCGAATTGCTGAAATGCATCAGGGCACTTTGACCCTCCACTCTGAGCTAGGTAAAGGCAGTACGTTTACGCTTTCTTTGCCTAAGCTTTAGCGTTTGTTTAGCGATTGTCTTGCCTCATCAAAATTGTGCTTAACGCAATCTCCATATAGCTCGCCTCTCCTTTTATAATCGCTTTAAATAAGCTGAAAGCCTCTCGACTGAGATGCTTTTGTCGTTTTAAAGAGAACGTTTTAGATATAGCGCAGCTTCAAACAAATGAAGATCTGACGTGCTCTGTTGGCTATTAGTTGATGGCTCCTAATAGCATTGAAATTACCGCAGACCTGGACTATATCAGTCGGTCTTTCAACAATATTTTGATGGAAGATATGAGCAATGCGACCTATACGATCATGCCTGACTCTTTGCGGATGACGACTCAGTTCGACGTGAAATATCGGCAGGGCGATCATGCCTTTGATGAAGGTATTTAGGCAACCGTGTTTGACCCTGCTGGCACTGTGAAAGCGCAGAATACTGCTTTTGCGCGGGGGGCGATCGCATCCGAGTAGCCCAAGCGGAGAGCGGCTACCGGTATCCAACCAGCTAGGGGTGACCTACGGCGCTGCTGACGCAGGCCGATGGCGGCACGGTAGAAGTGCCGGTGAACCAGTTTGTGCAGGATGAAAGCGGCGATCGCTGGTGGCCTTCAGTTCTTGTTCTAAAGTCTCCTTTCCAGGACATTACGTAATTTTACTTAGCATTCATCAAAAGTGCTGCTTTTGTGCATAGCGCAAAATACGCTGCTCCTTTCGTCGCTTAAAGTCCTTTTAACCCTAGACAGGCCTCCATTCAGGGCTAGAGGGCTTGCTGCGATCGCACAAATGATACAAGGTAAAGAAAGTGTAAAGGCAAGCGGAGAATTACGGACGGCACGCTAATTTTCTATAGGGACTTCTATCTAACTTCTATCGCTGCTAAACCAAGTCAGCCTTCGCGTAGCGCCTAAATGAGGAAAATAACTGCTGAGATGGTGCTGTTGTGGTCTTAACAAAGCTTCGTACTGGCTATCCGACTGGCTGTTTCACTGCTTGTCCGACTGGCTGCTATGAGGCATATCGGTGGATACATCAACATTTGTTTCTAGGTCGGAATTTCAACAACATGAAGATTTGAACCTTCTTTTTATAGACCTTTTCAGTCAAAACAGCTGACTTCATAGGGTTAATGCCTCTTTCAAGCCTTTCTCAAGAATAGCTGCTCAGTAAAATCTTTCAGATAACGGGTTGTTGTTGATGAATGATACTCAGTAGTATCTGGGAGAGCCTGACAAAGCCTTTACAGACGCTACGCAAACCAGGTGCATGCAATACCTACCTTCTATACGTTCTCAAAACCCCCTTTCCTGAAGTTTCTCACTATGCTTTCACCCACTCCTTCTTCTTCCCCTTCATTACCTATGCCGCCATCGACCACGCCCCGGTTCACTGCGCCCCGGTTTACTACGCCCCGGTTCACTGCGCCTCTATTACCTCTATTAACTACAGACACCTCTCAGCCGAGCAGCCCGCCCGCTCAGGCTAGACCTCTAACTTCTGACTTCTGGCTGCTTCGCTTGTTTCAAGACAATACCTTGACCCACTATTTGGCCTTAGTGGTATTAGCAGCAGGTGGGCTAGGTTTGAGCGGACAAAGCGCATTAGCCCAGCGAGTAAGTGTGAACCGTGATGCCAACACTGGCGCAGTCAACGTCAATCAAAATGCCTTCGACATCAAAACCGGGCCTTTGAATAACACCTCAAATATCCCGCTTCCAGCTGGACTGCCCACCGATACCGCGAATGGAGTCCGACTGCCGGTAGGGTTTGTAGATGGTCAGTTGGCTCCTAATAGCCTGGATATTACGACCAACTACAATTTCGTCCAGCAGTCTTTCAACAACGCTTTGAGTGCAGGCGACGGCAGCCCCACGTACAACCTTGATCGCAACTCAGTGACAACGACGACCCAGTTTGACTTGAACTATGTCCGTGGCGATCACAAGTTTGCTGAAGGCATTCAGGTTTCAGTCATTAACCCGGATGGCAGTGTTAAAAGTACCGAGACCAAATTTGTCCGTGGCGATGGCGTTACGCTGGGTATTGAAGGACAGGTGCTGCCAAGTACAGACCGGATTACAGTCACCTACGGCGTAGATGAGCGGGTTGAGCTGCGCGTTCTTAACATAAAAAATAACACCGACACTCAGGCGAGCCAGTCCGGTGTGTATTTTACGCAAAACGGTGAAATCATTACTGAAGATTTTCTCAATGGTGGCGATAGAGACTTTAACGATGGTCAGTATGTGGATTTTCCCGATGGATCGGGTCGGGCGAATGCGCTAGAAGAGAAGACCGATACGCAGACCGCTAGCAGCGATCAGTCAAGTCCCTTAGATCCGACAATTCGCCGAGATGAAAATAATGTTCAAACCAGCGAAGAGACGGTTGTATCGCGCGACGAAGCAGTGGTTGAGGCGGTGATTGAGCGCGGCGAAATTAAGGTGCCTAATTCGCTCTCGACTCGGCTGGGTCACGCGGTTGGGCTACGCACAGAAGACAATCGGCTGCTGGTGTACGATCGCTATTCTGCGACGGGCGAGGTGCGAGCAGGCAGTGATGGCCTCACCGCCACAGGCCAGCTACGGCCCCTGTTTAGCAATCCTCAGATGCCGCCAACGCTGGTGACTGGCGGCGTTAACTTCGATCCCTTTGCCGATGACAATGAGGCAGGCGTCTCCGCGACTCTTGGCCTTACCCAGTATTTGACTCGAACCCACCGACTGGCGACAGATGCTTTTGGCAACGTGATTGAAAACCCTAATCCAGATGGGCCTAAGCCTTTGGAGCCAACGGGTTTGTTTAACAATCGGCAAATGGTTGGCTATGTGCCGGGTGGCATCAGACGAGACCAGCCCATTCTGTCGTCCAGCGGTGTTTTTGAGCTGCCACAGAATCAGACCATTGTGGTTGAGCCGCCTAATCCGCAGGCGGTGGGCCGGGGTAAGGCAGCCTATACCGATAACGTAGGCGGCCTGCTGATAGAAGATACGGCGGGAGATCTAACGTTTGTACCGCAGTGGACGAAAGCAGGCTATGCGCAGAGCCCACTGGAGCTGACGGCTGGCTCTGCAAGCAGAGTTATCTATGCGTTGGTACCGCAGCAGGCCGGTCAAGATCTTCAGCTGGGTCAGACTTATGCCGTGAATAAAAGCGGTGGCGACTATCGCA
This sequence comes from Phormidesmis sp., assembly GCA_041746795.1. Taxonomy (GTDB): domain Bacteria; phylum Cyanobacteriota; class Cyanobacteriia; order Phormidesmidales; family Phormidesmidaceae; genus Phormidesmis. The sequence continues at coordinate 37,693 of JBGTGK010000215.1, forward strand.
TTGCAGACGGTGGATTTACGATTATTTCGGCTGATCGCAACCCAGATAACTTCGATCAGGAGGCGACTAACGTATATACCGTAGAAGATACGCTGCCGGATATTAACAATGCTGCCAACGCTTTCTTTAACGGCATTCGCGGCGTGTATATTGAGACGCCCGGCGGTGAGCGAACGCCGACGGTAGATCTGAATATTCCTGCTGAGGCAGACGCGCGGGTTGGCAACGAGCTGCTGCCCAATGTGCCTGGTCAGCGGCCCTATGCTCGCACTACCCGAGCAGGCGGGCTCTACATAGCGGGCGCTTTGTCGGCTGGCTTTGGCAACCAGCGAGATCTCCTCAGTCGGACGACTTCTACGTTTGAAACCGAGACCGATCAGCGCCGCACGACGGGAATTGTCGATCTGTTTTCGACGCCACGCAATCAGGTCGTCACTAACACGACACAGACCACGACCACGACACAAACCAACGGTACGGCAAGCTTTCAAATCAACAATAACGGACTGCTAGAGCAGGTTGTGTTTGCTCCGACTTCTGCGCCGACGGTTGTGGGCACCAATAGCACCGACTTGGGTTCGACGACTCGGGTTGCTCTCGGTGAGGAAACCCCGCTGAGCAGCGAGGCTTTTGAGCGAGTTGATGTGTTAAGCAGCACGACAACCCTGGTGGAGCAAGATAGCTCAACGCAGGACAATAGCTATGCTAACCTCTCTCCGCTCGGGGGCGAACTTGCGCTGGGCGGTGTGCTCAACTTTGGCAATACGCCTTGGTCGCGGGCAGCTAACCTGGTGCGAGCTGAGGTGTTTACGGGGGGTACGGTGCTTGGCCGTGGCTCTGGCGGTTCGGATACGGGCTGGCGGGCTGAGCTGCTGGTGCATCCTTTTGGTGAGCAGCAGCGCGATGGCTATCAGTATGACGAGGCGGGTAATGTGGTGCCGCTGTATCAAACGCAGCCTGCACTAGATGTTAATGGCGATCGCATCCTAGAAACATTAACCGCAGCCGATGGCAGCACCGCAGATATGCTGGTGAGCCAGTTTGTGGTGGATGATACAACGGGCGATCGCCTGCTTCAGCGCGTGGGCACAGGTCGTCCTAAGGGGCCGGGTGTGTATGTGCGGGTAGACGGCGTTTTTGATGGCAATGAAGACACGGTTGTAAACGGCGGCTTGCAGTTCACTTTTTAGAAAAATATCCAGGGGTAGCAGTGGGTTTTCCTTCTCTTTTTCAGGGGAGGGGCCGGGTGTGGCATAGTAACACTCGAACGTGTCTGTGATATGTTCGAGTGTTACTTTTGTGAATTACGCTGTGAACCTGGATTGAGCGCTGGTTGGGCGCTAAGAGCTATGCCAAAAATCACTCACCTTATCTATGATTTTGACGGGCTGCTGCTGGATACAGAGCCGATTTACTGCCGGGTGAATGAGATGATTGCCAGCCGGTATGGCAAAACGTTTACGCGATCGCTGCATCGCAAAATTATGGGTCGTCAGGCGATGGACTGTGCGCAAATCCTGGTTGAGGATTTGGCGCTGCCGCTGACGGCACAGGAGCATTTGCAGGCGAGGGATGCGCTGATTTTTGACCTGCTGCCGGAGGCGCTGCCGATGCCGGGGGCCAAGGAGATGACGCGGCGGTTTTATGAGCTGGGGGTGAAGCAGGCGATCGCGACCAGCTCGGCGGCGGTGACTTTTGACTTAAAGACGCAGCGCTATCAGGACTGGCTGGCTATTTTTGATGCGATTGTGCTGGGCAGTGACCCTGAAGTGGTGCGCAGTAAGCCTGCGCCGGATAGTTTTTTGGTGGCGGCAAGGCGGCTGGGGGCTGAGCCGGTGGAGTGTTTGGTGTTTGAGGATTCGCCTGCGGGGGTGAGAGCGGGGAAGCGGTCGGGGATGAGTGTGGTGGCGGTGCCTGCGGCGCATATGGATTGGGCGCTGTATGGGGAGGCGGATGAGGTGCTGGCGGGGCTGGGTGAGTTTGAGCCTGCGCGTTGGCAGTTGCCTTAAAAGGTGGGAAGTAGGAGGGCGGATCTATTCTCTTTTTGTCCTTCGTCCTCTTACTACAGGCTGCCAAACTGTTTCCAACTGTTCCGCTTCTAAAGAGTGGTGAGACCTCTGAAAAGTTTTTAGACGGCGATGCTGACAAGAGTTTCCAACTATTCCGCTACGTCTGAGCAAACCATTAAGCAAACCAGCGTAACGGGGAGCCTGGGTAAAATTGGCAGGCTATGGCACCGAATGTATCCTTGGGTAAATGTGTCGCCGAATCCAAGCGATCCAAAGCGGCCTAATATTGTTCATACGCACAAGTATTTTGAACTGTTGACGCTGTTTCCAGATGGTTCGGATGCGTCAGAAGACTTTTTGGATTTTTTGAGCGATCACCAGGATGAATTTGTGAAGCTTTGGCCGCAGGGGTAACGATGTTGCTCTACGCAACCCTTTAGTTTTTAGTTGAAATCATTTAGTTTTATCACTGATAGGGTTGATGTGCATTGAGCGGGGAAGCGAACGCACCCTGCACCTGAAGGTTGCAGGGGTGCATCTAAAGGTTTCAAGGGTGCATCTAAAGGTTTGCGTAGGGTGAGGAAGCGATCGCGCTGCGAAACCAAAGGTTCGTCGCTGCGAAGCTTTGATTCTGTGGGTGCAACCAATAGTTTGAGTCTGTGAACAAAGGCTTCGAGCTTTCCATAGTTACATGCGCATAACCCCAAACCTTGATCACGGTATTTAAAGGCTTTACGATTTTTATATCGGCTGTTCGTAATACTTTTGCTTAAGTTAACGCTTATCTTCCAATCTTGATTGGTGCTAGGTCAAAGTCATGCAATACACTTTAGAGAATATGCAGCTTTAGCCGCTACGCGGGTAACTACTCAGGCTTAAAAAAATAGAGACATTTCTCAGTGCGCTGCCGTCATTGAAGTAACTTGTAATCAAGCGACTCTCTTGTAGCATAGCCGTGGGCAAACAGCAGCCAAAAAACCAGCTGAGCGAAACAGAAATCCGAGCCGTCTATGGTCAGGGAGAAGAGGCTGTGGTGAGCTTGGTGAGCCAGCTAATGGCCCGTCTGAGGCAACTGGAAGCTGAAGTCAAAGCGCTGAAGGGGCAGCTAGGGAAGAACAGTCACAACAGCAGTAAACCACCGTCCGGCGATGGCTTTGGGAAACGCACCCGGAGCTTACGGCGTAAAAGCGAGAAGCCCTCAGGGGGACAAACGAACCATCCAGGTCAGACCCTAGAGTGGAGCAACGTCCCAGATTTTGTGGAGCAGCATAACGTAGATATCTGTTCAGGTTGTGGTCATTCCCTAGCCGCCGTGCCGGTCGATGAGATGTTGTCTCGCCAAGTGTTCGACATTCCACCTGTAGAGTGGTTAGTCACCGAGCATCAGGTCGCGGTGAAAGACTGCCCAGCGTGTGGACAAACGAGCCAGGGTGGTTTTCCGTTCGAGGCGAGTAATGTCGTGCAGTATGGCCCGCGACTCAAAGGGATGATGGTCTACCTGATGGAGCAGCAGTTGTTGCCCTCCTATCGCACCTGCGAATGCTTGAGCGACTTGCTCGGTGTGGCGGTTTCAGAAGGCACCTTGTACAACACCAGAGCGCAGTGCAGTGCGTTGATAGCCCCAATTGATGAAGGGATTAAGCAGGCAATTCAAGCTGCTGAGGTGGTTCACTTTGATGAAACCGGGCTGCGGGTCAATCAGAAACTGTGGTGGCTGCATGTAGCGGCGACCGACGGGCTAACCTATTATTTCGTTCATCCCAAACGGGGTCGGCTGGCCATGTATGAGATGGGGATTTTGCACTAGTTTAATGGGTGACTCCGAACTCGCCGCTTCGAAGTCACCCGTCACCCATGCGTCGGAACCTGAACGTCCCCAAAAGGGTCACGTCTCCCATCTCTCACGGCGCTTTCCCGGAACGGCTCGTTACCCCGCCCGGCAGGCCGCGGCCGCGAGCACCGAGCGCGGCCATCTCAAAGGCGGTATCCAGCGCCGCCAGTAGGCTCCTTGGGTCGGCCTGGCCGGTCCCGGCTAGCAAGAGCGCCGTGCCGTGATCGACCGATGTTCGAATGATGGGCAAGCCGAGCGTCACGTTCACGGCGCGGCCGAAGCCTTGGTACTTCAGGACCGGGAGCCCTTGATCATGGTACATCGCAAGCACCGCGTCGGCGCGCTTCACTGGTTCGGCGACAAAAGCCGTATCCGCGGGCAAGGGGCCCTCGACGCGAAAGCCCTCCGCACGCACGGTCTCGATCGCCGGAATAATATGATCGATCTCCTCGGTGCCGAGGTGTCCGCCCTCCCCCGCATGCGGGTTTAGGCCGCAAACGGCGATTCGGGGCCGGCTCAGGCCGAAACGGGTACGGAGATCCCGGGCCAGGATCCGCAATACGCTTACGATGCGATCCTCGGTGATGAGATCGCTGACAGCGCGAAGGGGCACGTGGGTCGTAGCGAGGGCGACGCGCAGCTCGGGCGCACACAACATCATCACCGGAAAATGGCCGCCGGTCGCCGCGGCCAAATACTCCGTGTGACCGGTGAAGGGGATCCCGGCATCGTTGAGGATCCCCTTGTGCACGGGCGCCGTCACCATGGCGTCGAAGGTCCCGTCCATGCACCCGCGGCAAGCCTGCGCGAGGGTCTCGACCACAGAGGGGGCGTTGCGCGTATCCAATCGCCCGCTGACCGCCGGGCGGGCGAGCCGTACCGGGATGAGCTTGATCGCGCCGGGCCGCGCGAGCGTGCGATCTTCGGGCGAGAACGGCTCGATATGCAACGGGAGTTTGAGCTGCGCGGCGCGTGCAGTCAGCAATTCCGGATCGGCGATGACGGTGATCGCGCCCGGATGCTCGCGTTGCGCGATGCGGACAATTAAGTCCGGTCCGATCCCAGCGGGCTCGCCGGCGGTGATGACGATCCGGGGACGCTGCGCAGTAGATTTTTTTTTCACAAGCTCTCACTCGCGGAAACGATACTCGACATACGCCTCGTCACGCAGGCGGCGTAACCAGGCTTGGCCGGTTTCTTCGATCTTCCGCCGCCGGATCGCATCGCGAGCCTTACCTCGCAGCGCCTCGCGCGTATTGTCGTGGTCACGGCGTTTCAAGACCTGCACGATGTGCCACCCGAGCTCGGTCTCGAAGGAATCGCTGATCTCGTTGGGGTTTAACAGGCCCATGACTTCGTCGAACTTAGGCGCCAGATCGCCCGGACTGACCCACCCCAAGTCGCCGCCCTTCGCCGCCGTGGCTTTGTCTTCCGAATGCGATCGGGCCAGATCATCGAAATCGTCCCCGGTTTCGATACGTTTCTTGAGCTTATCGAGGCGTTCCCGCACATCATCGCTCGACATCAGCTCGCTAGGTTTGATCAATATGTGCCGGGCGCGCGTTTGTTTGACGGTCAGCTCTTCCCCGGCGCTCCGGACCCCCAGCAGCTTAATGATATGGTAGCCGCTGGGGCTGCCGATCACATCGCTGACCTCGCCCTCGCGCAGCGAGGTGACGGCGTCCGAAAACACCGTCGGCACTTCCCCGGCTTTGCGCCAACCGAGATCGCCGCTTTCGAGGGCCTGCGGGTCGCCGGAGCTCTCCGCTGCCATGCGCAGGAAATCTTCGCCCGCGCGCACGCGCCGCAGGAGCTTCTCCGCCTTTTCGCGCGCCTTCTCGGCGTTCTCCTCGGACGCAGCCTGCGATGTGGCAACCAAAATATGCGCGAGACGATATTCCATCTCGATCGTATCTTGTTGCACTTGCGTGGCGAGATAGTTGTCTATCTCCCGGTCCGAGACATGCACCAGGTTCGACACCTCGCGCTGGCGCAAGCGGCTGATGATGATTTCATCTCGGATGTCCTCCCGAAATTGCGCAAAGTCATAACCGTCGCGCTCCACCGCTTCGCGAAAGCGCGCCAACGGCATGCCGTTTTCCGAAGCGATATTGCTCACGGCACGGTTCAGGGTATCGTCGTCCACCTTCAAACCGGTCTGCGCGGCGAGCTGCAACTGAATCTTCATGACGATGAGACGCTCCAGCACCTGACGGCGCAGGGCGGCGTCGGGCGGCGGATCGCCGCGTTGTTGTTGCAATTCCGCTTTCACGCGCTCGAACATACGGTTGATCTCGCTCGTCATGACAACGTCGTCATTGACCACGGCGATGATCGCATCGAGCGGTTCGGCGGCGGCTGTTGCCCAAGCGCTATGAGCCAGGAGAAAGGCGGCGAAGCAGCCCTGTCTTAAGCATTGCAGGAGCGGGATTAAGTTTTTACTTGTAGTCTTGTACATGAGTCCAATTAAAATTCGTCCTCGTAACCGGGAATGCTGCGTTTTAGATAACTGGTCGTGCTGCGCCCAAAGCCGGCCAGCCCCTTGAGCTCGATCTGAACGAAAAACGCGTTGTCGAACTCCCCCGTGTCGCTGCCCAAGAACCGCCGCGCCACCGCGCGCACCCCCCAGCAGCAACTGTTGTATTCAAACCCTCCGGCGGCCTCGAGGGTCTCCTGGGTATCCAAGGAATACGTCCACTTACCGATAACGCTCCAATTCGGATCTAGCGGCCAACGAAACGCCAGATCGGTCTGCTCGACGAGGGTATCGCCGAGACCGCGTATATCGCGGTTGATGCGATAATCGGCGTTCACGATGGTGTCCGGATCGGGACCATAGCGCAACCCGATGAGACCTTTTTCGACAGTCGCGTCGTTGGGGTCCCAGAACAAATCCCCCCGCGCACTGATCCCGTTCGGTAGTCGAGTTATGAGCTCCGCGACGATCTCCGATACCGAATCAGTATCGACTGTCTGGCCGGGCAAGGTGACACGGCGATCCTCGAAATGAAAGACTTGACCCACGCTCGCACGCAGGTGCTCCCAGCCGGTATCGCGATTGATGATCCTGGAAGTGACGGCGACGGCTGTCTGATTCGCGTCGCCGAGACGGTCGTGGCCGCTGAACCGGTTCTCGCGAAACAGTTGCCCGAAGGAAATGTCGTATTCGGCGGTATCAAAAACAGGCAGATCATCCTGATCCTGCTCGGGGATGTATAGATAGAAGATCCGCGGTTCAAAGGTTTGCACGGCCGGCAGCGTCGCGAAATCGAGGTCGCGTTCGAATACGAGCCCGCTATCCAGGCTCACGATCGGCAGGGTCCGGTTCGGGCGATTATCCGTCTCCGCGGTGTTTTCGAGGTAATACTGAGTATGTTCTAGGCTCACCCGAGGCACGAGAAATCCCCCCGCCGCGTGAACCGGGTAGCTGATGACAGGTTTTAGGTTGATACGGCCGCCGATGACCCCTTCGTCGCGGTAAAAATAGGTGGCATCCCCGAAAAAGTCGAGGTTGATTCTCCGGTCGCCCGCGGGCAGGCGGGTGAAAAAGAAAATCTGCGGCAGCCGGCTGTAAGGCTGGCTCTGCTCCGGAATGGCGGAATCGACGGTCTGAAATCCGTGCAACCGGCCGAGCGCATAGAAATGGTCGCCTCGGTAACTGATGTCGGCGCGGCGCGGAAGATAGCGCGTGCTGCTGACCGCAAGATTGCTTCCGAAGTCTTCGAAGTATTCCGAATCGGACACCCGGTTGAAGGTCAGAAAGGCGCTACCGCGGTGGCGCGCAAAATCTTGCTCATGGGTAAATGCAACCTGTGACCGGCCCTCGTCCTCGAACTCGGCGTCCGCGGGCAGATACTCAAAATCCAGCTCTCCCCCGCCCCTTTTCAGGAGGTAACGATATTGGCCCCCAAGCAGGACGCCGCGGTTGGAAAGTATCCGAGGTTGGAAGGTCGCATCGTGTTGGGGCGCGATGTTCCAATAGTAGGGGGTGGTCAGGTCGAAACCGCCGTCCGACGAGCTTCCCACCGTCGGCGGTAAGAAACCCGTCTTGCGCTTGTCGCTGATCGGGAAGGTGAGATACGGCAGATAGAATACCGGCGTCTCCCGCACCCGCAGCACCACGTGCTCAGCCTCGCCCCATTCCTCGTCATGATCCAGTTTCATGCGCTTAGCCGCGAACTGCCAGTCCGGTACCCTGCCGCTACAGGTGGTGTAATCGACGTCTTTAA
>JBGTGK010000216.1:0-2593 GCA_041746795.1 Phormidesmis sp.
ATCTTCTAACCTGTAAAAAGGTAGAAAAATAAATAAAGCTTACTAAAACGGAGTCGTTATGAGTACAATAAAAATTGGTCGGACGATTGAGCCAAATTTAGTGAAGCGTGAAACAATATCTAAAACGACTTCTCTAAAGCTACAGATCACTCTATCTGAAGGAGAACTTCCCATGGTTACAACAACATCCAAATCTGCTTTTTATCCCACTCGCATTGACCTGCCGCTAGACACCCGCCAGGCCGTCGTCACTATGCTAAATGGCACTCTGGCTGCAACGACCGATTTGCGCACGCAAACCAAGCAAGCCCACTGGAACGTAAAGGGTAAAGACTTTTACCAGCTTCACCTTTTATTTGATGAAATGGCGGGCGAACTGGAGGAATACAGCGATATGGTCGCTGAGCGAGTCACGGCCCTGGCTGGCACTGCAATGGGCACCGTACGGATCGCAGCCAGCGAATCCATTTTGCCTGAGTATGACTTTGACGCGGTTGGCGGTATAGAGCATGTCGCAGCCCTGGCCGATCGCTATGCGGCCTACGCTAAGCATCTGCGTGCCAGCATTGATAAAGCTGACGAGCTAAGCGACCAGGACACCAATGACCTGTACGTTGAAATCTCTCGAACTATTGATAAGCGCCTGTGGTTCTTAGAAGCTCATTTAGTGGGGTAGTTCGCCTAGCTATAGGACAATAGCACAAGCTACAAACAAGGCAAGGAGGCTTTTTAGAACTTCCTTGCCTTTAAAGTGGACGTACTTTTCAGCTCAATATAGCTTTTACCACTTAGCAGCCGTTTTTAACACGGCTAGGTACTGCTTGACAATCAGCTTAGGCGTGAAGTTCTCCTGCACGTACTGACGACCTAATTCGCCCATGCGTTCGGCTTTTGCTCTGTTGTGTGAAAGGTCGCGAATAAAATTTGCGAGAGATTCTGCTTCACCATTGGCAAAAGCCGTGCCGCCCTGTGCAGATTTAAGCAGGGGATATAAGTACGAGCCGGAGGGACAAACTGCTGCAATCGGTCTGCCGGTGGCCATCGCAGGATAAAGCTTGCTGGGTGCGACTAAGCTTTCCATCCCCTCGGATACGCTAATCAAAGAGAGGTCACAAGCCGTTAAAGAGTAGGGCAAGTCAGACTTATCTTGGTAGGGCAGAAATAAGAAATTGTTGAGTTCTGCATCTGCAACTGACTGGATGAGAGGCGATCGCTTTGCCCCGCCGCCAATGCAAACAAACCGAATCGGCTCATCCTTGAGCAGCTTTGCCGCCGCGAGAATAGTCTCTGTATCGTGGCAGCGACCCATGTTGCCCGAATACATCACCACAAAAGGATCTACCAATCCGTGCGCTTGAGCAAACCAGTTGTCTTTCTTTTCAATCGGGACAACCTGATCGGGATTGGCCCAGCTATGAATCACTGATATTTTATCTTCTATGTCAGGACACTGGCTGATCACGCGCTGCTTCATCGTGGGACTCAGCACAATAATGCTTTTGGCGCGCCGCCAAACTTGACGGTTGATAAATCGCCAAATTTTTGCAATGGGGTGATTCGCTTGAACAATATCTAGCTCCACTGCAATATCGGGATACAGATCGTACAGCAGGCAAACGTAGCGGGTGCCGAGAAACACATTGGCTAAGTAGGCAATAATCGGTAAAAATGGCGGCGCGGTGGTGACGAGCGTAATGTCGTAGCGGCCTGAGCGCCTGATCAAATGTAAAATTGCTCGCACGGCAAATAGCAAGCCATTGACTGCTTTTCCTCTGATGCGGCCCGAAAATAGCTGGGTCATGCGCGATCGCTTCACCCACACGCGTCCTGTTTTTTCTACCGTGGGAGCTTTGTCTTTGGCAAAAGCATAGCCCGGCTGACCGGTAAATACTCTAACGTCTACACCCTGATAGTCTAGCTGCTTCACCAATTCTTCGATCAGCTGACCAGTTGCGGCAAAATCGGGTGGAAAAAACTGGGTTAACACCAGTAGCTGCAACGCCTCTGAGGTCGATGAACTTAATGCCTTTTGCCTGCTAATATTGTTTGAACGGATTCTCTCAAGTTCAATTCTTTTAGGAACCCGAAGAGTGGAAGCTAAAGGGTTTTCGAGTACCATAATTCTTTCCTTACATTAATATCGACAATGTTTTGTTCAGACCGTTTAGATAGCTGGTGAGACCCATGAAAAAGGGACGCTGCGATACTCATCTGCCAGACTAAAAAGCACAGCAAAACCATGAGCCCTGTGAAAAGCGTAAAAGTGCCCGCTAGCCCCACTATCACCAGTGCCAGGCTACCGGTTGCCAGGGTCAGCACGTACATGATCCAAACAGTTGTTTCATGGGTAATCTTCCGGCTTAAGAGGCGATGATGCAGGTGTAAATTATCGGCACAAAAAGGAGACTGCCTGCGATAGAGCCGCGACAAAATAACGTAGGTCATATCTCCTAGCTGGACAGTCCGAAGTTTTTCTCTAAGTTTTCGTAAAATGCGATCGCCTAGCTTGGCCAGTCAGCCATCGCTAACAGCAACGAACATTCCTTTCTCCCAAAGGGCAAGGAATGTTCGAGACTGGTTGAATCATCACACT
>JBGTGK010000217.1:0-6002 GCA_041746795.1 Phormidesmis sp.
AAGACCACTGGCAGATTGAGAATGGCCTGCACTGGGTCAAAGATGTCACGCTCAATGAAGACGACCCACCCCGTCGTGGCGGTTATGCACCCATTAGCTGGGCCGTGCTCAATTCTTTTCTCATCACTATCGCTCGGAAGCGTGATGCAGTAACGGTTCCGGCTGCCATGCGCTGACTCGCTAATCAAGTTGACAAGGTTTTTCGCTTGCTAACATAAAACAACCCTGCTCCCAAGTTTGAAAGAGGGGGCCGGACTTCGCTCTATCGGAATCTTCGGTCTAGCTATGGGCTGTGGGGGCTACAAACTACGACGCCCGCGATAGAGGCGTCGCATTTGGCATAGCTACTTCCTTATAGCCACTCTGCTCTGCTTGCGCCTGCCGAGGCTGGAGCAGACCATAGCCTTTGTGATTACGCTCGTAGATAACATTGATTTCGTCGGTGTCAATGTTGCGAAACATGTAAAAGTCATGACCAATTAGCTCCAGATTTTCGAGCGCCTGTTCAACCGTCATCGGGGGCATGGCAAAATACTTTGTGCGAACCACTTCGGCAGGCAAAGTAGGCGGGTGATTAAGCACTTCACTAATATCGGGGCTGCTGTCGGACGTAATATCTGGTGCGCTCAAAGTGGCGTCTACATCGGTGGGGCGAACCGAAGTGTGATCTTGGTGGCGGCGTTTGTCTTTATATTTGCGTAGCTGGCGGGTGATTTTGTCAGTGACCATATCGATGCTAGCGTACAGGTTTTCGCTGCTTTCTTCGGCGCGAATCACTGCATTGTTGAGATGGAGCGTGACTTCGGTAGATTGGTTAGGCGCGATCCGAGGGTTGTTTTCAACAGATAGGCAGACTTCTATTTTGTTAATTGATGTTTTGAAGTGAGCCGTTGCTTTCTCAATCTTCTGCTGTACGTGGGTGCGTATAGCATCTGTGACTTCAATATTTTTACCTTGGACTACTAGCTTCATAAAAGCAGCCTCCGTATGGCGGTTGGTGTATACCCTTATAAAGCTAGCATTGCTGCTTTTGGGCGGATCAAAACTGTCAAGATTGTAAGCATCCGTTGATAATTCTTGACCTGGTTTTAACCTAAATGAATGAAAAATATTATCGATATGCGTTCAGCAATCCCCGCTTTTGGGAAGCAGCAGCGAGGCGGAGATCTGTATTTGCTGAAAAAGGTGCCTTATCAGACAGCTTGGCAATGGCAGCAGCGATTAGTCTTCCAGCGCAGAGAAGTAAACAGAGAAGCAAGCTTGGATGCAGATGCGTCTACTGATCAGGCTGTTGACCTACGAGACGTGCTGATATTGTTACAGCATCCGCCTGTTTATACGCTTGGACAGAGCGCAGACACTCAGTTTTTAAAGTTTGACCCTGAGCAAGCTGGGTATGAAATTTATCGGACAGAGCGGGGGGGCGAGGTGACTTATCACTGTCCTGGGCAGCTGGTGGGCTATCCGATTTTGAACCTGCGGTGGCACCGGCAGGACTTGCACTGGTATTTGAGGCAGCTGGAGGAGGTAATTATTAGAACGCTAGCGGACTATGGGCTGGTAGGCGATCGCATTCCTGGACTGACGGGCGTTTGGCTGGAGGGCCGAAAGGTAGCGGCTATTGGCATTAAGGTCAGCCGGTGGATTACGATGCATGGCTTTGCGCTGAACGTATGCCCCGACTTAACAGGATTTGAGAAAATTGTGCCCTGCGGAATTGTGGGGAAGCCGGTAGGGTCACTGGCGCAGTTTTTACCTGAAATTAGCCTGATAGATGTGCAAAAGCAGCTGATTGAGCAGTTTGAGGATGTTTTTGGACTTACGCTTTACCGTAGGTCTGTGCCGGATGATCTGGCAGCTTTTGACGCTTACGAGTAAGGCAAAAGCTTTACGGTGGCCAAACAGCTGCTGAAACAGCCGCTAAAAAGCTATTTCCAATAGTGAGAGATCGTCATTGAAATGATTGCCGCCAAAACGGCTGACTCGCTGAATAATGTTGTCCAAGCTAAGCTGACGGTGAGCCTCCATATGATTAAGCAGGTCAACAAAGCCATTTAAGCCCAGCTGTTGGCCTGACTGAGAACCTGACTGGCCGGGTGGAGCCTCTGGATAAATGTCTGTATAGGCCTCAGCGTTAGTTGGCTCGATTTCGTAGATACCGTCGCTAAAGATATATAGGCGACCGCCTTCAGCAACCCCACAGCGCTCCCACTGATAGGCCGCATTAGGCATCATGCCGATAGGCATACCGGGAGTTCGCAGCGGCGATAGTGTGGCGGGGCCGCTGGCAGTGGCAGGGCTTACGAGCATGGCTGGAGGATGTCCGGCGCTGGCGTAGGAAAGCTCGCGGGTTACGCGGTTGTAAACGCCGTACCAGATGGTGAAATACTTTTCGTTTTGCTGGGCCATTTGAAAGGCTTCGTTGAGCCCTTTTAAGACGGTTTCGGGACGGTAGAAGTTGACGTTGGGGAGGGATTGCGATCGCAGCACATTCAGCACAGACGTCGATAGCAAAGCGGCCCCTAGCCCATGGCCTGAAACATCGAGCAAATATATCACCAGATAGTCTGGGTCTAGCCAATAGTGATCAAAGCAATCACCGCCCAGCGCTTGAGACGAAATGAAGCAAGAGGCCACAGCGGCAGGATTATCTGCCTTGTCAGCTAAATTTTTAGGCGTATCAGCAGGCAGCAAAGAAGCCACATAGGTAGCCGCTTCAGCCAGCTCAGCTTCTAGCCGACGGGTCTGCGCCTTGAGCGCTTGCGTTAGCTGATGAAGGCGCATCCCTGCTTTTACCCGAGCAATTAGCTCAGCGGTATCGACCGGCTTGAATAGCAAATCGTCTGCCCCAGCTTCGAGCGCTTCTACCCGATTGGCAATATCAGTGTGGCTCGTCATCATTAAAAAAGCGGTCGTCGAAAGGTTCGCATCTTGCTTGATGTGATGACAAATATCTATTCCCTGGATATTGCCGGGTAGCATCCAGTCGCAAATGATTACGGAGGGCTCTAATTGCGCTTTTTGCAGGCCAGTTGCCGCGCTGCTAGCTGTGACCACTCGATATCCTCGCTTTTGTAAAAGCCGCTGCAAGCTCAGCAAAACTGAAGGATCGTCATCAATAACCAGGATATCAATTGGCCCAATCTGTGGTGACTCGTGAGCTGCGGAAGAAATCGTCTCAGCTTGCCTTTTAGAGGACGAAAAGGGGAATTTAAAAATCATAGGTAGCCTTTACGGAAACCTCCTCTTCAGGTGCAGTAGGGGCGTCTAAAATTAGGCGGCTGGAGATGGCATGGTTCCACAGATCAACAAAATCGGCCAGGTAGTAGGGAAAGTCTTCTTTTTCAGGGAGCGTAAAGTCTTCTAAGTCAAACAGGTGCAGTCGCTCCATGGACTGAATTTCTGAAGGCTCCAGAATATTAGCTCGGTAGGTACCTGACTCGTCAATGGCGCTAAAGCAGCATACCTGATAGTAGTTTTCGCCGGACAGCTCTCGGTACTGAACGAGGGTGTAGACATCGACAGGCTTTAAGGGAAAGGGCAAAGAGAGCACAATTTTTTGCTGAGTAGGCAACAGGGAAAGTCGCACGGCATTGCGAACGCCGTAGTAGCCTACTTTGTCTGACTGAAGCGGATATTTGCGGTGGCGAGACTGGACATAGGTGCGCATGAAGGTTGCAATGCCCATGCCTTCTTCGGTGTAGGCTCCAATCAGGCTGACGTGAACATCGTAAGCAGGCACGTTGCTAATGTTAAAAACTTCTAGCGCCAGGCCAACTGTGCTAGCTGTTAAATCGCCTGCCAAACCGCTTGCCCGCCCGCCTGCTAATCCGCCTGCCAAACCATTGGTCACACTGCTTTTGCTGTCCCTTTGACCGGCTGGACTATCTAGCGGACTCCCTACCGGGCCTGGCAGCGAACTCTCGGCGGGGCGTAAGTCCCAGTAGAGGTGGGGCAGTGAGGTAAATCGCAGCTGCTTTTCTACCACGCTGCGGTAGTAGGCGCTTTCCTCCTGAATCTGCCTGAAATTTTTGTTAGATAGCCAGGCATAAGTGCCGGTCAAGCCGACCAGAAGCAAATTGCTAATAATTAAAATAGTTTCCATGCGCTTTCTTCCTTACCTTGCCCTTCATTAAAATACCAGTCCATTCAGGGCGATCGCTCTATTTATCTCGCTGCTGTTTATATAGAGGGTCTAAATTTAAAACGGTTCTGTTAGTTAGATGGTTATGTTTTCTACTCAAACCAGCCAAACCTATTCTATGCACACTCGGGATGGCGTTCGGCTAGATGCCGATGTGTATATGCCGAATATCGAGATGGCAGAGGATGGGGGGCCGTTTCCGGTGCTGCTGATGCGTCAGCCTTATGGACGGGCGATCGCCTCTACAATCGTATACGCTCACCCCAGCTGGTATGCCGCCCATGGATACATTGTCGTCATCCAAGACGTGCGCGGACGAGGCACCTCAGAAGGAAAGTTTGCGCTATTTGAAAACGAAGTTGCCGATGGAGAAGACACGCTGAAATGGGCGTCACAGCTACCGAACTGCGACGGGCAGGTGGGCATGTATGGGTTTTCTTATCAGGGGATGACCCAGCTATATGCCGCCCAAACGGGAGTCGCCGCGCTGAAGACCATCGCTCCCGCCATGACAGGCTACCACCCTTATGAAGACTGGGCTTACGAGAACGGTGCGCTTTGCCTACAGCTAGGCCTGACTTGGGCCGTGCAGCTAGCGGCTGAGACGGCTCGAATAGAAGGAAACGTGCCGACTTACAAAAAGCTAGTCGCCGCCGCCAAGCATCTTCCTTTATTCGACGCGCTGCCTGCTCGTCCTGATGTGCTTGAGGGCATTGACTCTTTTTTTCACGATTGGGTAGCGAACCCTCATACTAGCGACTACTGGCAACGCCTTACCCCTCAGCTGAAAAACGTCGATATGCCGATGCTTCATATCGGCGGCTGGTTTGACCCCTACTTAAGAGGCGACCTGCGTCTATACCAGGAGATGGCGGCTCGCAGTTCCTATCCTCAGCAGTTGTGCATTGGGCCTTGGGGGCATATTCCCTGGGGGCGCAAGGTCGGCGAGGTGGACTTTGGTTCGGCGGCAATGAGCCCAGTAGACGCGCTACAGATTCGGTGGTTTGACCATGTTTTGAAAGGAAAGGCGCTGCCAGAAGCATTGCCAGTGTCTCTGTTTGAAATGGGAGCTAACCAATGGCGACAATTTGAGAGCTGGCCTGAAGGTTCAAATAAGCAATACTTTTTGCAGAGTGACGGTCTAGCAAACATTCGAGAAGACAGCGGCAGGCTATCGGCAGAGGCTACTTATATCGTTAGCTATAACAGCGTGGTTCATGACCCTTGGAATCCGGCTCCGGCACTGGGCGGGCATAGCGCCATACCGGCGGGTGTGTTTGAGCGAACGGCAGTGGATTTTCGGGGGGATGTGCTGACCTATACGAGCGGGCCGTTGACGGATGAAATGCGGGTCGTGGGTGTAGTAGAAGTGGTGGGTGCGATCGCCTCATCAACCCCCAGCTACGATTTGTGCGCGGTACTCTCCCGAGTGAGCAACGGCAAGGTATACAACCTCACCCAAGGGTATAAGCGCATCGATAAAGCCGAACCACACGAGACGAGACAAATCACATTAGCCCTGCATCCTACCTGCTTTAGCCTCGCACCCGGCGAGTCTTTACGCCTGAGCCTGAGCGCAGCCTGCTTCCCAGCCTATCCGATTAACCCAGGCACGGGCGCACAGCCCTGTGAGGCACGGCTGATAGAAGCTGAGATCATCACTCTGACCATTATGATCGGTGGCGACACGGGTACTCAGCTCAAAATTCCCCTGTTGATCTAACTACCTAAGTTTTGCCCAAATAAACGGCAACATGCTCTAACTTCAGCAGTTGAGATAATCCCTGAATCCAAGGTCTGACAAGGGTATCAGCAGCATTTAGACGAATTTCAATCAGTTGTCCCTGTGCGTTGAAGC
>JBGTGK010000218.1:0-25037 GCA_041746795.1 Phormidesmis sp.
CGTTTAATCGGCGTCTGAGAGTGCTGAAATAATCGCAGTACACCTGCGTCATTTCGGGTAGCGAAGACCCAGCCTTCGGTGTCAATAAGCCAGTACTTACGAACAATCCAATGTCGGCTTTTGTGAGGGTGACGACGATACGCCCAGGACCGAAGCTTTTGGTAAAGCAAATATCCCATCCAATCGAAAGTTACCTTACTACAAGCATTTGCATAAGTAGTCATGCACAATTAATTACACTAAATTTACGCTGAATGCCTAATTTAGAGGCAGTCTGTTTTGTAATTAATACTGCACAGGTACTTATTTCGCATTTTCCACACCGTGCCTTCAATCTTCGTCGGTTGATTGCTACTGAACTCGCTACAGTCTGTGTTTTCAGAGAAAAAGTCTTGAAGTGTTTTGGCTCTTTCATTTTCAGAGAGCTTTTCAGGTAGAGCGATCGCACCCACACCGCCATCATTCAACAAATGAAAACAGCGTTCTACAAATAGCCGTTCGCGGGCCAGCTGATTGCGAACAGCTTTGCCGTTTGCCATTGGGTTTTGATGAGCATACTGCTCACTACGATAAAAATAATCGGCTACGTAGGCATATTGTTCCTGATAAAATAGCCATGCTTCGGCAATTTCTGAATCGCCTTTTGCCAATGCCTGCTTGGAGGTTTTCAGCGTTTTTGCATTCATCCCCTTAGCCTCGGCCAAATCTTGAAACCGCTGAAAAAATTCTTCGGCGGTTGGCTTAAAGGCTCCCCATGGCGGCACGCACACTATGCCGTCAAATCCACCCTGCTGAATGATGGTATTGAAGTGGTAGCCCCAGTGAAATGGCTGCAAGATGTCGATGTCTTCCAAGGTGAGCATTCGACGTTCGGGCTTATCAGTGAGCTGCATTGCCTTGTACTGAATGCCCAATTGTTCACTCATGTGATTTAGCAACAGAGTGTTTAGCTTGGTTTGTGCCTTGGCGTCTAGCTGGGCGATATCTTCACGTAGCAGGGAAGCTCTAGCGTAGTTAGGAATATTACGAGCCTTAGCCAGCAGCTGATTACGAGACTTGTAGTATTCCAAAGCCAGGTTTTTCCCAGATAGGATAGTTTGGTAGCCGTCCGCAGCTAAAGGCTGTAGTAAATTGCCCTGTAGAATGTTGAGCGCTCCAGCACTGTTTACCTGATCAAATCGATCTTCGTCTACATCAATCAGGCCGATCAGGCTATTACCCAGCATGATGTTAAATGACAGGTCAGGCAGAGGCTCGGTTGCTGGCGGATCAAAGGCTGCTTGAGAACTTTTGGCTAGCAGAGGATCTGCTAGGGCAACGCTATGCAGCAATAGCTGAAAGTGAGCCGTTTCCACCGCTCCAGCTAAAATATCAACCCCGTAGAGATTGTTTTTGAACACTCGCTTTTGAATGCTCAGCAGCAGATTGCGCTCTGCTTTTTCAGAGGGTTTTACGTCGGCCTGTTCTTTAGATTGTTCGATCAGACCTGACTTCCAAATCTTGAGCTGAGTGTTTTGATTCTGTTGGATATAGCCAGTTAGAATGCTGAAGATTTCAACCAGTCGCTGGTTAATCGCTGCTAACACGCTGCCGCTGCCACAGGCAGGATCGAGTATCCGCAGGTTAGGCAAAATCTCCTGGATCAGGCGACGACACATTATAGGCGTGGCGTTAAATAGCACATCGTTAAGACTAGAAGCCGGTGAAAAGGAGCTGTTGATTCGGCCGAGGAGTAGGCTCTCTAGGGTGCGATCGCTCAAAACCCTAGCCAGTGCAGGCGTCCTCACATAGTCATTAGGCGGCTGTGCCTGCTGTGCCCAATAGTGTTCTAGCAAGTAGCCCAGCTCTCCACTCATCCAAGGATTGAGTGCATCAGCACTGGTCTGTTCACTCAGCCAGGCCAAAATCTCTTCAAAAGGCTGGTTCGTAATCTCAACGGTTGAATACCGCTGCTCTAACGGATGAGCGCTAAACAAATGACCCAAAAAAGGTGTAGCGCCAACGTTTTGAGTTAGTGCTAAAGGGCGCTCTGTCTCAGGGCGGGCAAAACTTTGATACAACGGCTGTAAGCAGGTCTTAAAAAAAAGATGGCTGCGCTGCTGTAGTGCCTCGCCGAAGCGCTTTTGCAAATACCAGGTATCGCCATTTAGCCAGCCCTTTTGCTGCATACTCTGCATAAATATCAGTCGCTGTAGCGTCAATGCCGCATATCCTTGCCGATCGGCGCTGTTGCTAATGCCGCTAATGCCTTCGTACAGACCGTTTAAAAGCTGTTCAAAGGTTTTGTACTGGTTTGTTGGGGCGGCTGGGAACAGCCCCTGATGGCTCTGCGCCAGCCGCCTGAGTCGGAATTCCCACAGCGTAATCGGCTGGCCTACGACGTACAGTGCGCTTGCCTGAAGCGATTGACACCATAAGCTGCGAGTTATAGATGAATCAATAAAAATAACTAGCGGGGAGACAAACGAATCTTCCCCAGGGGCTAAGCGCTGGGCTGAGTGCTGCGTAAGTTCACCATAGATCTGCTCCCTCGTCTCTGACGTTAGCTGAAAACCTTGAGTGAGCAACACCTGCCACACGGTAACTTGGTTGCGGTAGGCAATCGGCGTGCATTGCTGCTGAAGGCACCGGATAGGTTTTTGATGGTTTGCTGTGATGGGCTCCCAGCCAAGCGTTTGGGTGAAAAGTGAATGTAGGGTGTGCGATCGCAGCTGTTCTTTTGCCAGCCGCAGATCCACTTTCAAATTTGAGCGAGGGTTTAATGCCATCATGCATCAGGCGGCAGGCGGCGTCTCTGCCATGACTTTGAACCTGTCTAAATCAGCTTGCAGCGTAGAGGTAACTACCCGATCTACAAACGAGTTGCTCATCATCAGCCGCGCCAAAATTCCGGGCAGCGCATAGGCAATCGTCATTTTCACCGTGCTGGAGCCGTCTTTGCGACCATAGAAGCGAATCGCCCCTTTGTTAGGCAGCCCATCTACCGACTCCCACTGGATAATCTGCTGAGGAATGATGCTGGCAATTCGCGAGAGCCACGAAAACGATAGCCCGCCCGTTTTCAGGCTCCACCGTGACAGATCGGGGTTGTCCTCCAATATTTCTACAGAGTCAATCCACTTCATCCAGCTGGGCATCTGCTCTAGGTCAGACCACATTTGCCAAACCTTTTCTAATGAGGCGTCTACGTCTACATGGACGGTATGTTCTAGCCAATCTGCCATAGGGAATCGCGTGCTGTTAGCGGGCTTTTCGTCAAAACTGTGCGCACCCACTGCGAGCTTAACCGATGAGCTTGACGGGTGAGCTTGACGGGTGAGCTTAGGGGTATGTTTTCATTCTAACGGCTACCGTGTTAGCCCGGAATTGTTTATCTGACGGTTGACGTGGCAAAATTTGTTAGTTCTTAGGCCAGCTTTCGTTCAATTCTCTGGGTTTGCTCTATGTCCGTTGTTTACGTGAGTCCTGCCGGTCAAGATAGTGATGAAGGCACCGCTCAGTTTCCTTTTAGGACAGTTGCCCGAGCCTTGCGGCAAGCTCGACCTAGCGATATCGTGCAGCTTGCCCCAGGTACGTATCAGAGCGGTGAACAGAGTGGTGAACAGAGCGGTGAACAGTTTCCTCTCGTGGTGCCTGCTGGGGTTACGGTGGCAGGCACTGCTAATCAGGCGGTCGTTATTAGCGGTGGCGGCAATTTTAACGTGCAGAATTTGGGTTCTCAAAGTGTAGCCGTGGTGCTGGGCGATCGCGCTCAAATTCGAGAGGTCACCATTACCAATCCCAAGGGCAGCGGCATTCTCACCGCTGAAGGGGCCGCGCTGATTGTCAACAACCGACTGGTGAACTCTGAGCAGCACGGCGTGTTAGCGGCTGGCCAAGCTCGTCCTTTTATTTCTAAAAATGAGTTCATTGATAACGGCGTAACCGGCCTTTCTATGAGCGCTCAGGCTAAAGGCGAGGTGCGGCAAAATCGATTTGAGCGCACGGGCTACGGCATTACGATTAGCGCTCAGGCGGCTCCCCTGGTGATTGGCAATCAGCTAACCGGCAATCGGTGCGGCGTGATAGTGGCTAACTCAGCGCGTCCTGTGCTGCGGAAAAATCAGGCGATCGCCTCGCAAGAAACCGGGCTATGGCTACAAGATAGCGCCGCGCCCGATATCGGCCAGCCTCAAGACTTAGGCGGTAACCAGTTTGAAGGCAAAACCTACGACGTTCGCAACGACACCGCTGCGCCAATTGCGACGGCTGGCAATAAAATTAATCCCATTCGCGTGCAGGGTCAGGTGAGCTATCTGCCTAGCGAAATTCCAGATGAAGTGGCCATACCGCCGGTTTTACTCGGTAACGCAGAGCCGACGCCAATGCCGCTAGAGCCTCCCAAAAGCGATACCGATCCTTTAGCAGGTCTGAGCCTAGAGAGTCGCTTCGATGATTTGGTTGGGCACTGGTCAGCGCCCTTTGTCGAGGCGCTAGCGGAGAAAAATCTGGTCAAGGGCTTTTTAGACGGTACTTTTCAGCCCGATAGTCAGGTCACCCGCGCCCAGTTTGCGGCCCTGATTGCCGCTTCTTTTCCCAATACTCCAGCGACTAAGCCCCTGGTTCGTTTTTCAGATGTGCCCGCTGGCTTTTGGGCCACTCAGGCCGTTCGTCAGGCCCAAACTCAGGGCTTTATTTCAGGCTTTCCAGACGGTACCTTTCGCCCGAATGCGCCGCTAACCAGGGTGCAGGCTATTGTAGCGCTGGTGAATGGTTTGAGCTTGGGCAGGGGCCGCTCGGAGTCGCTGCTGGTGTATGGCGATCGCGCCCAAATTCCCAGCTATGCCATTGAGCCCGTCGCCGCTGCCACCGAACGTCAGCTTGTTGTCAGCTATCCCGACCCTTCCCAGCTGCGCCCCCTCGTGCCGATCAGCCGCGCTGAAACGACGGCCCTGGTTCATCAGGCGCTAGCCGCCATCGGTAGAACCCCGCGAATCAAGTCGCCGTTTATTGCTCAGGCTGATTTCGCCCTGCCCAACTTCATCGACTTACCGCCCCAGCACTGGGCCAAAGGCTTTATCGATCCGCTCGTGCAAAAAGGCTGGCTCAGCGGTTTTCGCGACGGCACTTTTCAGCCCGATGCGCCCATGACGCGGGCTCAGTTTGCCGCCTTGCTCGCAGGTGCTTTCAATCCACAGCCGCAGCGCCCCGCCGTCCGCTTTCGCGACGTGCCCGACGACTTTTGGGCGGCTGCCGTGATTCAGCAGGTCTACCGGGCTCGGTTCATTTCCGGCTTCCCAGACCTGACGTTTGATCCCAACTTTCCTTTAACCAGGTTGCAAGCTTTGCTCTCACTGGTTAGCGGTCTAAATTTGCAGACGGTTTCGCCGCCTGATGTTGGGCGATCGCTCCAGTTTTTTACTGACCGCACGGCTATTCCTAGCTATGCAACAGCCGCGATCGCCTCTGCCACTCAGCTAGGTTTGGTATTCAATCGCCCTATGCTAGCCGAACTCCGCCCTAGCCGTGCAGCTAGCCGTGCAGAAGCTTCTGCCATGGTTTACCAGGCCTTAGCATTAAGCGGTAAAATGCCCGCTCTGGGCGCTCCTGAACAGGTTGTGCTGGGATGAGCTTCTGTAGATGGCTTTTAGGCGACTTTCAGGTGAACTATTCGGGCGAGTGGTTCAATAAAGTTCAATAAAATGAGAGACTAGGGCTAGTATTTGGCGTAACCAAGATCCATCATGGCTGAAATGCAATTCTCGCGCGGGATCAAAGAGGACGTTGTCCCTGATGTCCGCATCACTCGTGCTAAAGACCTGTCTGACGGTACGGCCACCTTTTACTTTGATCGGCCCAAAGCCCTGGTTGATGAAGGCGGAGAAGTGACGGGCCTGTACATGGTCGATGAAGAAGGCGAGCTAGTTACCAAAGATGTCAACGGCAAGTTCATAAACGGTGAACCCGCGGGTATTGAAGCGGTTTTTGTGATGCGCGGACCAGAAGAATGGGATCGTTTCATCCGCTTTATGGATCGCTACTCCAAAGATAACGGCCTGGGCTTAACGAAAAACGACTAGCTCAGCATCGATTTCTCCTTTTGCCTTTAGCGATATTTACCTTTGGCTTATTTGGTGTGGCTATGGCGACTCATTCTCCTCGTCCCCACCCAGACGGTGACCCAGTATCTGTTGTGTGTGCGGTGCTGACAATCAGCGATACGCGCACTGCCGATACGGATAAAAGTGGTCAGCTGATGAAAGATCGGCTAGCCGATGCGGGGCATGTCGTGAGCCACTACCAAATCGTTAAAGATGAGCCTGAGCGCATTGCCGCTGAGGTCAAACGGCTAGCCGCAAGCCCGAACATTCAGGCCATTCTGCTCAACGGTGGTACGGGGATAGCGCCTCGCGATACGACTTATGATGCGATCGCCAGCCTACTCACCAAAGAACTCCCCGGCTTTGGTGAAATTTTTAGGCAGCTGAGCTATGCAGAAATTGGCTCGCGGGCGATCGCCTCTAGAGCCGTCGCTGGCATTCACACAAATGCTCACAAAAACACGCTGATCTTTTCTGTTCCCGGCTCTAGCAAAGCCGTTAAGCTCGCGATGGAAGCCTTGATCATTCCAGAACTCATCCATCTCGCTTCACTGATGAGCTAGTCAGTTTTTCATCTAAAAACCATCAAGACTGGTCAATATTAGCTGTTGCAAACGGCGGCGATCGCTCATAATGTAAAGGTTTTATTTACGGTATTTTTTACCTGCTGTGTCGCTATGCGTAGCCTTTATTGCGGTCACCTTCGAGCTGAGCACATCGGAAAAACGGTCACGCTGTATGGCTGGGTAGACCGCAGACGCGATCACGGCGGAGTGGTGTTTTTGGACTTGCGTGATCGCACCGGCATCATCCAAATCGTCAGCGACCCCGAACGCACGCCCGCTTCTTACCCAGTCGCTGAGGACGTTCGCAGCGAGTACGTCGTCAAGGTTGTAGGCCGCGTCACTCAGCGCCCTACCGACTCGCTGAACGAAAAGCTGCCCACGGGTCGGGTGGAAGTCTACGCTGATGAGCTGGTGGTTCTCAACGCGGTGCGTAAGCAGATGCCCTTTCAGATTTCTACCGCCGAGGAGGAAAACGTGCGGGAAGATCTGCGGCTGAAATATCGGTATTTGGATCTGCGGCGCGATCGCATGGCTGGCAACATGCGCCTGCGTCACGACATTATCAAGGCCATCCGCCGCTTCCTCGAAGACACCGAAGACTTCATCGAAATAGAAACCCCCATTCTCACCCGCTCCACCCCCGAAGGCGCGCGCGATTTCATCCTGCCTTCTCGGGTCAATGAGGGTGAATGGTTTGCGCTGCCTCAGTCGCCGCAGCTATTTAAGCAAATTCTCATGGTGGCCGGGATGGATCGCTACTATCAAGTTGCCCGCTGCTTCCGCGATGAAGATCTCAGAGCCGATCGTCAGCCTGAGTTCACACAGCTCGATATGGAAATGAGCTTTATGGACGAGGCGGAAATTCTTGCCCTGAACGAGCGACTGCTGGCTCACGTTTTCAAAACGGTAAAAGGCATTGACATTCCCACGCCCCTTCCCCGACTCACTTACAAAGAGGCCATGGATCGCTACGGCAGTGATAAGCCGGACACGCGCTACGGCCTGGAGCTAGTCAATGTTTCAGACATCGTTCAAGATTCTGGCTTCAAGGTATTCTCTGGCGCAATCTCTAGCGGCGGGCTGGTGAAGGTGCTGCCGATTCCTGGGGGTAACGAGGCGATTTCTAACGTCCGCATCAAGCCTAAAGGCGATTTGTTTAAGGTGGCGACTGATGCCGGGGCGCGGGGCGTGGCCTATATCCGGGTGCGCGAAGGCGGCGAAATTGACACCATCGGGGCCATTAAAGACAACCTGACGCCTGAGCAGACGCAAACCCTGCTAGAGCGAACGGGGGCGCAGCCGGGGCATTTGCTGCTGTTTGGGGCGGGCGATGTGAGTACGGTGAATGCAACGTTGGACAAGCTGAGACAGGCGATCGCCCAAGAGCTAAACCTAATCGACGAGGGCAAAACTAACCTGCTGTGGATCACCGAGTTCCCCATGTTTGAGTGGAACGCCGACGAAAACCGCTACGAAGCCCTGCACCATCCGTTTACCGCGCCCCACCCTGACGATGTGGCAGACCTCACCACGGCTCGGGCGGTTGCCTACGATATTGTGTACAACGGCTACGAAATTGGCGGCGGCTCTCTGCGCATCTATCAGCCTGATTTGCAGGCTAAAGTGTTTGAGACAATTGGGCTCTCAAAGGCAGAAGCCGACGATAAGTTTGGCTTTTTGCTGGAGGCGTTTGAATACGGTACGCCTCCCCACGGTGGGATTGCCTATGGGCTAGATCGACTGGTGATGCTGCTCGCGGGTGAGCAGTCTATCAGGGAGGCGATCGCCTTTCCTAAAACCCAACAGGCCCGTGATTTGCTCACCAACGCGCCCTCTAGCGTAGACGACGCTCAGCTCAAAGATCTTCATGTAAAATCAACTTTCCAGCCCAAGCAAAAGGAATAGTTGCGCTAGGATCGCGGTGGCATTTCGTCTAACGCTTTTAACGCTTCCATGCTCATCGCCCTGACTATTGTGATTGGCCTAACGCCAGCGGCTATCTGCCTTTTGCTTTGCTTTTACTCGCGTCGGCAGGTTCAGCAAAGCATTCACCTAGCGACTGACTACGCGAGCCACGAACGATTTCGGCGGCTTTCTGTGCGATCGCGCAATCCTGATGCCCATTATGTCGATGGTATGGGGCTGGTGATCGGTGATATTACCTGTCAGCTCAATGCTAGATCGCCCTTTATTCGCTGTGCGCCCAATCCTAGCGGGCCTTGTGAAGGCTGCCGCGAATATGAGGGCAAGGAATACAAATAGCGATTTTCCCGATACGGATTTGGAATTTCACCTATTCAACGAAGGCCTTCACCTTTTCTACCAGCGCGTCTACCTCCGATGGCAGCGTGAGGTAATGCACACAAGCCCTTACACAGTGAGGCGAAAGCAAGGTTCGCACGTATATCTTTTGGGCCTCTAGCTGCTGAACTAAGCCGTTGTGCAAGTCAGGGCTGGGCTGAGCGCGATCGCCGATTAGCTGAAAAGAAACCAGGCCCGACGGCGGCGGCGCTTCTGTTAGCAGGCAGGCTACGTTTGGAATCGCCCTGAGTCCTTTCCACAGCCGCTCACTCAGCCGACAGATCTGCTCATATCGCTGCTGGCTCGTTCCCCACTCCGCTTGCACCGCGATCACCTGATGCAAAGCGCTCCACAGCGGATAGTCAGCGGTCGCCACCTCGTACCGCCGCCCGTCTGGCTGCCACCCGGTCGGATTTCCCGCATCGTCCATTTCAATGCCACGCCAGCCAATAAAGGTCGGAGCCGTTTCGGCCAGCACTTCAGGCCGCACGTAAAGCGCCCCAATACCTGCCGGGCCACACCACCACTTATGGCCCGTAAAGGCGTAATAGTCCACCTTTGTCTCAGGCAGCCGCCAGCCAGGCTGATCCAATGGCAGTGACCCCGCCGACTGGGCAGCATCCACTAATACTCGGGTGTGAGGCGCGTTGCTGTGGCACACCGAAACAATTTCCTTCATGGGGAGAACCTGACCGGTGTTCCAAAGAATATGACTGATGATCACCAGCCGCGTGTTAGGCCGTAGATTCTGCTCAATGACGGCAACTGGGCCTTTGTCAGCATTTTTCTGATTGCGCGTGTCAGCCAGCGCACAGGTGCTCACGTCTAATTCATAGCGGCGGCTCAGCTCAGCGACTGCGGCCACGACGCCAGGATGCTCGCAGTCTCCCATTAAAATATGGTCGCCGCTTTGCCAGGGCAGTCCCCACAGGGGGATATTGCAGCCTGCGGTGACGTTTTCGGTCAGCGAAATGGTTTCAGGGGTGGTGCCGAGGGCTTGGGCGATCGCGCCCCTCACCTGTGCCCCCTGCGCCTGTATCCACTGGTACGCGCCGCTAGAAAAAGGGCCTTCGGTTTGAATTTTTTGCTGGGCGTGGGTGAGGGCAGCGATCGCGCTATCGGCCATCGGCCCCTGCCCCCCATAGTTGAAATACTGCTTGCCCTTTAGCACTGAAAACTGCTGGCGGTGAAGGCTTACGGCTGCTTCGTCAAGCATTCCGTTAGAGGTTGGCTGAACTGCGCTAGATACCAAAAGTGAAATCCTCAAAACAATCGCTAGAAACTAATATAAGTAACTGGCTAAAAACTGGTTAGCTAACTGGCCAAAAACCGGCCAAAAAATAGCTAGCTAATCGGCCCGTCATTTTACGGCATTCGTCTCCATGACCCTTCAAAAAACGACCTTTCAAAAAACAGTCCTGACTCTCTTCCTCGTTCTGCTGCTGTCAAGCTGTAGCTCTCCCGCCTCGCAGTGCAAGCAGTTTGCTGACGTTACCCAGCACTACCAGCCCCTCAGGGAAGAGTTTGAAGCAAGCATTAAAAGCGCCCAAGTCAAAGCATCGGGTGCGAAAAACTTAAAGGACGTGCAGGCCGCCGCCACCGACTACAACGCCGCTGTAAATGCCACCACCGGCAAACTCGACGACATGACTCAAGACCTCAGTGGCCTTAACATCACTGACTCACAGCTAAACGAATACCGAGAAAGCTACGTCACTGCTCTAACCGGCTCTAAAGCCTCCTTGAGTACAGCTAGCGAGGCGATGCAGCTGGTGATAGATGTAAAAACAGAAGACGCCTTGAGAGACGTTTTTAATACGTATCAGACGAAAGGAAATCGCGCCTATGACGATATTTTGCGGCTAGATACTAAAGAATCAGCAATCGTCAAACAGGTCAACGACTATTGCGCTCAATCGTTTAAATAGTACAGATAGTAAAATCTATACCGTAAGCGGTAATGGCAACAACAAGGGCATCCCTCAAGCCGTTGAAATACGCAAGTTGCTACCTTTATTTAATTTATTGGTTCGCAAGAACACGACGTAAGCTGAAAGAGGATTTAACAGTTGCAGCCAAAGCTATTTGGGAGCGCCGATTTACAGGTAGCGTCTCGTCAGCGCCTTGTTTGGGCGCTGATGATGAGGGCTTCTCTATATGAGATTTTTTATGAGATTTTTTGTAATAGAGCTTTTCCCTTTCTTTCGCGATCCGCCATTAGCTCTTCTAAGCTAGGATGCAGTGAATTGCAAGATACAATATAAAGTCGTATTTGCTGTTCGATAATCTTGTACTGTTCTTGAAGGCGGGTGTGCCCGGAGAACAGAATGACTTCTTGATGAAGGGCGAAGTCAGCGATCGCAAAGCTCTGCCAGCTTCTGTCTTTCACAGCTTCCTCTAAGGGCTGCAAAGCCGTCTCTAACGTAGATTGTCAGCAATGATAGATATGAAACATCATTTAGATCTGGTGTGGCTCACCGGCAGCTGATAGAAAATGGCGAAAGATTGTTGATTGAATAGATTAGCGCTGAGGCGTAAGATCGTTGGTGCTGGGCTTGCTTTGGCCTGTCGTCAACCTTTTTTGTGTAGTTATGACCTTTTTACGGCTAGTCGATCAGGGCACTCATCAAACGTTAGAAATCGATGGCAGCAAGGGCGGGCCGCTTGTGGGAGAAATCACGGTTCCAGGCGATAAGTCGATTTCGCATCGGGCGCTGATGCTGGGCGTGATCGCCCAAGGCCAAACCCGCATCAAAGGCCTGCTGCTGGGCGAAGACCCCCGCAGCACCGCCGCCTGCTTCAGCGCCATGGGTGCAAAAATCTCTGATTTAGAAAGCGAATGGATCACCGTCGAAGGCACAGGCGGGCAGCTGCAAGAACCCGACGATGTTTTAGACACCGGCAATTCTGGCACCACATTTCGGCTCATGCTAGGACTGCTAGCCTCTCAGCCTGACAAATTTTTTGCCGTGACTGGCGATGCCTCCATCCGCGCCCGCCCGATGAAGCGAGTGATTGCCCCCCTCACAGAAATGGGCGCAGCCATCGCCGGTAAAGCCGGAAACACGCTGGCACCTTTAGGCGTGAAAGGTCAGCAGCTCCGCCCCTTTCACTATTACTCTCCAATTGCCTCGGCTCAGGTCAAGTCCTGCCTGCTGCTCGCGGGCCTCTCTGTTAAGGGAGACACTATCGTCACCGAGCCCAGTCTTTCGCGCGATCACAGCGAGCGAATGCTCAAAGCCTTCGGCGCAAACCTTTCCATTGACGCAGCGACTCACAGCGTCACAATCCACGGCCCTAGCCAGCTCACTGGCCAAACCATCATCGTCCCTGGCGATATCAGCTCTGCTGCCTTTTGGCTGGTTGCCGCCGCAATTACGCCAGGTTCTGATCTGCTGATAAAAAATGTGGGCGTGAATCCTACTCGCACGGGCGTGCTAGACGCCTTGACTATGATGAATGCCGACATCACATTGGAAAATGAACGAGACGTTACGGGTGAGCCGGTTGCCGACTTGCGGGTTCGGCATAGCGCCTTACAGGGTTGCACCATCGGCGGCGACCTCATCCCTCGGATGATCGATGAAGTGCCGATTCTGGCGGTGGCGGCGCTTTTTGCAGAGGGGACGACGACGATTACAGATGCCGCTGAGCTGCGGGTGAAAGAGAGCGATCGCCTGGCCGTGATGGTCGAATCACTCACGCGGCTGGGCGGTAAAGTAACCGAGCGTCCTGAAGGCATGGAAATCGTCGGCATGGGAACCCACGCTCAGCTGGCCGGGTCGATGTTAGATAGCTATACCGACCATCGAATTGCGATGAGTTTGGCGATCGCAGCCACTCGCGCTGTCGGCAAGTCTCAAATTCAGCGAGCCGAAGCAGCAGCGGTGTCCTACCCCAGCTTTTTTGATACCCTAGCTACCATCAGCCATCAGTCTCAATAGCCTTTGCTTTAAGCCATTTTTAGCCAGTTATCGTAGCTGGCTTTGATCCCACATCGCATCGCTCGGGAATCCTACAATTAAACTGCTGAGTTGGCCAATCTTACTAACCTACGTCTTTTGATCGTTTCTTACAGGTCACTTTTTTTAAGTCACTTGAAGAGACAAAAAAGCTAAAAACACGTCCATGCAAAAAGTTTTAGTCATTGAAAGCCCCGGCGTTAGGCGAAGCGAGCTGGTCAGCCATCTGAAGGCAGAAAAGTTTTTGGTCAACACCGCCGACAATGGTTCTGCTGGTATTAAGGCAGGTTGTCAGCATCGCCCTGACGTGGTTATATGCAGCGCTACGTTTGTCTCTAAAGAACCCAGCCTGAACGGGCATCAGGTGCTCGAAGCGATGCGCCGGGACTCTGAGCTGCGGCCGACGCCTTTTATTATGCTCACAGAAGTGAGTGAGCGATCGCACATTCGCCGGGCCATGGAGCTAGGCGCAGACGACTGCATCACCTACCCCGTGAGCCCCGCTGAAATTACCAACGCGATCGCCGCCCGCATCAAACGGCAAACCGCTATCAGCGAGCTGTACCTGGCCACGCTGCGCAACACCGCCGAGCAAATCAACCGGCTGGCCCACTACGACAGCCTGACCGACTTGCCCAACTATCGCCTGCTCCACCAGCGCCTGAGTCAGGCGATCGCCGCAGCGCACAGCAGCCAGCAGACGCTAGCTTTTATGTCGGTAAGCCTGGATCGTCTGCGGCTGGTAAACACCGTGATGGGCTACCCCGCTGGAGACGAACTGCTCAAGGCATCCACCCGTCGAATGCGGGCCTGCCTGCCGAAAAGTGCAACGCTCGCCAGGCTGACGGCCAACCAGTTTGCAGTCGTGTTGCCTAACCTAGAACGCCCCCAGCAGGCCAGAGAAACCGCTGAAAACCTGATGGATGCCCTCAGCCGTTCCTTTTCACTACCCGGACAAGAAGTCTTCGTCACCACTAGCATTGGCGTTGCTTTCTTACTCCACCAGAGCGAAGACATCTATACGCTGCTGCGCCAAGCCGACGCCGCCCTGGAATCTGCTAAAAAGCAAAAAAGCAACTACTGCCAGTTTTACCGCTCTGATATGCCAGTGGCCTTCAGCGACCAAATCGCCATGGAAACCTGGCTCCGCTATGCCCTAGAGCGCCGTGAGTTTGAGGTGTATTACCAGCCGCAGCTCAACCTCAGCAATGGCAGGGTCGAAGGCTGTGAAGCGCTAATTCGCTGGCGTCATCCTGAACATGGCTACATCTCACCGGCTAAGTTTGTGCCCTTAGCAGAAGAAACCGGCCTGATTGTAGAAATTGGCCAGTGGGTGCTCGAAACGTCCTGCGCCCAGGCCAAGCGTTGGCAGGATTCGAACCTGGGTATGAAGTATATATCCATTAACCTCTCTAGCGTTCAGTTCAATCAGCCCAACCTGATTGACTCCATTAAAAACACGCTGGCCACTACGGGACTCGCCCCCGATGAACTGGAGCTAGAGGTCACGGAAACGGCGCTGATGCAGGATGCCGGATCGGCGATCGCGATCTTAACCGAGCTAAAAGCGCTTGGCATTCGCACGGCCATTGATGACTTTGGCACGGGCTATTCATCACTGAGCTATCTCAAAGAGCTGCCGATAGATACGTTGAAAATTGACAACTGCTTCGTGCGGGGAGCCAACCACGATCCTAAAAATCAGGCAATTTTACAGTCCACTATTGAGCTAGCCCATCGGTTGGGGCTTAAAGTGGTTGCCGAAGGCGTCGAGAATCCAGCAGAGCAAGCGCTGCTCACTCAGTACGCCTGTGATTACTTGCAGGGCTTTTGGGTGGGCAAGCCCATGACGGCTGGCGCGATTGAAAAGAAATATTCAGCCAAAGCGCTGGAAATGTCAACTGGCGCAACTACTTAGCTTCCTTCTATCTGTGCCGTAAACCAGCTCAGCGCACGAACCGTAGCGATTTATTGAAGATAAAATCTGGCTAAAACGCGTCAGCTTGAGCAGCTAGAACTCAATTTCAGTACATCAGGTGAGAAAAGATACCGTAATTTCTCTAGGATGGGTGGGCATATTGAACACACAATGATTTGATGGTTTCTTCGGAAT
Source organism: Phormidesmis sp. (assembly GCA_041746795.1). Taxonomy (GTDB): domain Bacteria; phylum Cyanobacteriota; class Cyanobacteriia; order Phormidesmidales; family Phormidesmidaceae; genus Phormidesmis. Next base: position 15,023 of record JBGTGK010000218.1, read on the forward strand.
CGGTATCCCCTATGATTACGCAGCCTATAACTGGTCAGCTCAACAATTTGATTAGCAGCATCAACGCTTACTCAGACATGAGCCCTGACCTGAGCGTCCGCCATCAGGTGAATGAGACTATGCACAAACGGGCTCGCCAGCCGCTCAGCATTGCTACCTGGTGCCTAACCTTTTGCCAGCGCGACCATTACACCGACCGCGTGCAGTCTATGCTTTCATTCGTCTATGAGCGCTTTAGTGAGTATTCGGGCCTAGAGCTGAGCCGGGTGCGCCCTAGCGATCGCCTCAACGACGATCTGCACTTTCCACTGGTCTGCTGGTTCGACTGGTCTATCACTTTTTGCGAAGACTTTTACCAGCGCTTCGGTTTAGACCTGAGCGATAGATTCGACGAGGCCGACTTTGAAACCATGGGTGAGCTGGTAAACTTCTTAATCGAGCAGGTGAGTTTGGCTGAGCCAGTGAGCCCTCAGCCTGCAAGTTCTACCATGCTGCGTTACGCTGCGTTACGGTAGAGCGATCGCACCTGCTGCCATTTGATACTCTTGATAAAGGAAATTCACACTCCCTAAAGCAAACGTCTCAAAAGCATCAGCGAAGCCCCCAGGATTTTCATGCCAAGAACTCAGAAGAACGACAACTTCATCGACAAGTCTTTCACCGTCATGGCCGACATGATTTTGAAGCTGCTACCGGCCAAGAAGCAGGCCAAAGAAGCCTTTGCCTACTATCGAGACGGCATGTCTGCCCAGGGTGATGGTGAATACGCCGAAGCTATGGACAACTACCGCGAAGCGCTCACCTTAGAAGAAGATCCCTACGACAGAGGCTACATCCTTTACAACATGGGGCTAATTCACGCGAGCAACGGCGAGCACGACGAAGCGCTCTCCTTCTACAAAGAAGCGCTAGAGCTAAACCCCCGCATGATTCAGGCGCTGAATAACACAGCGGTGATATATCACTACCGAGGCGAGAAGGCAGAGTCAGCCGGTGATAACGCCGAAGCCAATAACCTTTACGACGAAGCCGCCCGCTACTGGCTAGAAGCCGTTCGCATGGCCCCTAACAACTATCTCGAAGCGCAAAACTGGCTGAAAATCACAGGCCGATTGAATCTCGACACCGTTTGAGACAGCTGGGCTTTAATACCGCCTATCCCGACGTTTATTCAACGCTTATCCAACGTTTACATTACGGGCTGACCCATGATCGATATCGACCAAGTTCGCAAAGTCGCCAGCCTCGCTCGACTAGAACTCAGCGAAGCCGAAGAACAGCAGTTTACGGGCCAGCTCAACAGCATTTTAGATTACGTTCAGCAGCTCGATGAGCTAGACACCACAGACGTGCCGCCCACTACTCGGGCGATTGAAGTGAGCAACATTACTCGCCCCGATCGGCTAGTAACCTTTGCCGGTCGCGAAGACATTCTCAACAGCTCCCCCGATCGTGAAGAGGACTTCTTTAAGGTGCCTAAAATTATGGGCGGTGAGGAGTAGCGCTTTAAGTACAGCCTCAGTAGCTCGCTATGCAAAAGCCCTGGTACAGATAAAGTCTGCACTAGGGCTTTTTTTATGAATGATAGGGCTCAAATAATGAGCCCGGCTGATGCCAGGTAAGCACTAAACGCAGGTTAGTTTAGCCGGTAGATACCGGTGTTTTTGCGCTTAGGCACGCTGTAGGTCGAGGGCTTTGTAGCAGGCTCAGGAACAGCCGTACTTCGCACTTTACGAGCAAGTCCTATTCGCTCTATAGCGTTGTGCAAGGCCGTTGCGATGAGTCCTGCCATAGTGCTTTGCAGTCTGCGCTCAAGCTGCTGGTTTTGACTGTGGTGGAGCCGGTTCCGCCGAATCTCTGCCTGCTGCTGCCGTTGCTCAAACTGAGACATCCGATCGTAAGTCCGCTGCTCCATTTGGTGAAGGCTTCGAATCTCCTCTTTTGCGACCCTTAGCTCAGCCTTAAGGTCGGCCAGCAGATGAATCACAAATTTTAGCTCGCTGCTGAGCGCCGCTAGCTGACGAGCATCTTCTCCAACGCTGTCTACGCTAACGCCATCTGCTGAAGCGTCATTGAGAGGAACCACTTTTTCGCGGTTGGCATTACCGTTTAGCTGCGGCTCTGATCGTACTCGAAACTCGGGACTCTGGTTAGGCGCACCGTACATAGAAGAACTATTGGAATAGTCAACTTCAACCAGGTTTTGAGGACTGAGTGAGTTTTGCATGAACGTCTCCTTGTCAGCCAAATCTGGCTGCATATTGGATAGATAGATGGGTGGTTGAAATACCTCATCACCATTTTTACTTCGGGTAAAAAGTTGAGTAAAAACGGCACCCCGATCAGGCATTTGTCCAGGTATCTTGCTTACGTCTGCGATATTCAGGAAGTTGCTAACCCAGGCGATGGATGAAAACCAGGGAAATGGAAGGAACCGGTTAAAAGCGTGAACCGGCTTACTAAACGAATGGTCAGAAGTAGAGTGGGTCATCATTCTGCCTGCTTAATAGGGAGAAACCGATGGGTTACTGAACTGACAGGTGAGAGGGTATATAGATGAAATTGATACAAGTGAGATGACACTTGATAAACCTTCACGGCAGCCCGTACATTTGCCTCACACACTTCTCACATTAAAGATAGCGGCAATTTAGGGTTTTTGCAATGGCACCCCTAAATTCACGGATTTCCTGTCTTGCCAAGGGGGCTTTAATTGCTGTGGACTGCAAAGCAGTTCGGGTTTTCAGCCAATAGGCTCAGTTTTTTAAAGTGTTTGTAATGAGAGATCTCACACTATCTGGTTTGAGGTAGGCTATGTGAGCAGTAAAAAGTGATGCTGCCACGGTATTATCAGGCGCGCACTCTTCAAATTTCTGAGCAAATTTCTGATGATTAGTTATAGAAGTCGTTCTGTATAGATAGTCGTTTTGTATTAAAAGAATAGTGAGCCTGTGAGATCCCCAGAAATTCCAGAGAGATTCCTCAATCAGCTTGCCAGAGACAATAGAGTATCCGAAGGGGAGCTAGAAGCGCTGAAGCTGGCCTTGAGCAAGCGTAAAAGCAAGGACATCGCCAAACAGCTGGATATTTCTGAGGCAGCCGCTCGTAAGCGACTAGGTGAGGTGTATAAAAAGTTTGGAATTAAGGGCAAAGGCCCCGGTAAGCTAGCCTCACTAGAAGCAACGCTCCTGGAGTATGACCCTGACTTGACTGGCGAGTTAGCTGAGGCTAAAACTAGCTACGACTGGGGCGATGCGCCGACGCTTAATGCATTTGAGGGGCAAAGCGGGCCGCTGAGCCAGCTAGAGAATTGGATGGTTGAGCCTACAAAAGTTCCGAAGGTGCTGGCGATTTGTGGCATCGGCGGCATTGGCAAGAGCTACCTGGCTCGCAGGCTCGCTGAAAATGTAGGAGGCCGGTTTCAAAAGGTTGTGTGGCTAGCGATGGATGCTACTAAGCCGCCGGAAGATTTGCTGCGATCGCTGCAAACCAAGCTACAGACCCACCACTCTCCCACGATTACCCTACACCGATCGAGATGGGCAGAAGCCGACTCGTCAGCTCTCACAAGCAGCCCAACAGTTGCCGTTTCGGCTGATGATCTCGATGAGCATTGGACTAAACAGCTAGCAGCGCAGATCGCTCAGCAGTGCTGCCTGATTGTTTTGGATGGCTTTGACAGCATTTTTAAAAGCTACAGCAGCCGAAAAACCACCGAAACCACTGCTACCCAGACAGACTATAAAGAAAAATATTGGGTCGATGGCCCCCCGAGCGACACTCACCGAGCCCCTACTTTTCACGTTACTCGGCAGCAGCAGGCCAGCCTTTACAAAGCGGGATTTGAGATATATGGCAAGCTGCTGAGGGCACTTAAAGACTGTGAGCCTCAAGGCGAGCCCCGTCAAATGAGCTGCCTGATAGTGACCAGCCGCGAAAAGCCAGCAGAGCTGTTTTCTTTTGCTGATAATGATGCGAGCGATAAGCTGTATACGCTAGAAGGCTTGAATGAGCTAGAAGCCGAAGCGCTGCTCAAAACGTTTTGCCTAAAAGGAAAATCTATAGACTACCGGGATCTGGCCATTCGCTACTGTGGTCATCCTATGGCGCTAAAGCTCTCAGCCAATACCGTAAGAGACGTTTTTTACGGCAGCATTCGAGACTTTTTGGAACAGGATATTTCTGTTTTTGATGACCTGAGAAGCATCTTAAAAACCCAGTTCAAACGACTGCCGCCTACCGAAAAAGAGGTGATGTACTGGCTGGCGATTAACCATCAGCCCTGCACCCTAGAAGACTTGAAAGGAGATATTGTTGCTAAAGATCATAAGAGCAACGTGCTTTATACGCTGCGGTCTTTACAGCGGCGATCGCTCATACAGGTTAAGCGAAAAGACAGCATACCCTCGTTTCAGCTACATCCGATCGTAGCTGGGTATGTGCTTGATCGATTTATTCGCGCTGTTTTTCAGGACTTGATGCGGCACGATTTACAGCTATTTAATGACCATGCCCTGATGAAGGCAGATGCGGAAGATGGCATCAGAGAGTTTCAGCTCAAGAATATTGTTCATCCTATATTAGAGCGCTTGCGAAACCACTGTAAAAGCCTCTATCAAGTAGATGAGTATTTGAGCGATCGCCTTCACCAGTTTAGAGTTCATAACCCTCATCGACTGGGCTATGCTGGCGGGAATTTTGTGAATTTGCTGGTGCAGCTCTCGCAGGGTGAGCGGCTGATTGGCAAAGACTTTTCTGAGATGACGATTTGGCAGGCCTATTTGCAAAAAGTGAAGCTCCAAGAAGTGAGCTTCAATCGGTGTGAGCTAGAACGCTCTGTTTTTACAGAAACTTTTAGCGATGTGATGGCGATCGCTTTTTCAAACACATTTTCGCGCGCCCAGCCGCCGCTTTTAGCCGCAGGAGATGCTAGCGGCATGGTGCATTTGTGGCCAACCCTGGCGGACAAGTCTAGCAGCCAAAAGCTCACCCAAACATGCGCCCAAAAGTGCGCTCAGTGGGCAGCGCACAGCGGCTGGGTAAGGGCGATCGCCTTCATCCCTAACAAGTCTCTTTTAGTCACTGGCGGTGATGATAACTGGCTTAGACTATGGCGCTTACCGACTAACAATCCGCCAGGGCTCAGCCAGCCTACCCAGGTTTGGCAAAAGTCTGCCCACGACTGGGTACATACCGTAGCCGTCAGCGACGACGGTGAAATCATTGCCAGCGGTGGCGACGATAAAATCACGCTGTATCGCTCGCGTGACGGTTGCTTGCTCCATCGGTTTGCCGACCAGGCAGGCGAGAGGTCACAGCTTCAGGCTAAAAACCGAATTCGAGCCCTGGCTTTTAGTCCGGACGGTCGATGGCTGGCGAGCGGCGGTGATGACTGCCTCATTCGCCTCTGGCCGGTCGATCAGCTGTTGCAATCGGCAGACGAAGCGCCTTTACCGATCAGGCTGACAGGTCATAAAGCGATGGTGCATACGCTGAGCTTCAGCCCTGATAGCCAGCGACTGGTGAGCGGCGGTGCGGATAAAACGCTGCGGGTGTGGGATGCAGAAATCGGCAAGCTGAAGAAAACGTTTGTGCGGCCCGCAGATCAGGTTCGATCGGTCGCTATTAGCGTCGGTGGGCTGCTCGCTAGCGGCGGCGATGACTGTCAAATTACGCTGTGGGATTTGAACACGCTCAAACATATCAAAGACGTTTCCACGGGGCAAAGCCGCATCTGGTCAGTAGCCTTTCAGCAGCAGGGAAACAAGCTATTGCTCTCAGCAGGCGGTGATAAGCAATCTCTGATGCTATGGCAGGTAGAAGCGTCCGTAGAAAATCAGCCAGAAAATCAGCCGCAGAGCGTTAACGTTCGGCCTGTGAGAACCTATCGGGGCTACACCAATGGCATTCGGGCGGTGGCTTTTTTAAGTGATGATCGCGTGATTGGCGGGGGCGATCGCGGTGAGCTATCGGTGTGGGATACCCAAGGTACGCGTCGAGCTACGCTGCCGTTTCATCAGGGGCGCATTTGGTCAGTCGCGGTAGATCTACAGCACGCTCGGATTGCCAGCGCTAGCGATGACCATACCATTCGCCTGTGGAATACCGAAACTGGACAGTGCCTGACCACCTTAACCGGCCACAACAACTGGGTACGAACGGTAGCCTTTAGCAGCCACGGGCGGTTTTTAGTTAGCGGTGGCGATGACTGTACTATTAGGGTTTGGAACACGGCATCTGGCTTTTGCCGCAGAGTGCTAAAACCCTCTGACGCCTGGATTCGTTCGGTTGAATTTGACCCAACCAACAGTCGCTATCTAATCAGCGGGGGCGACGATCAGGTCGTGCGGCGATGGGACATTAAAGAAGATATTTCCTCTCCATTAGCGCAGCACGATCACCGGATCTGTTCTGTTGCTTATAGCCCCGATGGCACAATGGTGGCCAGTGGCAGTGATGATGCCACGGTGATTTTATACGATATGAAAAGCTCGCAGATTGTTTACCGTTTCGCCAATGCTGACTTAGGGATAAAAGCGGTTGCCTTCAGCCCTAATGGCAGGTACCTAGCAGCGGGCGGCGACGATCAGCTTTTGTACCTTTGGGATTTGCAGGCCTCAAACTCAGAAGAGCAGTGTGTTGTCCTTAGACCAACAGACTATCGGGGACTATCGGGGGGAATTCGCTCGGTGGCCTTTAGCCCAAACGGCAGGTACGTGATTAGCGGTGGCTTAGATGAAATGATTCGAATGGGTGACTTGAGTCAGATAGAAAAAGACCCTGCTGAACAGGCTTTGAGACCTTTGATTGAGCGCGATCGCCCCTACGAAAACATCAAGATAGAAGGAATCAAAGGCTTGAGCAGCCTCCAGATCGAAAATCTCGTCGCCTTAGGCGCTGTCGATAAAACAAAGTCTCTGCTGCTATAGCGATACTATTCTCGAATAAATATTCATCAGCAAACGAGCTATAGTGGTACTAGAAACGGTACCTCAATATCTTGTTTACTTATGGATTATTTATCGGTTCGAGAAGCTAGAGATAGTCTATACAGGCTTATAGATGATGTTGCCGAACACCATAAGCCAGTGGTTATCTCTGGAAAAAGGAGTGCCGCCGTCCTGGTTTCTAAAGAAGATTGGGATGCAATTCAAGAAACTATTTATCTCACCAGCATTCCAGGTATGGCTGAATCCATTAAAAGGGCTGCGGCAGAGCCGCTTGAGGACGGTATACCCCTAGAGGACTTAGAGTGGTGACATGGAAAATTATTTTATCTAAGCAGGCTGCAAAGGACGCGAAAAAGCTATCAAAAGCTGGAATGGAAGATAAGGCTCGTAAGCTGATAGAAACGCTTCATGAAAATCCGTACGAAGCTCCCTACGAAAAGCTCTCAGGCGATTTGAGTGGATACTATTCACGGCGAATTAACATCCAGCATCGACTGGTGTATCAGGTTTTAGAAGAGCACAAAATAGTCAAAATATTGCGTATGTGGAGCCACTACGAATAGGTATTGCTAAAGGCTAACCTTTAAGCAACTTGACCCGTCGCTAGCCAAATTTGCGCGTTTACAGGTGCTTTAGCTTGAGCCAGCAGCATTGTCAGCCGATCGCCTTCGAGCACTTCATCCGCTAGGAGATCTTGGGCCATTGTTTCTAGCAAATCGCGATTTAGCTCAAGGATGACAAGGGCTGTGCTGTGCGCCTGATCGATTGACTGTTTGACGAGTCGGTCAATTTCAGCGGCAACTTCGCCCCCCATGGCGCGCCGGGTGCTGCCACCGTCTAAAAACTGTGACGATGCTTTCTCAAAGGCGATCGGGCCAAGGCTAGGAGCCATGCCGTATTGAGTGATGGCGCGTTCTGCCAGGTCAGTCGCTTTTTGGATGTCGTCGCTAGCACCGCTGGAGACTTTGCCGAAAACGACTTCTTCGGCTGAGCGTCCGCCTAGCAGGGTGGCGAGCTGTCCGCGTAGCTCGTCTTCTAGCATCAGGAAGCGGTCTTCCTGTGGCGTTTGCATCGTGTAGCCGAGGGCACCCTGGCCGCGAGGGACGATAGAGATTTTGGAGACCTGATGGCCACCGGGCATGAGCGCACCGACGATGGCATGGCCGACTTCGTGATAGGCGACGGTTTTGCGCTCGGTGGGTGAAAGAATGCGCGATCGCTTCTCCAACCCAGCAACTATCCGCTCAATCGCTTCGTTAAAGTCCGCAGTGGTTACCGCCTGACGGTTGTTACGAGCCGCTAGCAAGGCCGCTTCATTCACGAGGTTGGCTAAGTCAGCGCCTGCAAAACCTGAGGTTTGGGTCGCGATCGCCGCCAAATCCACAGCGTCACTCATGACCACCGCTTGAGAATGCACCTGTAATATCTCTAGCCGTCCGCTTCGATCAGGTCTGTCTACCAGCACCTGACGGTCAAATCGTCCCGCCCGCTTCAGCGCCGGATCTAAAATCTCAGGTCGGTTGGTAGCTGCAATTAAAATGACGCCTGCATTGCCATCAAAGCCGTCCATTTCGGTCAGCAGCTGATTGAGCGTTTGCTCGCGCTCATCATTGCCGCCGTTAGGATTGCCATTGCTGCGAGACTTGCCGATGGCATCTAGCTCGTCAATAAACACAATGCAAGGAGCCTGCTTTTTAGCTTTGTTGAACAAGTCTCTCACGCGTGAAGCGCCAACGCCCACGTACATTTCCACAAACTCCGAAGCCGCAATGCTGAAAAAAGGAACGTTGGCCTCTCCCGCAACTGCTTTTGCTAAGAGCGTTTTCCCAGTGCCGGGAGGCCCTACCAAAAGTACGCCTTTGGGCATTTTTGCGCCGATTTTTCGATACTTCTCACCATCTTTGAGAAAATCAACCACTTCTTTAAGCTCTTGTTTAGCCTCATCAACGCCTGCTACATCTGCAAAGGTGACGGCTGCTTTTCCCTGGCTTTTCGACTTACTTGCGCTAGGAGAGTAGGTGCGAGCTTTGCTTTTGCCAGTGCCCATGACGCTACCGATGCCATCACTCAGTCCACCTGCACCGCTTCTTGTTAGCCAGGCAAAGGCACCGACTAAAGCACCGGTAGAAATCAGCAGCCCAACTAGGCTTGCCGCCGCCCCTGAAGTATCAGCTACTGTTGAAAATTCAACCTGATGAGTACGAAGCAGACCTAACAGATCGTCTGATGCCGCTGCTGGCTGAGTCGTGGTGTAGCGGGCTCCGCCGAACTCGGGCTTGAGGTGATAGTCGATGCGGCTATGAGGGCGAAGGATGACACGCCAAACCTGATTGCCGGTGATTTGACCGATAAAAGTGATGTAGGCTGCCTGTGAAATGGTTTCCGTCTTCATAGTTGTTGTTTGATTGGGTTGTAGTTAAGCTTCTTGTCTGCCGTTTCGGATCTGCCGTTTCGTGTTTAGGCTTCTCAACAGCTTTAGTATGCAGTTGTTCTTTATGTCAAAACAGATGAGATAACCTCACTGCTTTTGAATTTGTTGTCGCTAGCTAGAGCCACTGACATACGGCTGTTACGACAGTTATTTTCGGTTTTCCGAAAAACAACTTGAAGCAGATAGATAAAAACGGGTGATTACCGTCAGCTAAAATCTTTCCTGCGTGTGTGGGCTTTCGCAGGCTGACGTTATGTAATATAGGGGTGTAGTGTATAGGGTAGTCAAAGCATCCCAGAAGATTTATGAGTTGTGCGATCGCGATGGTTCCTAGCTTAGAGATTCCTAAAAGGACATGGAGATCGGCGTCAGCTTCGCCAGCGGCAGTAAAGCAACGGGCGAGTAGCGTTGTTAAAGAAAAATATCCGAACTATAAAATCATTGTGCTCAATGACGACCACAACACGTTTGATCACGTTGTGAAAACCCTGACGACCTATATTCCTGGCCTTAACAGTGACCAGGCCTGGGATCTGGCCGATAAAATTCACAACGAAGGGCAGGCTATCGTCTGGACAGGGCCACTAGAGCAGGCGGAGCTGTACCACTCACAGCTCATTCGCGCGGGGCTGAC